>NZ_JH604867.1 GCF_000250875.1 Sutterella parvirubra YIT 11816 | reverse complement strand
AGCCCGCTCTTCGGCGGGCTCAGCGGACTCAGTGCCAGGGCGCCTTTTCTTCGAGCACGACGCCGTCGGTCATCGTGAAGCCTTCGAGCGAACCGGCCTTCGTCTGCATGCAGACGTACGAGATGCCGTCCGCGCCCGCGCGGATCGCGCGGCGGCCTTCGGGCGCGATGCGGAACCAGTCGCCCGCCTTGATGCCGACGACTTCGCCGTCGATGTAGAGCTCGCCCGAGCCCGCGAGCACGCCGTAGAGCTCTTCGTTCTTCGTGTGCTTGTGGACGAACGGCACGGCGGCATTGGCGGGGAGGTTGTTCACCGACACTTCCGCACCGGTCAAGCCCAGCTTGTCGTGGAGTTCGGTGCGGACGCCTTCGGCGGCGGTTTTCGAGAAAACGGACATGGTTGTCTCCTTGAGTGTGTCTCCCGACGGAACGACGTCGTCGGGAGGGATCGGATGGTTGTTGAAACGCGGCGTTCGGCGGTGGATTTCTGAGCTTGAACCGCACCCGTTCGCTTTCGAACGTTCGCCGTCAAACCTTTCCAAGAGGGTTTGGGGCGGCCCTTCGATGCCGGGGTCGGTTGATCGGTCAAAAACTTTCGCCGTCGAACGATTGGGTTGAAAAAGAAGGAATCCGTGTTCGGGAAGGCGGGAGAGCTTGTCGGCTCCTCTCGTCCTACCTTCCTGTCGGCGGATTCCACCCTTCGGAAAAGTCGAAGCGTCCGGGTTCGTCGAGCCTCATTCGGGCTTCTCGAACCCCCGGATGGCCTTGCGGAGGAGGAGCTCCAGATGCGCCGTCTCGTCCTCGGTGAGGTTCGCCGTCACGCGCTCGCAGAGCGCGGCGGAGATCCGCTCCAAAACGGGCTCCAGCGCCCGGCCTTCGTCGGTGAGGCGCAGCACGACGACGCGGCCGTCCGCCGCACTCGGACACTTCTCCAACCAACCGCGGTGCATGAGCTTCTCGGTGAGGATGGAGACGGTCGACTTCGTGCGGTGCGTGCGGCGCGCGAGTTCCGAGACCGAAATGCCTTCGGGCTCCGCAAAGAGCACCTTGAAGAGGTCGCCGTGCGCGGGAACGATGCCGGGGTAGAGGGCCTCGTCCTCCAACGCGTCCTGAATGAACGCGTTGCTCCGCTCCAGAAACCGGCCCGCGAGCGCGATCGCGATCGTCTGCCTGCGCGGGGTTGCGTTGTTCGTCTTTTCCATGAGGGTGAATGATAGTTTGATGTCGAACGTTCGTCAAGTCGTACGACGGCGAACGATTTTTCGATTTCAGCATCCCGTTCTCAACTTCCGCATCTCTTCACCTCTTCACCTCGCCGTCTCTTCAGGAATCAAGGAGAGAGGGTCCGAATGCACCGAAGCCCGGCGGTGCCGGGCTTCGCGTGGATTACCAATCGGCTTGGGATCCGTTCGGACCTTTTGGTCTCCGTTCTCAGAACGTCACCGTGTCGGGGTGGAGCCCCGAGTAGGCGGTCGAGGGTGGGAGCTTGTCGAGAGCGCTGATCTCCTCGTCCGAGAGTTCGAAGTGGTAGAGACGCAGGTTCTCGCGCATGTGGATGAGGTCGACCGCCTTCACGATCGGGCAGAGCTGACGCTCTATGCTCCAGCGCAGGAGCACCTGCGCGGGGGCGACGTTGTGGGCGCGCGCGATGGCGAGCACCGTGGGGTTGGTAAGCAGCGCCCCGCGGCCCAACGGGCTCCAGGCCTGGACCTGGATCCCCTGCTTCAGGCACCAGTTCACGGTCGAGAACTGCGTGTGGCCGGGGTGGATCTCCAGCTGGTTCACGGCCGGGCGGATGCGGGCGCGCGCGAGCAGCGGCACCAGATGGTGCGGGAGGAAGTTCGCGACGCCGATCGCGCGGACCTTGCCTTCGAGCTGCGCGTCTTCCAGAGCGCGCCAGACGCCCGCGTTCGCGGACTGCCAGAGCATCGGGTCGCCCTGGGTCGCCGGCCAGTGCACGCAGATCAGGTCGATCGCGCCCACCTTCATGCGGTCGTACGTTTCGCAGACGGCTTCGTAGGCCGTCTCGTAGGAGCGGCACGTCGCCCAGATCTTGCACGAGAGGAAGAAGTCCTTCCGGGGGAAGCCCGAGAAGCGGACCGCTTCGCCCAGAAGGTCGGCGTTCTGGTAGATCTGAGCCGTGTCGAAATGGCGGTAGCCCAACTGGATCGCCGTGTGGATCGTGCTCAGAAAACGCTCATTGACGGGAATCTGCCACGTGCCGTACCCGATGACGGGCATCTGGACGCCGTTGGCGAGCTCAACGCATTCCTGCTGAGTGGACACGAGGTGACTCCGGAGTGTTAGGGATCTTACAAAGAGTGAATCCTACACCATGCGGGCGCGCGGGGCTAAATCCGCCGTCCTCCCTGGGCGGGCAGGGCGGACAGGTTCGGCGTTCGCAGAGAGTGCGGACGCTTGGCTCCAAGGAAACTTGGAACTTGGCGCATCACGCCCGGCCTTTGCCTGATCGCACCAATGCGGGGCGCTCGGGAGGGCTTCCTGCATCGGGGTCTTCGCGGAGGGCGCAGCGTAAGGAACGAACGTTCGACGAAGGTGCTGCGCCCGAACGACGGTCGTCGGGACGCGCCGGGATTCGTCCTTCCGCGCCATCCTGAGGCCGCGTGCGTCGGAGTGAGGAGGCATGAGGCGGCATCAGTCGGGATAAGGCGGCATCCGCGCGCCTTCGATGCTCGACCTCTCGAAGGTCGAGGAAGTCGAACGCGTCTGGGACTACGTTCAGAATCCGGTGTTGACGCCCCTCTCCAGAGGAGCCGGAGAGCCGCCCGGAAGGGGCGGATGAAGGCCGATGAAGGGCGGTGAGGGGTGATGAAGGGCGGTGAAAGGTCGATGAACACCGGGTGCGGCCCCGCCCGGATTGCCGCCCGCCCCAAAAGACTTCGGGGAGCCCGGTGGGGCTCCCCGAAAAGTCTTCTCGGCTTTCGCCGTGATCGGTCGTGATCACGAGATCACGCGGACCGCAAGGTCACCGGTCGTCGCTCAGCCTGCTTCGGCTTCCGCCTTCGCGGCGGCCGCCGCGCGCATCGAGGCGTAGGCCGCGCGGCGCATCGCCCAGCGCTCCTGCGCCAGCTTCGGGTGGCGCGTCTGGAAGAAGCGGCGCACGGTGCGGGGCGAAACCGTCGTGCCCGGCACCAGCCCGTAGCGCTCGGGCGCGCGGGTGATGTGGCTCGCGATCAGATCGCCGTTGCCCTGCGTCTCGCGGAAGAGCGCGGTGAGGCTCGACTGGTCGCCCCGGTCGAGAATGCCGTTCTGGTACTGCGGTCGCGGACCCACCGTGGCGCCTTCGGCCATCATGCGGAGGTGGCGGGCGACGGTGTGTCGGTGGCAGCCGAGCACCGAGGCGATCGCCTCGTTGCTCATCTTGTGGTCGTATTTAAGCTCCTGAAGGAGAAGGATTTGTTCTTGTCGGAGAGCCATGGGGGTTGGTCCTTCGAGAAAGATTTTTCAGACGTAGCCGAAATGTACGGGTACCGCCGTACCGGACGCAACGGCTCCGATGGGAGGGGTGTTTTAGGGCTTTGGTAGTAACCCTAATATACCTGCCGGACAAGTCGGAGCGTTGGAGCGTCGATTGAGCAGTGCTGCGGGTACCGCAAATTCGGCGCAGGTGGCGCATTATTACTGAAAAAACCTACCGGTGGCCACGGTCAGATTGTGAAATATTTTTGAAATATTTACGAGATGTTTCTCAATATAGTCAAGTAGTTAGGGGGATCGGTCCGTCAAAAAAAGGCGGGACCGGGGTTTCGACCGCTCCAAATGGCCTACGCCCCGATCCCTCCTCCAACCGCCGGCATCGACCCTGCGGGTACCCGCATCATGGGTACCCGGCGACGCGTCCGCAGGGCCTCAGTTCGGTTCGGGTGTTGTTCGGCGGAAACGAACGAACAACACGGGCTATGTTCAGTTGCCCTTGACGATCTTCCCTTCCGTCTCCGGCGTGTGACGGATGTCCACGCCCTCGCGGATGAAGACGATCGACTCGCCGATGTTCTGCATGTGGGCGCCCACGCGTTCGAGCGCCTTGGCGATGCGGATCAATTCCAGCCCGTCCTCGATCCCCGCACCCGCGACCATCCGGTCGACGACGGCCTTCACGGCCGCGCCGGTTTCCTTCCTCAGAACCGGGAAGCGCGCCACGACGGCGTGCGCGAGGCGGTCGTCGAAGTTCTTCACCGCGGTGAGGGTCTCGTCCATCATGACGAGAAGATGGGCGTGAAGGGTCAGGAGTTCGTCGCGTATCTCGACCAGGCGCTCGTCGACGGTGCCGCGCAGCTTCCTCACGCCCTTTGCGGCGGAACGCACTTCGTCGCCCATGCGCTCGAAGTCGATCGTCATCCGGAGGCTCGAGACGACGAGCCGCAGGTCGCGCGCCTGGGGTTGGCGGTGCGCAAGGATGAACTCGATGAAGGCGTCGAGCTCCTTTTCCTTCATGTTGATTCTCTGATCGGCCGCTTCGACTTCGCGGGCCTCTTCCTCGTCGAGCCTCAGCAGCACGCGGCCCACCGCGTCCAGCTGCCGGCGCACGTCCGCGCCCATCTCGAGCATGTTCGTCTGGAGTTCGTTCAGCTCAACGTCGAACTGCTTGGCGATGTGTTCGGTCATGGTGTTCTCCATCCTTCTTTTCTTGAATGTCCTTCCACGACGGACCGATCAGCCGAAGCGGCCCGTGATGTAGTCTTCCGTCGCCTTTTCGCGCGGGCGGGTGAAGATCTGGCGCGTCTCGCCGAATTCGATCAGTTCGCCCAGGTACATGAACGCGGTGTAGTCCGAGATGCGGGCCGCCTGCTGCATGCTGTGCGTGACGATGACGACGGTGTAGTCCTGCTTCAACTCTTCGATCAGCGTCTCGATGCGGGCGGTGGAGATGGGGTCCAAGGCCGAGCAGGGTTCGTCCAACAGCAGAACTTCCGGCTTCACCGCGATCCCGCGGGCGATGCAGAGGCGCTGCTGCTGACCGCCCGAGAGGCTCGTCCCCGGTTCCTGGAGCTTTTCCTTCACGTCGTCCCAGAGCGCCGCCTTCTTCAAGGCCCAGTGGACGCGCTCGTCCATCTCGGATTTCGAGAGCTTTTCGTGAAGGCGCACGCCGTAGGCGACGTTCTCGTAGATCGACATCGGGAAAGGCGTCGGGCGCTGGAAGACCATCCCGATGCGGGAACGGAGTTCCGTCACGTCGATGTCGCGCGAGAGCAGGTCGAGGTCACCCATCCGGAGCATCCCCTCGGCGCGCTGGCCGGGGTAGAGGTCCTGCATGCGGTTGAGGCTGCGCAGAAGGGTCGACTTCCCGCAGCCCGACGGCCCGATGAAGGCCGTCACCTTCCCCTCGGGGATCTGCATGGAGATGTTCTTGATCGCGTGGAAGTTCCCGTAGTAGACGTTGAGGTCGCGCATCTCGATCTTGGGCGCGGGCATGTTCGTCGTCGTCATGGTGTTTGGAGCGTTCGAAAATCTGTCGGTTGGTTGGGGGTGCTGAAGGTGGCTTTAGAGTGCTCTGGGTCCTGAGCCTCAGCCGCGTCGGCGTTCGCGCAGCCAAATCGCCGCGGAGCTCATGCAGAGCACCAAAAGCAGCAGCACGAGCGCGGTGCCGTACTGCAGAGGCCTCGTCGCCTCGATGTTGGTGCCCGACGTGGCGAGCACGTAGATGTGGTAGGGCAGCGCCATCACGGGTTCGAAAAGCGAGGCGCTTTCTTTGGGCGTGAAGAACACGCTCCCCGTGTACATGATCGCGGCGGTTTCGCCCGCGGCGCGCGAGAGCGCGAGGATCGACCCGGTGAGGATCCCGGGGAGCGCGTTCGGGAGGATCACCTTCATGATCGTCTCGAAGGGCGACGCGCCGAGCGCGAGGCTCGCTTCCCGCCAGTCCTGCGGCACCTGCGCGAGCGCGGCTTCCGTCGTGTTGATGATGATGGGCAGCGACAGGACCGCAAGCGTCAGGATCCCGGACAAAAGACTCACGCCGAAGCCGCAGAAGACCACGAAGAATGTGAGGCCGAAGAGCCCGAAGACGATCGAGGGGACGCCGGCGAGGTTCGCAATCGAAAGCCTGGTCAGCGTCACCCACGCGCTCGTCTTGTCGGCGTACTCGTGCAGGTACACGGCCGCGGCGACGCCCAAGGGGAGCGCAATGACGAGCGCCCCCATGGCGAGAAGGAACGTGCCTAGAAGGCAGGGCCAGATGCCGCCTTCCGTCATCATGTTCTTCGGGGGTTCGGTCAAGAATTCCCAGGAGAGTCCGGGGAGCGCTTCGACGATGATGAGGCCGATGATCGCAAGGAGCGACGCGACGTTGACGAAGGCCGCCAGGCGCATCACGCCGAAGCCCGAACGGGCGGCCCAGGTGCGGGCGGAACGGTTGGTTTTGGAGCTCATGGTGTTGGGGGCGTCCTGTGGGTTGGCCTCAGTTCGACTTCAGGGAGAGCCGCCGGGTGCAGTACCAGGCCGCGAGGTTGAAGACGAAGGTGATCAGAAAGAGCACGAGACCCGTCGCGTAGAGCGCGTGGTAGTGCTCGCCGCCCACCGCGGCCTCCGCCATTTCGGCGGCGATCGACGCGGTCATCGGGCGCACGGGGTCGAAGATCGACTCGGGGATGATCCCCGCGCCGCCCGCGACCATCAGCACCACCATCGTTTCGCCGATCACGCGCGAGATGCCGAGCATCACCGCGGTGCCGATCCCGCCCATGGCCCAGCGGAGTTCGACGCGCACGAGCGTCTCCCAGCGGGTGGCGCCGAGCGCCAAGGACGCTTCACGAAGGGCTGAGGGAACGTTCTTCAAGGCGTCTTCCGAGATCGAGGCGATCGTCGGCACGCACATGAAGGCGAGCATCAAGGCGGCGTTCGTGAGGTTGAGACCGGACGCGAGGTTGAAGGTGTTTTGGAGCCACGGTGCGAGCACCACCATCCCGACGAAGCCGATCACGACGGAGGGGAGCGCCGCCATGAGTTCGATCAGGGGCTTCACGATGCGGCGAAGGCCTTCCGGCATCCCGCAGTGCATCGCGCAGGCGGTCAAGACGCCGAGCGGAACCGCGATGAGCGTGGTCAGCGCCGCAGCGGCCAAGGAGCCCACGATCAGGGCGCCGATCCCGAAGACGGGCGGATCGTCCGTCGGGTACCACTCGGTCGAGAAGAGGAAGTCCGTGAGGGACACGTGGTTCAGAACCGGAAACGCCTGCGTGCACAGAAAGATCACGATGGCGGCCAGCGCGAGCACGCTGACCGCCGCCGCCACGCCGATCGTTCGCCGGAAAGCCGTGTCCAGGGCAAGTTTCTTGGAGCGGGCCATCCGAAAACCTCAGGGTTGGAGGGTTGGGGGCGAGGTTTGGGGAGGAGGGCCTCAGATCGTCGGGACGAAGCCCGACTTCTGAACGAGGGCCTGACCGTCCGCGCTCATCATGAAGTCGATCAAGGCCTTCGCGTCGCCCTGAGGTTCACCGATGGTGAAGAGGAAGAGGTCGCGGGAAATCGGCCAGGTCTTCGCCTTGGCGGTTTCCATCGTCGCTTCGACGCCTTCGACCTTGACGGCCTTCGTTTGCCCATCGACGTAGCCGATGCCGATGTAGCCGATCGCGTTCGGGTTCGAGGTCACGGCCTGAACGACGCCGCCCGAAGAACTCTGGAGGAGCGCGCGCTGCGAGACGCGGGTCTTGCCCATGACGAGCTCCTGCCAGCACTCGAACGTGCCGGACGACGAGTCGCGCCCGATCACGACGATGGGCTTGTCGTCGCCCCCCACTTCCTTCCAGCTCTTGATCTTGCCGGCGTAGATGTCGCGGAGCTGTTCCTTCGAGAGTTCCGCAACCGGGTTCGCCTTGTTGATCACGGGGATGATCGCGTCGTAGGCGACCGTGAAGCGCACGGGCTTCATGCCGTGCGATTCGAAGTCCTGGGTTTCCTTCGCCTTCATGTCGCGGGAGGTCATCGCGACGTCGGTCATCTTGTCGCGAAGGGCCTTGATGCCGTTGCCCGACCCCGTGCCCGAGATCGTGACCGTCACGTCCTTGTGGGCGGCCATGAAAGCTTCCGCCACCTGCTGCATCGCGGGGAGCACCGTCGTGGAGCCGTTCACGGTCACCGTACCGGCGCAGGCCGTACCCATCATCGCAAGGCCCGCAACGGCGCCCATCGTCATCAACTTGGCGTTCATGTTTTCCTTTTCCATTCATTCAACAACTGCCGCGGGGACCGCCCTGCGGCTCGAAGCGAAGTATGGAGAGACGGTTTGACGGGGCCGTGACGGTTTTTTGATCGTTTGATGAATTCGGCGGCTCCGCAAATGACGTTTCGATGACGGCGATGAAGCGTTCGGGGGAGTGGGGTTGGTTTGTGACGAACGGATGACAAAAGCGGCTGGCTGCGGACGACGGGACGTGGAGAGGATGAAGGGATGACGGGAGGCAAGGAGAAGACGTGATGCAAAACCGCCCGGCGCTGTGGATCAGGCCGGGCGGTCGTTCGTTCAAAAGGTCGGAATGTCGCTTGGGACGGCACTCACTGCTGGAGCACCATGAGCGCCCCGATCGTGAGGTCGGGCTTGAGCCGCACCGCAAAGCGGCGGCGGCGCCCCTGAAGAATGAGGTGGCGGTCGATGAGGCCCTGAAGGCGCGCGACGTCGCGCTCGAGACGGGCGTGAAGCTCGTCGTGCTCCTTCGCCAGACGGTCGGCGTCCTTCCGGACGTTTTCGACCAACGCCATCTCGGCGTCGTTCATCGCGCGCGAGCGGTTGACCAAAGCTTCTTCCGCGATGCGGCGGGCGCGGTCAAGGAGCAGATGCACGTCCGGGAACTCCTTCACGTTCAATTCCAGACGCGCCGAGCAGCGCATCCCGTGCATGTAGTCGTCGCTCGCGATCACGCGGATGACCGCAATGGCGCGGAGGAACAGCACCGCCATTTCACGCTCGTGGAGCGAGCCCACGCAGGAGGTGAGCGCCAGGTCGGCTTCCTCAGCGTCCTTGATCGAGCCCGCAAAGGTCTTGATCGCGGTGTCGATGCGGCGGTTCACGTCGCGCATGGCGGCCGCCAAATCGTCCGCGCGGAGGATGCGCTCCTGAGCGCGGCCTTCTTCCAACCCCAGGCGGCGCACGTCGCGGGAGAGCTCGAAGAGTTCGTCGTAGTGCTTCTGCCACTCCAGCCCGCGCACGGCCGGGATGAGGAGCTTCAGCTTCGGGAGCTCTTTCTCGATGAAGGCGAGTTCGTTGCGGAGTTCACCCTCAAGGAAGTGCTTCTGCTCGGCGGGGTTGAGCAAATCCCAAAGGGTGTTGAGGTGAGACGGCGTCCCCCAGCCGTAGTCGGCCGTCGGCATCGGCTCGCCCAACTGTGCGCCGTGGTTGTCCAAGGCGATGACGTGGAGGTCGCTCGCCGTCGCGTTGATGCGGGGCGAAAAGCCCTGGAGGTGGGCCGACTCGATCGCCGGGGTGAAGCTCACCGCGTAGACGTCTTCCGCAAAGCCGTCGCCGGGCTCGCGCTCCAGAATCGGGCAGCGCTCGAAGAGGTGCGAGAGCGTCTTGAGGTCGTAGGGTTCAGCCTCCACTTCCGCGTAGTGGGGGAGATCCGCTTCGAGCGCGCGCTGAATGTAGATGTCCGCAGCGGTCGCGTCCCCGGGAACCTCTGCAACGGCGAGCATGCCGGGACGCGCCGGACCGTGGAGCATCGGGCGCGTGGGTGCGGGTTCCTCCGCGGCCTTCTTCACGTCTTCAGAGCGCCCGGGCATGCGTTCCACGCGACGACAGTGGGAACGGCGGGCGGGGGTTTGTCGGCGGCGGATCTGCCAGAGGGCGCCCGCGCCGAAACAAAGCGCGCAGGCGGCAAGGAGTACGGCCGTGAGTAATTCTTCGTGCATCTCGAGGGAGGGATGTGTGTTGAACCGCAGAAAGCACCCATTCTAGTCGTCCCGTGAGGGAACCGCGGGTTTCTTCGGGGGATTGTTGAGGAAAAGCGGGATCGCGGGTGCTCTTTTCGAAGGCGTATTCCGGATAGGCCGGTTCGGCGGACTGCTTTGCGTCCCTCGTCGGCGTCATCGGGAGGTTCGGCATCGCTTCGCAGATCGCTGAGGTCGCTCGTCGGCACCGGCAAGGTGAAGGAGGAAGCGTTCGGGCGGGTAGGCATGGGAGTGATGCTCTTTAGACCCATCAACTGATAACCCATGTGCGTTGGCTCGCCAAGGTGTGTCGTGGTTGGTTTGAGACACAAAATTTTTGAGGATCTTGGGATGAAGACTTCAGATGGGTTTTCCTGAAAACCTTTGTATTTACAGAGAATTCTAGGCTTTGAAACCATTGGAAACAGATCTTGACTTGATGGAGTAAGGGTATTTACCCCCCATGGCTCGATTTTCAAGAACCCTCGGATGGATTCACGCGCACAGCGCGGCGTCGATCCGTCAGGAGAGGCTCCGTTCGTGCGGTGACAAAAAGCCGACGGCACGCATCGTCGGCGGAAGGATCTGAAAAAGATCGACATAGGAGCAGCAAATCATGAATCAAACATTCAAGGTCGTTTTCAGCGCGGCCCGCGGCGCGCTGATGGTCGTGAACGAACTCACGCGGACCGTTCAGGGGAAGGGGACGAAGACCGTCGTGGCGGTGGCCATGGTCGGCGGCTTGGCGATGGCCGGGAATGCGCAGGCTCTCGTGAACGAGAGCGTGGAGCAGTTTCAAAACGGCTTCTCGGGCCTGGAGTTGACGGAAGACGTCTTCAAGATCAGCGAGTCGCTTTCGACCGACACCGGTGCGGTCTATAAAGACAATGTTCGGGCCAGTGATTCGGACATGGTGTTTGGGACGATTTTCTACACGGCTTCCAACGCGGCGCAAGAATTCACGCTGAGCTTTAACCAGGCCGTTTTCGAAGGGAACGTTGTTCGCGGCACGCGCTCGTCGGATGCGACCGTTGCCGGCGGCGTAGCCATGATCAAGGGGACCAGCTCCACGGATGCCGGCGTGACCTTCACGGATTCGGTGTTCCGAAACAACCGCGCAGAAGGCACGTCGACCATGATGGTGGGCGGCGGTGCCCTCTACTTGGATGCGGCGAAAAACAACACGGTCGGGACGCGCGGCGCGACGGCACTCATCCGTACGACGACCGATCTCGTCTACTCCGGCAATGACGTCTCCGCTTCGGACAACGGTCGGTGGTACGAGCTCTACGGCAGCCTGGGGCAGTCCGGCGGCGGCTTTCTCTACCTTGACCGAAAGGCCCGCATGGTTTTTGACGTGCAGTCGGGCACCTTGACGATTGGTGAGGCGGGGAACACGAGCGCAACGACCGATTCCATCCAGTCGAGCATCGTCAACAAGAAGGCGGAGGCCTCCTCCATCGAAAAGACCGGCGCGGGCACGCTCACCGTCCATTCCGACATGAGCCGCTTCTACGGCACACTCCGAGTGTCTGAAGGCGTGATGAATGTCAGCCGCGACGTCTCCATCTACAACGAATGGACCGTGAGTGGCGGCGAACTCCATTTGGCCGACGTCGAAATCGGTCAGATCGGTACGGGCAGCTTCGGCGCGTTCAAGCGCGGGGAATCGTCGAATACGGCGAACTTCGAGATTGCTGAAGGCAACGGTTCGGCCGGTCGTTTGGTCGTCTCCGGCGGTGCCGTGACGGCCGGTGCGGTGACCGTGTCGGGCGTTCAAGCCGCAGCCGACGTGCTCCAGAAAGCCACGGAAACGACCGGCTACGGCATCACGGTTTCCGGCGGGTCCCTCATCGTTGATTCGCTTGATCTTCAGAAGGGTGAGGTGAGCGTAACCGGCGGGCTTTTGAGCGTCGGCACGCTGACGACGGCCGAAAAGCTTGCCGCGCAGAGCATCGTGCTCAACGGCGGCACGCTCGATCTGAAGCTCGACGACGTTTTCGGCACGACCGGGAACAAGCGTGACACCACGGCAAAGTCCATTTTCGACTTGAAGGCCGGTACGCTCGACTTCTCCGACGAAACCGTCAAGAAGTCCTGGCTCACGGAGGCGCTCTCCGGCAAGAACTTCACCATTGCGGTCAATGTGACGGGCGACGACGGCGCGGCCATTGAAGAAGTCAAGACGGACGACCTCATTGCCAATGTGATTCTGCCTGAGGCTGAGCTCACGGTCACGGACTCGACGGTGGTGCTCGGTAAGGCCAACGCCGGCGTTCAGACGATCACTTCGGAGAAGCCTTTGGAAAAGGTGACGGTTTCGGAGAGCTTTACGCTGATCGGCGACGGCACGACCGTGCTCGGCAACGAGCATGAAGACGGCGCCACGATCACCGTGGCCGAAAACAAAACCCTTACGCTCGGTCTCGCGAACGGCTCGGGCGGCGGCACCATCCAAGGCTCCATTGACGGCTCCGGCAACCTTGCCGTCGCGGGCGGCGACTTTGCCGTGAATGGCGGCATTAAGACGAAGACCCTCAACGTGGCCGCGGGCGCCGCACTCACGACCACGAGCGTGACCCTGGCTGCCAACTCCACCGTGAGCGGTGAGCTTACGGCGGACAGCCTCTCGCTCAGCTCCGGCACCGTGTCGGTTGAGGGCACTCTTGGTGTCTCCACGCTCGCCGCGGACGTGACGCTCGAAGACGGCGGCACGCTCCTCCTGAACGCTGCGGATCAGACCCAAAAGGCGGTGCCGGTGATGGCGCTCGCGCGCAGCTTCGCGCTCACGCCTCGCGCGGAAGAAGTCCCCGTCACGGCGTCTCTTGTGAACGGCACGGTCACCGCGAATGCGGGCGCCCTGGTGACGACCCGCGAGGGTGGTGAAGCGCTCGTGAAGAGCGCCGCCGAAAAGGCCGGCATCACGTACGACTCGACCAAGGCCGGGTTCTATGTGGATTCGCAGATTCTGTTGGGCGAGAACGGTAAGTTCAAGATCGGTACGACGAGCGACACGAACGACGTGAATCTCGGCTCGGATGCGCTGATGGTGGTTGACGCCTCCGCCTTCGCGGAAGGCGTGGCGGCCATTGCCCATCGCGACGACTCGGCCGTCACGGTGACCTCCGAGAACGCGACCCTGATCCTCTCGAACCTCACGAACCGCCAAACCGATACCATCACGGTCTTTGATGGCGCTTCGAGCATCGAGAAGCTCAACGTCAAGTCCGACAGCATCTTCTACACGCCGACCCTCGGCGACGACGGCTCCGTGACGGTGGAGACGAAGCAGGGCGCCGACCTCGGCATCACCGACAGCGAACTCGCCGCGGCGGTCAACGCGATCACGGCCGTGGGTTCAGGTGCCTCCGCGACGCTCACCACCTACCTCGATCAACTCGGGAAGGAAACGTCGGGCTACGTGAACAACGGTAAGTTCACCGCCGCCGCGCAGAACGCGCTCCGCACGACGCTCACGCTTCCCGTGGCGTCCGGTGCGCTCAACGTCGCCTACGACGCCCAGTCCCTCGTCAACGATGCGGTGACGAACCGCGCGCTCGCGGTGAAGGGGCAGGGGACGCAGGCCTGGGTCGATCTCTTCGGCACGACCAATGAAGCGAAGTACGAAGGTCTCACGACGGGCTACGACGCCGACATCTACGGCGGCGTTTTCGGGGTGGACACGACCCTTGACAACGGTCTCCTCGTGGGCGGCGCGGTCACGATCGGTACGGCCGATACGGATGCGACGGGCACGGCCTACAAGGTGACGACCGACACGGACTTCTACGGGTTCTCGCTCTACGGTGCGAAGACCTTCGCGGGTCTCAACGTCAAGGCCGACGTGGGCTACACGAAGTTCGACAACACCGTGAAGGCCTACGACCTTGGGCAGAAGCTGGGCGGCGACGCCGATGCGGACGCCTGGACGGTGGGTCTGCGCGGGGACTTCACCGCCGTTGATGCCGCCGTTGCCGTGAAGCCGCACTTCGGCGTGCGCTACACGCGCCTCACCGTCGACGGGTTGAACGGTGTCGACGTGAGCAACCTCAACGTCCTCGAACTCCCGGTCGGCGTCGCCTTTGAGGGCGCCGTCGAAGCGGGCGGTTGGAAGATCGCTCCGGCGCTCGACCTCTCGGTCGTACCGCAGTTGGGCGACGACGAGGTGACGACGTCGGTTGCGGGCGAGGCCATCCGTACGACGGTTTTGGACAACCTCTACAACGCCGCTTTGGGCGTCTCGGCGGAGTACCAGAGCATGACGTTCGGTCTCAACTACCGCTACGGGTTCGGTTCGAACGACCGCTCGAACAACGCCCTCCACGCCACCTTCCGGTATGCGTTCTAAAGGCTGAGTTCGAACAAAGGACCAGCGGTGCTGCTCCATGCACGGCGCGGGGCGTCTCCTACGGGGGACGCCCCGTTTTTCTGAAATTGATGGAGTCAATGCTTACTCACGCGTTGCTCGCCTTCAAGTCCGTGCTATGGTGAGCGGACGGGATGCGTTGGGCGCCGCGCCCCACCGGTACGGCTTCCGATGCGCTCTCGCGACCGATGTTCGTCGTTCTCCGGCGTCCGGTCGTCCCCTCAAAGAATCACACCACCAACACGAACGAAGCATCTGATGACTCGATGGATTCCTCTCGAAGAACGTTGGTCCCGACGCGAAAATACGGCGATGCACCGCGCGCTCTGGAGCCGCGAGGCGTACCTCTACGACCGGCAGTCGACCGCCGACTGGAGGACGGAAGGCTTCATGAAGGTGGTGGCCGAACTCGACCTTCTCACGCCCGAGAGCACGGTGCTCGACGTTGGTTGCGGCGCAGGCGTCTACACGGCGGCTTTCGCACAAAGGGCGGGCGACGTGTTGGGCGTGGATCTCTCGGCATCCATGGTTGAGGCGGGACGCCGCCGCGCCCAACGCGAGAACCTCCCGAACCTTCGCTTTGAGGTGCTCGACTGGCGGGATGCCGACATGGATGCGATGGACTGGCGGGCGAAGTACGACGTCGTGACCGCCAGAATGACGCCTGCGGTCTCTGATGCGCGGTCCTTCGGGAAGTTCGTCGCCTGCGGGAGGAAGCACGGCATTTACGAAAACTTCATCCAGAGGAAGCACCGCTGGATGGAGCGCGCCTACCGGATCGCCGGGATCGATGGGCGCTTCTGGCACGACGAGCAGATCCCGTACGCGTTGGAGTACCTCTTTGGTGCCGGACTGCGCCCGCAGATTCGCTACCGGGACGGCCATTGGGGCGAACCCGCGCGCCCGTGGAGCCGCGTCGCGGATTTCTGCTTGGGTCGGCTGGAGCTCCACCAACCCATCACGGACGAGCAGAGGGAGGCGGTCCGCAAAGACTTTGAAGCGCAGGCCGTCGACGGCATGCTCGACGCCCGCGAGACGCTCACGCTCGTGACGCTCTCGTGGAACTACTGAGATGCACGCTCCTCTATCGACGGCGTTTCCTTGAGCATGTCTTCCGGGGAAAAACCTCGGAAAAACATGCTCCAAGACCTGTACTGAGGATTGACCTGCAGGAAGGCTTCGGCCTTCATGCGAAGCTTGATCTCATTGAATTTCTTGGGATCGAGCTTGGCTTCGCCGAAAAGAATGCGTTTGTCGATTTCGTCGACGGCGATCAGATCAATCTCATGCTCACCTTTGCGGTTCCACCAGGCGCCGACGGCATCCCATCGTCCGCTCTCCAGAAGTTCCTGCCGGAACCACTGCTCCAGAACATGCCCCAAATATTCCGGGAGCAAAGGCGTGATCCTTCGGACGACGCGGGCACCTTGGTTTTGGTTGATGTCGTCAAAATTGCCCATGACGAAGAGTCGCCAAAATTTGAGGAAAAGATCGTTGATTTCAAAGCGGTGTTTGGTTTCCGTGCGGGAACCGAAAGGCTCGATCCTTTTGATGAGCCCGAAGATCTCCAGGCGCTGAAGGTAGGGAGAAACGTTGGTGTTCTTAACAACGTCTTGGATTTCGCTTCGCTTGGTGCGCCCTTGGGCAATGGCCCAAAGAATGATTTGGTAGATGTGGGATTCCGCGCGGAATTCGTTGTTGAGGTAGATGTCGGCTTCGTCCCGGTAGGTCCCCCCCATCCTTCCGAAAATGAAGTTGAGGATGTCGTCGTAGCGGAATTGGGTTGTGGGCGCGAGCAGTTCCAGGTAACGGGCCACCCCGCCGGTCGCGGCGTAGGTCAGAAGCAGGTCCATCCCCGATAGTTCGGGATTGAAGTCCTGCGCGATCTCTCGGATCACGGAGACCGGGAACGCCGAGATGCGCTGAAAGTCATCGGGACGGCCGAAAAGCGGTTCGGAATGGTCTCCGAAAATCTTTTTGATCGCAGAGAGCACGGATCCCGAAAGGATCAGGAGCGTTTGCGAGGTGTTTTTGTTTTGGTCCCAAATGTTTTGAAGAGCCGAATAAAAGCCGGGTTCATGCTTCTCCAGTTCTTGACATTCGTCGAAGACGAGCACGACGGGACGGTGCTCTGAGAGCTCCATCACCCAAGCGATGAAATCTGCCAGGGAACTGATGTTGGATTCTCTTTTGAGACCGAAAACCTCGACGATCTTCGCCTTCCAACGTGCCATCAACTCTTCTTTGCCGCTGCCTGCTACAAAGAAATAGAGGTATGTGACGTCAACGTTTCGGAACGCTTCATTGACGAGCGTGGTCTTGCCGACGCGCCGCCGTCCGTAGACGACGACCATTCGGGAAGCGGCCGTCTCTTTAACAAGGTCCAGATGTTTTTGGAGCGCGGCGATTTCTTCCGTTCGTCCGTAAAACTTCATTTTCTTTCCTTTTCAGGGAGGTGCCGTTCGACATCGGTTTGACCGTACGTTGATTTTCGTGCGGAAAGTTTTTGTACACTCAGTTTTCGTACAAAAAGTGTACGAAAACTGAATGTACAAAGTCAAGAAGAACCTCTACAAAAAGAGGCGGCCCCGTTTCCAGGTCCGCCTCTCTGATGTCGGCATCCATCCCCCGGCGTGAAGGTTCCGAGGGGGTCGCCGCAGCCTTACGCTTCGGTGTCGTGCACCCAGCGTCCGTCGACCATGGTGGCGACGGCGCGGATCGACTTGATCGCGTCGTGCGGCACCGTGAAGATGTCGTCCGAGAGGATCACAAGGTCGGCGTAGTAGCCCGGCATGAGGCGGCCCTTGACGTTTTCTTCGAAGGTGGCGTAGGCGCTCTCAATCGTGTAGGCGTCGACGGCCGTTTCGACGTCGAGACACTCTTCGGGGTGGAAGCCCCCTTCGGGCTTGCCCTGGAGCGTCCGACGCGTCACCGCGCAGTAGATGTTTTCAAACGGATTCATGTCTTCGATCGGGCTGTCCGTGCCGAAGCTCATGTGAATCCCGAGGCGGTGCATCGAGCCGAAGGCGTAGGACGTGCCCGCGAGTTCCGCGCCGACGCGGTCCTCGACGATCTGCGTGTCGTAGTGAAGGAAGATCGGCTGCACGAGGGCGAGGATGTCGTTCTTCGTGAAGCGTTCTACGAGGGCGCGGTCCGTGATCTGGACGTGAACGATGCCGTTGCGCAGAGGATTCGTGCCGTCGCCCGGGGCGTGGGCGTCAAAGGCGTCGAGCATGCGTTCGATCGCAAGGTCGCCGATCGCGTGGGCGACGACGCCGCAGTTGTGGCTGTTGGCGAGCCCCACCAATTCGTCGATCTGTGCGGGCGTGAGCACTTCAACGCCGCAGGTGGAGGGGTCGTTCGCATAAGGCGCGCGCATGAGCGCCGTACGGGCGCCCAAAGAGCCGTCGATGAAGAGCTTCAGGGGGCCGAAGCGGTTGAAGGGCGTGCCCGAACCCATCACGCAGCCGCGCTCAAGAAAGCGCCGGTAGCCTTCGGGTTCCTGGAAGCTCGACTGGTGCCAGACGCGGGTGAGCGGCTGATCGGCGGCCACCTGGTTGTAGGCTTCGAGCGTCGTTTCCCAGTCGCGGCCGCGAAGGTCGCAGGTCTGCACCGAGGTGACGCCGCATTGGGCGGCGTGGGCCATGCCGGTGCGGATCAGGCGCACGGTTTCTTCAACGCTGCGGGATGCCATGAGGCTTCGCACCGCCTGGCGGGCGTTTTCCGTGAAGACCCCGTTGGGGTTGCCGTCCGCGTCGCGCTCGATCGTGCCGCCCTCAGGGGCGACGGAGTCGCGCGTGATCCCGGCCATCTGCATGGCGAGCGTGTTGCAGGTGAGGAGGTGGCCGCAGGCGCGGTCGAAGATGATGGGGTGTTCGGTCGAGATCTCGTCGAGGTCGGCGGCGGTGAGAAGGCGTCCTTCGGCGAAGTAGTCCTGGTTCCAGCGCATGCCGTGAATGACGGTGCCGGGGGCGGGGTTGTTTTCCGCAATCCACCGGCGGGCGACGTCCTGGACTTCCGCGATGCTGCGGCAGTCGCCCAAGCGGATGTCGGCCAAAGCGATGCCGGTGTTCAACAAATGCTGGTGCGAGTCGTTGAAGCCCGGGACGATCGTGCGGCCCTTGGCGTCGCGGCGGGTGACGCAGGCGGGCGCCGCGGCTTCAACTTCAGCGAGCGTGCCGACCGCGCGGATGATGCCGTCGACTTCCAAAAGCGCTTCGGCGAAGACGCCGCGTTCGACGTAGATGCGGGCGTTGTGGATGAGCGTAGCCATGATGGGTGTCCTCAATCTGTCAATCTGGGTGAATTCGGTGGGATTCGATGCTGTTCACGCCGGTCGGCGGGGGAGCGGGGCTCCCCCGGTCCGGGAGAGGTTCAAGCCTTAGTTCTGAAGGTTCGACTCGTGCTTGGCGCCTTCGGCGGCACGCATGGCTTCGCAGCGCTTGCGGAAGAAGAGTTCGTAGAAGACGAGACCGGCCAGAGGAACGAGCAGACCGAGGGCCGCCGTCACCGGGTCCTTCTCAACCGTGTTGATGATGAGGCCGATCATGATCGCGCAGACGACGAGGATGAGGAACGGGTAGAACCAGACCTTGTAGGGGCGTTCGAGGTTCGGATACTTGCGGCGCAGGACGATCACCGAGAAGAAGGCGAGACCGTGGAAGATCATGCCGCAGACCGCGACGAGGCTGGTCAACTCGGAGAGCGAGCGCGAGAGCACCAGGATGATCGCCATGACGGCGGAGGCGATCTGGGCGTTGATCGGGGTGCGCCACGTCGGGTGGAGCTTGGCGAGCGACGGGAAGAGCGCACCGTCACGGGCCATCGCGAAGTACATGCGGGGGAAGACCATGATGCAGCCGTTGAGACTGTTGAAGATGGCGAGCATCATCGCGGTCCCCACGACCACCATGCCGGCCGGGCCGAAGAGGATCTTGGCGGCTTCCGTGCCGAGGTAGTAGTCGCCCGCGGCCACCATCGACATGATCGTGTCGTGCGGCACCACGCGGTAGACGGCGTAGTTGAAGAGCACGTAGAGGGTCATCACGCCGGTGATCGAGAGAATGAGCGCGAGCGGGATGTTCCTCTTCGGGTTCTTGATCTCTTCGGCGATGTTGTTGAGGTTCGTCCACCCTTCATAGGCCCAGAGGGTCGCGATGACCGAGAAGCCGATCATGGCGCAGATTTCCGTCCAGGAGATCTCGAGCGGCGCGCCGTCGATCGTCATGGGGGAGAGCGAGAGGTCCGGGGATTCCGTACCCATCACGAGGCCGCAGACGAGGATCAGCACGATCGGGAGCATCTTCAGAATCATGAAGGTGTTCTGCACGAAGCTGCCGAGCTTGATGCCGCGGATGTTGATGAGGGAGAGCAGAACGATCGAAGAGACGGCGATCACCTTCTGCATCGTCGGATCGATGTGCCACATCGAGCTGATGGCGGCGGCGAAGGCGACGGCCAGAGCGGCGATGGAGCCCGAAGAAGAGAGGAAGAAGTTCGTGATCCCGCACATGAAGGCGACGCGTTCGCCGTAGGCTTCGCGCAGGTACACGTAGTAGCCGCCGGCCTTGGGCATCATGGCGCCGAGTTCGGCAAAGCAGATGCCGCTCATCAGCGTGACGAGACCGCCGATCAGCCAGACGAGGAGGGCGAGACCGAGGCTCATGCCGCTTCGCTGCAGCACGATCGCGCCGATGTAGAAGATGCCCGAGCCGATCATGATCCCGGCGAGCACCGAAATGCCGCCGAAGAGGCCGACGTCACGGCGCAGGGTGGGTTGTTGGGAGGATGTGCTCACGAGAGTCTCCGGTTGGATCTTTATGGTTCTTGAATAAAAAGAAAAGCCGCATCTTCTACCGATGCGACTTCTTGCCAACCGTCCTTGGGGGACATCTCCTCGGGGCTTTTCCATCCCTTTCCAAAGAGCGCTCGCGCAGGACGCAGACTTGCCGGAATGCGGACGCATCACGCTCTTGGCCGGGTTTGAAAAAACCTGAGGGCGTCCGGCAGGGGGCTCTTGGGATAGTCACCACCGATAGCGCCTCTGACGGCGTGAATCCGTCAGGAGTCACGGTGGTCTTTCCACCGTGCCCAACGCGGTGCTCTACCGGGCGCCGCGTTTCGGCGGGCGGGCCTTTCGCCGTCTTCGTCGGGTGTCCCCTCCGACGGCTACTCATCCGTTCCGCGCCTCTATCACAACTTTTCTCAAGGCGAACTTTGCCACGGTGAAAAGGCTCTGAGGGCCCGATCCGGCACAAAAAACGGGCCGAACGCCGCCTGCGAAAAAAGGTTTTGCGAAATGCCAAGAGGGCTCGGATAAAAGTCTTAGGGAGGACCTATTGGGAGAAGGATCGTAGTGGGCGGAATCCGTTGGCCGCAGGGCGTCTTTGGGCTTTCGGAAGGCCTATCCGAAGGTGGGGCTGAAAGTCGTATGGAGGAATGGTGTCGACTGGAAGTGACCGGCCTTTTGAACCGCCCGCCGGTACCGGTTCACTTCCCGGTTCACTACCGGCGCTTCTTCGCGTTCGTGATGACGACGCCGGCGAACCCAACCACCAACGCAAAGCCGATCAGGGGCTCAGGCAACGCGCCGTTCATGACGCCGACCACAAGCATCAACGCGACGAAGAGAAGGAAGGGTCCGGGGTTCGCCTGCTTCTTCGGCGCGGGCTTCGAGAGGCCTTCCTGCACCATGGCGTCGAACTCTTCCTCGGTCATGGCGTCCGACGAGGGGAGGTGTTCTGCGGGCTCAACGGATTCCGTCCGTCGGTCGCCGCGGCCCCAGCGGTGCTGGCGGTCCTTCCTCGAGAAGGGGTTGGGCGTCTGGGTGACCGGTCCGAAGACCGTCTCGCGGACCTTTTCGGACTCCGCCTTCTTCGCCCCGAAGACTTCCTTCGAGCGCTCGATCAGGTCGCGCAGCGACAGCGAGTCCCCGCCACCGCGGATGCTCTGTGCGGCCTGTTCGGCCGCCGCGGGGTTCGCTCGGCGGAGCTTTTCGAGTTCGGCCTTCTGGAGGTTCTCCACGTAGGTCGCGAAATCGCCGTTGCGGGGTTCGAGGTTGAAGGGATCCTTCATGGGATGTCGGTCCTGCGGTCCTGATTGCGGTCCTGATTCTGATGATCTTTGGGGGAGAGTCTTCCCCCGTCGTCCTTCTCCAAGCATAGCGGAAGCGGGAGCCGGGTTGAGCCGCGTCGGAGTGGGTTCCCGTGGTCATCTTGTATCGGCCGTGTTTCAATGTCGGTCAATGAGTCTTCCCCGCAATTTCCTTTCGGGCGGGCGCGGACGCCGGGGTTTCCGTGCGTACAATCCCGAGGAAGACACACGCCGCTCAAGGGCCATCCGGACACGCCGTCCGGACCGCCGCCGCGGCGCCACATCACTCCCGAGGGCTTCCTTGAAGCCCAACGACAGGACCGACGCCATGCGCATTCGAGAACTCGCCGACCGCACCGGGCACACCCCGGAGACGATCCGCTACTACGAAAAGGTGGGGCTCCTCAACCCGGCCGTGCGTGAGCTCGGCAACAACTACCGTCAGTACGGCGCCGAGCACGTCGCGAGGCTCGCCTTCATCCGGCGCTGCCGAAGCCTCGACATGGCGCTGGACGAAATCCGCACGCTCCTCACCGCGCTCGCCGAAGACGGCGAAGGCTGCTGCGCCGATCCCGCGCACGCGGCCCACGCGCCGCACGCCCCGCACCAGGCGGCCGAGGCCGCCCACGCGTTGGTGGCGAAGCACCTGGCGGAAGTGGACCGCCGGATCGAAGATCTGCTCGCCTTGAAGGGCGACCTCGAAGCGGTGGCGCACCGCTGCGGGGGCGACCACGAAGGGCACCCCTGCGGGATCCTCGAAGAGCTCCGCTCGCCCAAGTGACCTCGAAACCGAACAACCCCAACACCCCAACTGAATTCCAACACCCATGCCGAACGCCGACTTCTTCTTTTTCGAAGCCTCTCCGGGACTCCTGGTGGGGCTCATCGTCCCCGTGGTCCTCTGGGCCGTGCTGCTCTTCATCGGAAAGCGCGTGCCGCCCGTCGTGAAGATCCCGGGGATGCCCTGCGGGATCGGGGGACTTTTGTCCTTCCTCCTCTTCTGCTTCTCCTTTGAAGCCGCCTGGTCGCTTTGGACCTTCGGCCGCGCGCTGGGCGAAGTGATCCGCGTCGCGGTGATGGACGCGGCCTTCATCTGGCCCGCGGTGAAGACGCTCATCCCGTCGCTCTTTGCGTCGTTTGCCGCCGTGGGCGTGCTGGTGCTCTTGGCGGTCGGCCGCAGCCCCGCGGCGCTCTGGACCTCGGTCGTGCTCCTTTGGGTCGCCGGTCCCGTGAACGATTGGCTGGAGAGCGTCATTCTCGGCGTCCCCTTCGCGCCGGGGCAGGCCTTTGCGGGCGTCTCGGTCTTCACCGTGGTCGCGACCGTCTACCTGCTCTTCTCGCGGCGCCCCGCCTTCACGTACGGGACGCGCGGTGCGAAGAAAATCGCCGCGCAGTACGCCGCGATGGTGCGTGACGCCGTGAAGGCGGCTGAGGGCGGCGCACGATGACGGAAGTCTCCGCCTTCATGCCGAAGACGACGCAGGAGGTGGTGGGGCTGCTCTCCATCCTCTTCTTCCTCTTTCTCATCCTCGGGAGCCTGCGGAGCTGGGCCCGGCGGGTCCCGAACGCCACGACGCGGCTCCCCGCCGGCGTCGACGGGCTCCTCTTTCTGCCGCCCGCCTGGTGCGCGTCCGCGGGACTTTTCGACCTCACCACCTTCGGGCTCGCCATGGGCCACCTCATGAACGTCCGCGCGGCGGAACTTCCCTACGGCGCGGCGCTCTCCGCCGTCCTGTGGGCGGGCGCCGCGGCGGGGATGCTGCTTGCGGCCGCCGGGCTCATGCTCCTTGTGCGCAGGGCCTGGGTGCCGAAAGTCGGCGCGGTGCTGATGCTTTTGGGCGGCCCCGTGATCGAGACCGCCGCCTGGATGAACGCCGCGCACCTCGCGCCCGTGACGGAGGCGGCCGACGCATCGACCTGGCCCGACTACCTCACGTTCCTCTGGGTCGTGAGCATCGTTCTTTTGACGCCGCTCGTGGGGGTGCGCGCGAAGAACACGTACGGGCCGTAAAAGTTGTGCGAAAATTTCCGATTGGGCTGATCGACTGATCGGGTTGATCGGGCGCGGGCGGCGAGGGACTGCGGTAAGTCCCAAGTCGCTCTCAGGAATAGCGCCCGATGAAACCGTTCAAGAGAACCGCCCGACATCACCCGAACCGCATGCCGACATGCAGAACCATCCCGACCGAACGTCAACCACCCCGACGAACAATCGAAGGAGACAATGACCATGAAGAAGGAACCCGCCGCGATTCTGATCCGCAACGCCGACGTCTGGGCGCCCGAGCACCTCGGCCGCCGCGACATCCTCATTGCCGGGGGCAAGATCATCGCGATGGACGTCACGCTCGACGTGAAGATTCCGGGCGTGGAGGAGATCGACGCCGCGGGCGCGAAGGTCGTGCCGGGCCTGATCGACCAGCACATCCACGTGACGGGCGGCGGCGGTGAGGGCGGCTGGGCCTCGCGCTGCCCCGAGCTCGTCTTCTCCGAACTCGTCCGCGCGGGCGTCACGTCCTTCATGGGCGTCTCGGGCACGGACTCGATGAGCCGCTCGATTGAGAACCTCCTCGCGAAGGTGCGCGGCCTCAAGACCGAAGGGGCTTCGGGCTGGATGTGGACCTCGAACTACGCCTACCCCGTGACGACGATCACGAAGGACGTCCGCACGGAACTCTTCTCGATTCCGGAAGTGCTGGGCGTGAAGATCGCCCTGGGCGATCACCGCTCCGCCTTCCCGACCGCGCAGGAAGTGCTCCGCATCCTCGCCGACGTCCGCGTCGCCGGGATGCTGACCGGGAAGACGGGGTTCCTCCACGTGCATCTGGGCGACATGCCGGTGTCGTTTGACATTCTCGAATCCTGCAACGAAGCCGGGATTCCCTTGAAGCACATGCGCCCGACCCACTGCGCGCGCCATCCGGAAGTCTTCCGCCGCGCCTGCGAATTCGCGAAAAAGGGCGGCGTGATCGACATCACGACGGGCGGCGGCAACTACATGGGCGACGCCGCGGACGCGGTCCGCGCCGCGCTCGATGCCGGCGTGCCGCTTGAAAACATCACGATGAGCTCCGACGGCCACGGCTCGATGCCGCGCTTCAACGAAAAGGGCGAAATGGTCGGTCTCGGCATCGGCAAGATCGACTGCGACCTCGAGTGCGTCCGCAAGCTTGCGTCCGAGATCGGTCTCGCCGACGCGCTCCGTCCGATGACGACGACGGTCGCCCGTGCGCTCGGTCTCCCCGGCAAGGGCGAAGTGAAGGAAGGGTTCGACGCCGACCTCCTCATCATGAACGAAAAGCTCGAACCCACCTGGGTCTTCATGCAGGGCCGCGTCGCCATGCGTGAGGGCGAGGTCGTGATGAAGGGCATGTTCGAGGAATAAGTCCCGGACGACGGGGCTTCCGGCCGGACGCTTGAGGTCCGGCCCGGGTGTCCCGGCTACTCCTGAAGAAGAAAACGCTCCGTTCGGCGTCGACCGGGCGGAGCGTTTTTCGAATGCGGGTGAGGCGAATGCAGGTCGGTTGAGGGTGAATGCGGGGTCCGGGAAGACGAACGCGGGCGCACAAGGCGCAAATGAGGCCGCAGATGACGCGAACGCGAATGCGGGACGCAGATATGAGAAAGGGCCGCACTTCGTCGATGCGGCCCTCTCTACCCCCTCGGAAGATGTCGGCGCCTTACTTCCGTCACCTTCCTCAACCCGGTCCAAGCACCCACGCAATGACCGGGCGGCATCGTTTCGCTTAGAGGAACAAAACGATTGGCTGAGGCGAACTATAGCGGAGCCTCCGGCATTTGTCGAGCAATCGGAAAGCATTGGTCGACAATTTGGAAAGGGTGAGTGCTGACTTCTGTTCTAAGTGCCTTGTTTTTCCTGAGGAAAATAGGCCGGAAAAGCGCTTTTCGGACGCTCGACGAACGTGCATCGGTTTGTAACCGGGACAACAACTTGACGTGAAGACAATCCGGCTGAAAGTGAAGGGGGCCGGGGAAACCCGCTTTTTGCGCCCCGGGTCGTACCTCGGTATCCGGTCCGACGCCCGTCATCCTGCGCCGACGGTGCGGGGGCGGTACTTCGGATGTCGGGCGGAATGCCGCCGTCAATCCGCCGAAGAGCCTCAAGAATTCCCCGCCGTCGCCGCTTCGGTCGGGCGTTTTCAACAGGCGCACCGACCGCCCGCGATAAAATGAACGGATGACCGGCGCCGCCCCGACGCGGCGCCTTCCTGCGGCTCGCCTCCGGAACCCGTTCCTTCAGACCACCGGTTCCTCCCGCCGCTTCTCCCTCAAGACCTTTCCCAGAGATCCTCATGGCCCGACCGCCCGCAGACCTTCTCACCCTGGTGCGCCGCCACCGCATGATCGACGTGGCGCGCGCGCTCCTCGGCTTCGCCGGGATGCGCATGAAGGACACGCAGCTCCAGGAGGTGGCGAGCTCGATGACGCTCACCACGCTCCTCTCGCTCATCCCGCTTCTTGCCGTGTCGCTCGCCGCCTTTGCAGCGTTCCCGAGCTTTGCGGAGTACCGGCAGGAACTCGAAGCCATGGTCTTCAACAGCTTCCTCCCGCCGCAGGAGAGCGAGACGATCGTCGAGTACATCCGGCAGTTTTCGGCCCACGCCTCCGGTCTCGGGATTTTCGGTCTCGCGGGCTTGGCGTTGACGGCGCTCCTCCTGATCGACAAATTCTTCGTGACGGTGAACCGCATCTTCAAGGTGCGGCGCATGCGCCCGTGGTCGCAGCGCGCGGTCCTCTACTGGGCGATCCTGACGTTGGCGCCGACCTTGATCGCGCTCTCGCTCACGCTCTCCACCCACACCATCCGCCTCACGCTCGGTCACTCCGACGGGTCCTTCCCCGGCTGGATCATCGCGATCTTCCAGATTCTTCTTCAGGGCGTGGGCTACGCCGCGCTCTACAAGCTCGTCCCCAACTGCTGGGTGCCCTTCAGGCATGCGCTCGTCGGCGGCATGATCGTTGCGATCGCGGGGTCGATCGTGCGTGAGGGCTTTGAGATCTACGTCACTTCCGGGACGCTCTCCACGATCTACGGCGCGTTCGTCGCGCTCCCGGTGTTCCTCCTCTGGCTCTACCTTACGTGGTTCCTCGTCTTCTCCGGGGCGGCCATCACGGCGACGATTCCGCTGCTGACCTCCGGGCGTTATCTCGACAGCTACCGCGCGGGGAACGACTTCCTGACCGGCGTCGCGCTCCTTCGCGTCCTCACGGGCGCCAAGGCCGCGGGGCTGCCGAGCGTCCCCGTGCAGGTGCTGGCGGACGAAGTCGACTCCTACCCCGAGCAGGTGAACCGCATTTTGGGCAAATTGGGCGACGCCGGCTACTGCGGGGAACTCAAAACGAGCCGCCATGCCAAGGGCGAGTGGGCGCTCTTGTGCGACCCCGAGAAGACGACGCTACGCGACGCCCTCTGCGTGCTGTTGATCGACCAGAACAACACGCTCGTGCAGCCCGAGCGCCCGAGCCTGCGGCGCGAAGCCGGGCTTCTTTTCTCCTGGTGGAGGAGCTTCATCTTCGACAAGTCGATCGACCGGCCCCTGTCCGCGTTCCTGGAGGACGAAGAGGAGGAGCGCCGTGAGCGGTCGGCGAGGGAGGCCATGACGGCCATGACCAAGCAGGCGGAGGAGGCGAAGGAGACCAAGCCGGCGGAGGACCCGGTTGCCGGTGAGCCCGCTCAGCCCGACCGGACGGAAGCGAAGGCCTGATGAAGGCCTGAATCCAGGCTTCTCATACGTTTTCTCATACGCTTCGCCGCCCGAACGGCATTCCAGCGTCCGCCGGATTCACCTCCGGCGGACGCGTCGTTCATGGATTCGGGACGGCTCAGCCCGCCTGCATCTCCGGCCCAGCCCCCTTTCCGTTTCTCTTAAGGTTCTCCTGCTAACGTCTCCGGCGCAAGACCAAGCCGTTCCGCATCCGGAACGCCGAAGAACAACGAAAGGAAAGACCGCAATGCACAAGAACGATCTGCGCCTCACCGCGCTTCTCTGCGGGGTCGTCGCCGCGCTCGCCGCGGGGAGCGCCTCGGCCGGGCTCCAGGACGGCCTGCGGGCCGTCGAGAGGAACGACTTCAAGGCGGCCGTCAAGGCTTTTGAAGAGGGCGTCCCGAAGGACGACGCCGAGTGCCTCTACCAGTTGGGCCGCCTCTACTTCTATGGGCTCGGCAGCACGAAGCCCCAGCGTTTGACCGGCATCGGCTGGTGGGAGCGCGCGGCGCTTTTGGGCCACGTCGGCTCGCAGCTCGAATTGGGCAAGGTCTTCCGCGAAGGCTTGGGCGTTCGTCCCGAAGCGCGTCAGGGCTTCGTCTGGGACAAGAAGGCCGCGGACCAGGGCTCGAGCGCCGGCATGAAGGCCGTGGGCGACTACTACCGGAACGGCTGGAGCAAGGAAAAGGACTTGAAGGCCGCCGCCAAGTGGTACCGGCGGTCTGCTGAAAAGGGCGACCCCGCCGGGTTGATGGCCTGGGCGAAGCTTCTTGTGGACCCCGAAACGGGCGAGGCGCCCGACCGCGTGAGCGCCTACGTCTTGATCCAGGCCGCCGAGAAGCCCTCCGAAGGCTTCACGCCCGACCGCAACGCCGCGGCGGATGCGAGGAACCTCAAGGCTGAAATGAGCCAGAAGGATCTGGAGCACGCCGCCAAGACGACGGTCGCGGACGTGCTTCACCGCTACAGCCGCCTCGAGGACTACCAGGAAGAGTAAGGCGCGGGCGACCGGGGCCGGGCTCCCGACCCCAAGCGGTCCCCCGCCGACACCTTCATCCCATACGAAACAAGGCCGCCCGGTCGCGTACGACCGGACGGCCTTGTGATTTTGAGGCTTCAGACGAAGGGCCTTACTCGGCCTTGCTGAAGTCCTTCCCCGCGGCCTTCGCCTTGGCGATATCCCCGGAGAGGACGTAGACCATCTTCGAGGGGTCCGCAAGGCGGCGCACCGCCGCGTTCACCTGGTCGACCGTCAGCGCTTCGATGGCGTCTTCGGTTTCCTTCGACTTCATCCAGGTGACGTTGCGCTCCAAGTTCGAGAGCCAGCCGGACGCGAGGATCCCGTCCTGCGCGCGGTTGACCGCGCGGCTCTGGAGAATCCCGCGCTTGGCTTCTTCGAGCTCGTCCGCGGTGATGCCGGCCTCAAAGGCCTTCTTGAGTTCGTCCTTCAGACTCGTCTCGGCCTGAAGCACGTTCTGCGGGGCGACGATCGCGCCGATCGTCCACTTCGCGCGGTTCCCGAAGGTCGGGATGACGAGGTTGGAGGACACCCCGTAGGACAAGCCTTCCTTCTGGCGCAGGCGGTTGACGATGCGGTTCGAAAGGCCCGGCGAGCCGCCCAGCACCCAGTCGGCGACGATCAGCGCGGGCATGTCCTCGTCGTCGATGTTGGCGGGCAGGTCGACGCGCGCGAAGAGCACGGCGTTTTCCTTGTCCGGCGTGTCGATCACGGCGCGGCCGGGTTCGACCGGACGGTACTCGGCCCAGAAGCGCTCAAAGGGCGCCTTCGCGGCCTTGACGCCCGCGACCTTGTCCGAGAGTTCCTTCTTCACTTCCGCCGGGTCGAAGTCGCCCACGACGGCCACGAACCCGCGGCCGGTGCCGAAGACCTCGTCGTAGTGCTTCTTCACGTCGGCGAGCGTGAGCTTCTTCAAGGCGGCGATCAGCTCTACGCTCGTTTCGTTCCGGCGGGCGTCGCCTTCCGGATAGGTGTTGAAGCGGCGGGTGAGTTCGTCCCGGGCCTTGACGCCGGGGTCGTCCGAGCGGCTCTGGAGCCCCTCGATCGTCTGACGGCGGAGCGTCTCGAATTCCTTTTCGGGGAAGGACGAGGTGGTGAGAAGTTCGGCGGAAAGCGCAATGGCGTCCGCGAGGTGTTCACGGTCCGTCGTGAAGCCGAAGGGCGACCCTTCCATCTTGAGCTTCGTGAAGAGGTCGTCGATCTGCTGGCGGTCGTGCTTCGCGGTCCCGCGCGTCAACATCGCGCCCATCATCATCGAGCGTGCGCCGTCCTTGGCGGTTTCGAGGTTGCCGTTCAAAAACCGGTACTGGACCGAAACGGTGTTGCCGCGGGTCTTCTTCGGGAGCAGTGCAGCCTTGAGGCCACCCACGTCCACCACTTCCGTGCGGGCGTCGATGTTGGCCTGCGAGACGTCGAACGCCTCACCCGCGTCCGAAGCCGTTTTGAAGGTGAAGTTCTTCAGGAGGTCTTCGGCGGAGGGCGCCGTCGGGATTTCCGCGCGGCGGATGTCGGTCGTCGGGATGAAGAGCCCCACCGTGCGGTTGTCGCGCACGAAGTAGCGCTTCGCGGCGGCGGTGGCCTGCTCGGGCGTCACGGCCGCGACGATGTCGCGGTCGGCGAAGAAGAGACGCCAGTCGCCCAAGGCGATGTACTCTGACAAGCCGACGGCGAAGTTTTCCGGGTCCGACATCGAGCGCTCGAACATCGTCGCCTGGTCGGCCTTCTGAAGCTCCAGCTTGTCGGCGGGGACGCCTTCCTTGTCGAAGGCGTGCTCGATCGCGTCGATGAGCTTGGTCTTCACGAGCTCAATGTCGGCGTCCTTCTTCATCAAGGCGCCGAACATGACGAAGCCGGGCTTTTCGGTCGCCATCGGCCAGGCGAAGACCTGCGTGGCGAGACCGGTCTCCACCAAGTCCTTGTAGAGCACCCCGGAAGGCGTGTCGGCCAGCACCAAAGCCGCCATCGCGGTGGGTTCGTAGTCTTCGTGAAGGGCCGCCGGGATGCGGTACCCGACCGCCACCATCTGGCTCTCGCCCTGGCGGCGGATCTTGAATTCGCGCTCGCCGTCGGCGGTGGGCTCAACGGTCCACTCCTTCGGGAGGACGCGCGTGGGCTTCGGGATCGGCCCGAAGAATTCCTTGATCCACGTGAGGACCTGCTCGGGGTCGAATTTGCCCGAGACGGTCAAGACCGCGTTGTCCGGCTGGTAGTAGCGGTGGTAGAAGGCCTGGAGGTTGGCGATCTCGACGTTTTCGATGTCGCTCCTCGCCCCGATCGTGGAGCGCCCGTAGGCGTGCCAGTCGAACATCATGCTCTGCATGCGCTTCAACATCACCGAGACGGGCTTGTTCTCGCCCATTTCGAATTCGTTCCTCACCACCGTCATTTCGGTGTCGAGGTCCTTCTGCGCGATGAAGCTGTTCGTCATGGCGTCGGCCTGCCAGCCGAGCGCCCACTTCATGTTGTCGTCCGTGGCGGTGAAGCTCACGAAGTAGTTCGTGCGGTCGAACCAGGTGGAGCCGTTCATGCGGAAGCCCCGCTTCGTGAATTCCGCGGTGGGCGACGGGTAGTTCTTGCTCCCCTTGAACATCAGGTGTTCAAGGAGGTGCGCCATCCCGGTCTCACCGTAGTTCTCGTGGCGCGAGCCCACGAGGTACGTCATGTTGACGGTGGCGGTCGGCTTGCCGGCATCGGGATAGAGCACGATGCGCAGGCCGTTCGGGAGGCGGTACTCCGTCATCCCCTCGACGGTGACGACGGGCACGGCTTCAATGGGCTGCATGGGTTGAGACTCCTGAGCGATGGCACTCGCCGCGGCGAACGCGCAGAGCGCGGCGCAGGCGAGTCGTTTGGCTTGGAAGGGCATGGTTCTTTTCCTTCTGAGCGGGACCGGCGGAGGGCGGAGCGGGCAGGGTGGGGCCTGCTCGTGGGGAGAATCGGGCCGAGTGGCCCGGTCCTCCCGGCGGCGCCGCCGTCGGCCTTCGCGACGTTGGTCCCGAAAGGATACCTGTGAATCGGCCTGGAGAAGCTTACGGACCCTCTTCAAAGGCCCTTGCGCAGTGTTTCGGTCCTGTCGCGCTTGTGTCGGATTGTGCGGGAGGGCGCCGGCCGCGCCCCCGGTGCGGGGCGCAGGCCCTTCGGGAAGACCGTACGCTTCCGGAGGCCGATGCTTGGGGACCGGACGTCGCTGAGGGGCGCGCCCGCAGCTACGGGGTGCGGAGCTGCTCTCGGAAGCCGCCCCCGCGCTTCTGCTATGCTTCGCTTCACCCTTGGGGAGCGGGAACCGGAGTTCCGTGCTCCCGCCCGGCCCGAAGCCACGAACGACCTCACGATGAAATTCCTCTTCGACCTCCTTCCCGTCATCCTCTTCTTCGCCACGTTCAAGTGGGCGGGGCACGATCCCGCGACCGCGGTGGATCTGGCGTCGCGCGTGCTCTCGGACGGCGTGACCGAAACGACGGCCCCCGTCTTCCTCGCGACCATCGTGACGGTGGCGGCGACGTTCTTTCAGATCGTCGCGCTCAAATTGAAGGGCAGGAAGATCGAGCCCATGCTCTGGATCTCGCTCGCGGTCGTGGTGGTGTTCGGGGGCCTCACGCTCTGGCTTCGCAACGAAATCTTCATCAAGTGGAAGCCCACGATCCTCTACTGGGTCTTCGCCGCCATCCTCATCTACGGGAATGTTTCCGGGCGCAACTTCATCAAGACCCTCATGAAGGGGCAGATCGACATGCCCGAGAAGGCCTGGTCGACCCTTCAGAACCTCTGGATCGGCTTCTTTGCGGTGACCGGCGTCGTCAACCTCGCCGTCGCCTACACGATGCCCACGGAAATCTGGGTGAACTTCAAGTTGTTCGGCCTGATGGCCTTGACAATCCTCTTTACAATTGGGGTGGCCTTCTACATGACGAAGCACGCCGTCGGGGGCCAAAATCAATAATCTGCCGGGCCGAAAAGCCCGGAAGACACGGGCGGAGAGGCGATTTTCCCGCGCCCGTCCGACCTTGAAACCACGGAAGTTTTTCAGATGAACAAGAAAGTCCTCGTCCTCAGCCTTGCAGCCCTTGTCGCGGCGGGCTCCGCCAACGCCGAACTCAAGGCCTTCAAGGTCAACGGTGAGACCGTCTCGGTGGCCGAGCAGAAGGTGATCTACGACCGCGCCGTCGCGCAGGGTCAGCCGGCCGGCGCCGAACTCGAGCGCCAGGTGAAGAACCTCCTCGTGCAGCAGACCGTGCTCCTGCAGGAAGCCAAGAAGGCCAAGGTCGGCGACAAGAAGGAAGTGAAGGAAGCGATCGCTCAGGCCCGCGACCAGATCCTCATCAACGCGCTCGCGCAGGACTGGGCCCAGAAGAACCCGGTTTCGGACGCCGACCTGAAGAAGGCCTACGACCAGGAAAAGGCCGCCTACGGCGATACGGAATACCAGGTCCGCCACATCCTCGTGAAGACGGAAGACCAGGCGAAGAACCTGATCTCCCGCATCAACAAGGGCGCCGACTTCGCGAAGCTCGCGAGCGAATTCTCGGAAGACACCGGCAACAAGGCCCAGGGCGGTCTCTTGGGCTGGGTCGTTCCCCGCTCGTTCGTCCCGGCCTTCGCCGCGGCGTTCTCGTCCCTGAAGGCCGGCGAAGTCGCCCAGGCCCCGATCCGCACGCAGTACGGCTTCCACGTCGTCAAGCTCGAATCGAAGCGCCCGGCGGAACTCTTCCCGTCCTTTGAAAGCCAGCAGTCCGTGCTCCGCAACGCGCTCGCCAACCGCCGCGTTCAGCAGCACTTCCAGGAAATCGTGAAGAAGGCGAACGTTCAGTAAGCCTCTTCTCTTCCTGTGAACACAGACCGCCGCAATTCTTCGGAACTGCGGCGGTTTTGTTTGGAGGGGGAAGAGGCCGGCCGCCCCAAAATCAGTCGACGTACTTGACGGCGAGGTAGGTGCCGGAAAGGTGGTTGATGCTCTGGGCCATGCCGATGCCGTTCGCAAAGCCGCTTGCAAGGCCGCCTGCAAAGCCACCGGCATAGCCGCCTCCGAAGCTTTGGGTGGGTTGGGGGACGTAGGGCGTACCGGCGCGGAACTGCGTGGACTGCCTGACGATGGCGTCGGCGCCGGCATCCTTGGCTTCGGAGGCTGCGGCGGACATCATCATTTCATAGAAAACGCGCGAGGAAACTTGCGACTTCAGTCGCGAGAGGAATCGCGCGCCCTTTACTGAAACAAAACCATGCGATAGAATCAAATGCATGGTCGAAGTCGTTTTTTCAAGAAACTGTGTGTATCAGACCGCTTACCATGTGGTGTGG
>NZ_JH604866.1 GCF_000250875.1 Sutterella parvirubra YIT 11816 | reverse complement strand
TCGCAAGTTTCCTCGCGCGTTTTCTATGAAGAAGAACGCGGCGGCGCTCCGTTCTTGAAGCGCCGCCGTTCCGAGCGACTTCGTGGAGGCCGAACTCAGTTGAGTCCCTGCTCCTCCTTCAACCTCATCATCTCGCCGTAGTCGAGCATGAGGTTCAAGAGCCGCTCCAGCGTGAAGACCTTCCCGTCCTGGTAGTAGGCGTCGGTGAGTTCCACCGCGCGTTCGCGCAGCCCCGGCTCCCGGAAGGAAATCGCCTGGCTCACGTATTCGTCCAACCAATTCAATTCGTCTTCGCCGCAGGGGCGGGTCGTGCCGTCGGGCGCTTCGATGGGGCGCAGGCGCAGTTCGTTCAACGCGATCTCGGTTTCGCGGAGCTCCCGCTTCCAGGTTTCGTCCGCCTCGCGGCGCTTGATCTCCTCTTCCGGGACGGGCTCGCCCGTCGCGATGTTGTAGGGGAGCACGCGCACGAGGAAGTCCCCGATGCGGGTCCCGCGCTCGCGCAGTTCCCGGTGCGCCCAGCCGGGGAGCGGCCGGTCCTGAAGGTCGACGTCGTCCTCGCCCGGACGGTTCTGGAGCTTCACCGCCACCACCCGGAATTCTTGCGCCAGGGGGGAGCGGTGCAGGTCTTCCATTTCTTGCAGCGTGAAGTGTTTCATGACGGTTCTCCGGTATGTCCCGAACCCGAGGAGGTTCATGCGGGCTTTTTCCTTCATTCTACGCACGGACCGGGCGAGTGCCGCCCGTGAAAAAGTGAGCAATCCCTCCGGATCCGCCCTTTGGAGACCATGGACGAGACCATCGGCGAGACCATTGGTTGCAACTTTCTTATCGGATTCCCGAAATCCATAGACGAAATCTACGCCGATCAGGTATCCTTTCGGTACCGAGACGCACGGTGGAGCGCCGGAAGCGCTCCCGTCGCGTCCATTGACTTCCTCAGTAAGGAACCAAAGAATGCAGAACATCATCCTTGTCGATTCCAACAATTTCGACGAAGTCGTCCTCCGGAACGAAAAGCCGGTCGTGTTCGCGATCGGGGCCGAATGGTGCGCGGACTGCCGCCGCGCGGCGCCGTTCTACATGGCGTTCGCGAAGGAGTACGACGGCCGCATGGTCTTCACGACGGCCGACGCCGAAAAGTCCCCCGAACTCAAGGAACGCCTCGACGTGCGCCGCATCCCGACGATGATCATCTTCAAGAACGGCGTCGCCATGGAAGAGCGCCTCGTCGAAGTGAAGACGCCGGGCGAACTCAAGGCCTTCATCGAAAAGGGCCTCGCCTCTTGAGATCGTCGACACGTACCGGTGACCCACGGGTGCTCGGCCGCCAAGGCCTGAGCGCCCGACCCCAAGCCTCCCGATCAAGCCCCGGGAGGCTTTTCTTTTTGTAAGGGTTAACCCTGAAACATCTGCTTTCAATTGGCCGTTGCGAGGCGTTCTCATCTTCAGCTTGGGTTAAAGAGGTTCCCTATAGAATCGAGGAACCTCATAGTTTTCTCTAAGGAACCACACCCATGCTGACCCCGAATCAGATCAGCCTCGTGAAGGCCACGATCCCCGTCCTCCGCGAACACGGCGTCGCTCTGACGGCCCACTTCTACGCCCGCATGCTGAAGGGCAATCCGGAGCTCCGCCAGGTCTTCAACCAGGGCCACCAGCGCGCCGGCCGCCAGCAGGAGGCCTTGGCCGCCGCGGTGCTCGCCTACGCCGAACACATCGAGAACCCCGCGGCGCTTCTTCCCGCCGTCGAGCACATCGCCGGGAAGCACGTCTCGGTCGGGATCCGTGCGGAGCACTACCCCATCGTCGGCCGTCACCTCCTCGCCTCCATCCAGGAAGTGCTGGGTGATGCCGCGACCCCCGAACTCATCGAAGCCTGGGGCGCCGCCTACGGGCAACTGGCCGGGATCCTCATCGAGAAGGAATCGGCCCTCTACGACGAAGCCGCCAACGTCGAAGGCGGCTGGTCCGGCTGGCGCGCCTTCCGCATCGCGGAGAAGACCGCGGAAACCGCCGACGTCGTGAGCCTCAAGCTCGTGCCGGTCGACGGCGGCCGCGTCGCCGCGGTGAAGCCCGGTCAGTTCATCTCGGTGCGCGTCTACGTCGAGTCCGAAGGCCTCATCCAGCCGCGCCAGTACACGGTTTCGGCCGCCGACGACGCGTCCCTTCGCATCTCCGTGAAGCGCGTCGACGCGAAGGCCTCCGCCTGCTCCTGCGGCGGCGGGTGCTCGGCGGAACTTCCCGCCGGGATGGTTTCGAACACGCTCCACGCGAAGAACGTGGGGGATCTCGTCGACGTCGCCTTCCCGCAGGGCGGGTTCGTGCTCGCCGACGGCACCGGCCCCGTGCAGCTGATGAGCGCCGGGATCGGCATCACGCCGATGCTCCCGATGTTGAAGGCTGCGGCCGAAGCCGGCCGCGAGGTCCTCTTCTACCACGTCTGCCGCACGCCGGAAGACTTCGCCATGAAGGCGGAAGTCGAAGCCGTCGCGGCCGCTCACCCGAAGGTGAAGGTCGTCGTGCGTACGACCGCGACCGAGGGCCGTCCCTCCTTGGCCGACATCGCCGCGGTGACCGTGGCCGGCGCCGACTGCTACGTCTGCGGTCCGGTCGACGCGATGGAGCTCTTCGCGCGCGGGGCGCGCGAGGGCGGCGCCGCGAAGGTCTCCGCCGAGAAGTTCGGCACGGGGATGTTCTCGGTGTGAGGACCTGGAGCTGAATCGAGCTTGACGCTCCCCGCCGTCTCACCCGGCGGGTCCGAACGGGACGGGCGCTCTTCCTTGGCGGAGGGGCGCCCGTTTTTATGGGCTGCGGCGTCCGTACCGGCGTCTTCGGCCTCTTCGGCCTCTTTGTCAGACGTCCTTCCGACGTCCTTCACACGGCCAACAACCGCCCGCGCCCTTCTCCCAGGTACCACGCCACCGTGCGGCGGATGCCCTCGTCGAAGGCCATGGTCGGGCGCCAGCCCAGGTCCCGCTCGATTTTCTCGGGCGAGATCGCGTAGCGGAAGTCGTGCCCCGGGCGGTCGGCAACGAGCGTCATGAGTTCGGCGTGCCGGTGCCCGACCCAGGGGGTCATCTCGTCCAACACCGCGCAGACGGCTTCCGCCATCTCGATCGTGCTCTTTTCGCACCGGCCGCCCACGACGTAGGCGCTCGCGGGCGCGGCCTCGCGAAAGACCAGGTCCACCGCCCGGCAGTGGTCCTCCACCCAGAGCCAGTCGCGGATGTTGCGGCCGGTCCCGTAGATGGGGATGGGCTCCTTCGCGAGGGCCTTCCGGATCACGGTCGGAATGAGCTTCTCGCCGTGCTGCCGGGGGCCGTAGTTGTTCGAGCAGTTGGTGATCGAGGTGTTCATCCCGTAGGTTTCGCGCCAGGCGCGCACCAAGTGTTCGGATGCGGCTTTGGACGCCGAATACGGGCTGTTCGGGGCGTGCGGGGTCTCTTCCGTGAAGAACCCGGTGAAGCCCAAGGAGCCGAAGACCTCGTCGGTCGAGACGTGGTGAAAGCGCGAGGTTTCGAGCGTCCCGCGCTTCGTCCATGCGTCGCGCGCGGCGCGCAGCAGCACCGCCGTCCCCTCGACGTTCGTGCGGATGAAGGTGAGCGGGTCGGCGATCGAATTGTCGACGTGGCTCTCCGCCGCAAAGTGGATGACGCCGGTGACGTCCATCTCCTCGAAGATCTTCGCCACGAGGGTCTCGTCCGTGATGTCTCCGATGACGGGGACGACGTTGGGGAGCTTCGCCTGTTCGGAAAACGCCCCGGTGTCCGCCGCGTAGGTGAGGAGGTCCAGATCGACGAAGCGGGTCTCCGGGTGCGCGGCAGCCGCCCACGGCACGTAATGGGCCCCGATGAAGCCCGCGCCGCCCGTGACGAGCACGGTTTCGCGGAAGGTCTTCGAGGTGTCGGCGGAGGTGGGCGTCTGAGTCATGAGGAGGCGGAGCGGTTCAGTGTTCGAGAGACCGTTATGGTACGCCTTGGCGGCGGGATCGGACGGGAAATCGGACGGGAAAACGGACGGAAGATCCGACGGGGAACGCGCGCCGCAACGCTTCGGGAGCCCCAAAAAAGCGAAGGGGCCCAGCGACCGCAAAGATCGTCAGGCCCCGTCATGAGAGAAGGCGAAAGAAAGCGGCAGATGGCGGAACGGGCGGACCCCGGCGGGCCCCGCCCATCCGCACGGTTACTTCGCGTCGCCCGCGGCTTCCGCGCCCTCGTCCGGGTCGTCGAAGACGACGCCGTCCTTCTTCATTTGGAGATACGCGTCAAGCCCCTCCTTGAGGCTCTCCTCCCAGTTGGGGAGGACGACGCCCCATTCGCGCTCCAGGAGGTTGCAGTTCAAGGTGCTCAAGAGCGGGCGCTGCGCGAAGCGCTTTCCGAAGTTTTCGGGACTCATCTGCCACTGCTGGGTCGAGATGGGATAAACCTCTTCGGGGTGGCCGTTGAGAAGCCGCACGATTTCCTTCGTGAAGCCCGCCCAGGAGCAGGACCCGAGGTTGGCCGCGTGGTAGATCTTGTAGGGCTTCAGGTGCGCGCCCTTCTTGACCAAGACCAGAACCGCCTTCGCAAGGTCGAGCGCGCGCGTGGGCGAACCGACCCGGTCGCCGACGATGCGGAGCTCCTTCTTCGCTTCGATCCGGCGCATCACCGACTGGAAGAAGTTTTTGGTCCCCGGCTGCTCGCTCCAGAGCCAGCTCGTGCGCAGGATGATCCCCTGCGCGCCGTGCTCGAACCCGAGCCCGAGGATGAGTTCGTCGGCGTCGAGCTTCGCGTTCCCGTAGACGTTCAAGGGATTGACGCGGTTCCGTTCGTTGTAGCGCTTCGTGCGGCCCACGCCGTCGAAAACGTAGTCGGTCGAGAAGGTCACCATCGGGACGTGGAGTCCCGCCATGTAGACGGGGGCCAAGGTGTTCACGCGCCGGCAGTCCTCACGCTCCGCCTCGGCCGCGTCGACGTCGGTCCAGGCGGCGGCGTTGAGAATGAGCGCGGGCTTGATCTCCTCGATCGCGTCCTCGACCGCGAGCATGTCGGTGATGTCGAGGTCCTCACGGGTCATCGCGCGCACGTCCGCGCCCGCCTCCCGGAAGACGCGCACGAGCTCGCGCCCCAACTGTCCGCCCGCACCCGTCACCAACACGGGACCGGGAAGGTTGAGCGGCAGGAGCGCGGGATCCGGTTCTTCGGCCGGCTCCTCCCCGGCCATTCTCTCCAGGGTCTCCATCAGAACCGGCACCTCCATCTTGATCAGCTCTTCGCTCATTCTCACTCCAGACGAAAAACGGGGTCGGCCGCATAGGCCGCCCAATCGGGCGCCGCGATGTCCTTGTCGGAGCGCATGATGAATTCCTGAGGCAGCGCCCAATCGATCCCCAAGGCGGGATCGAACGCGTTCACCGAGCCTTCGGCTTCGGGCGCATAGGGCGCGTCGCACTTGTAGCAAACCAGGGCCACGTCGGAGAGCACGATGAAGCCGTGGGCGAACCCCTTCGGGATGAAGAGCTGACGGCCGACGTCGGCCGAGAGCATCACCGTCCAGTGTTGTCCGTAGGTGGGCGATCCGACCCGAAGATCGAGGCAGACGTCGAGAACGTCCCCCACCGCCGCGCGCACCAGCTTCGCCTGCGCGGCCTCACCCTTTTGGAAGTGAAGCCCGCGGAGCACCCCTCGCCGCGAAAACGACTCGTTGTCCTGCACGAACCGCTGCGGCCACCCGCAGGCGTCCGCACGCGCGTCGCTCCAGAGCTCGGCGAACCACCCGCGTTCGTCGCCGAAGCGGCGGGGTTCAAGCAGGCGTAGGCCGGAAGGAACGTTGGCGGCGAGAGGCATGGCGTGAGGCGTAGGAGGAAACAATGGTGTGCGCAAACCTTCACTATAGCGGCAACGGACAAAACTTGTCGGAACGTAATTGCGCGTAAGCGGAGAAATCCGGCCCCGAACGCGCCCAATTCACCGCAAAACCCCTGATTTGTCCGGAGTTCCCGGCAAAATCCCTTCGTGAATGGGTGTCACGGAGACCGTCGGCGAACGGCACGCTCGCCCTCCGCGCCGACGAAAAGACGTGAAAATTCCGTTGACGATTGCCCTATAATGCGACGCCCGGCGCGCTGAACGTCCGTTCAGCGTACTTGGGTTCTTCTTTTCGCAAGTCCTTTTTCAGGAAGCCTTCCGCACAAGGTTTCCACGAACCGCTCTCCCCCGCCATGCCCGCCCGTCGTCTCCGTCGAGTCCTCTTCCGGTCCCTTGCCGCCCTGGTCACGCTCGCCGTGGTCCTCGCCGCGCTGAAGATCACGAAGTGGCCGTTGGGGTTCATGGCGGAAAAGGGGTGGCTCCCCGACGAGCCGCCCTGCGTCGTCTGCGGGGACCTTCCGCAGGCCGCCGACGAATTGGGCTTCATCGCCCACGCCGCGGGCGAGATCGAGGGGCGCATCTACACGAATTCGTTGGAGGCGATCGAGCAGGCGATCGCGGCCGGGTACCGTTTCATCGAAGTCGACCTCAGAAAGACCCTCGACAACAGCTACTACGGCGCGCACCGCACGAAGGACTTCAACGCCGAGACCGACCACGACTTCTGGGGCGTGGTGCCGCCCACGGCCGCGGAAGTCCATACGCGGACGTTGGACGGGGGCCTAACGCCCGTGCTTTTGACCGACCTCGTGCCCATCTTCCGCGCGCACCCCGACGTCATGCTCGTCACCGACAAGGCGACCGACTTCATGAAGCTCGTCGAGGAGTTCCCTTTGAAGGACCAGCTTTTGGTCGAAGTGGGCGACGCCAACCAGTACGCGGCCGCGAAGCTCGTGGGGATTTCGAACGTCGCCGTCAACACGGAAACACCCGAAGCCGCCCGCCGGCACGGCTTCGAGATGGTGGTCGTGCGGGCGAAGATGCCCGAAGCCCGGATGCGCGAGATGCGGGCGACGGGGGCGCGGCTTTTGATCGCGAGCTTTGAGGACTGCGCCGAGATCCCCGAGCACGTCCGCGAATTGGCGAGCCTCGTCTACGTCGACCGGTGCGCGAAACCCGAGGGGTATTGAGCGCGCGGTGGAATCTTCTTCCAAACTCCGACCCCCATTCAGAGGCGCTGGAGGGCGCTCACTTCAAGGGCGAGATCGGAACGACTTTGCCCTGTTCTTCCTGATCCTTCCGCTCGTGCAGGCACTTCGCGCGCAGCTGCCCGCACCCGCCGTCGACGTCCTGCGCGGCGCTCTGGCGAAGGGTCGCCACGACCCCGGCGCGGCGAAGCACCGTGATCAGGTCTTCGGCACGCGCCTGCGGGACGCGCCTGTAGGGCGAGTCGGGAATGGGGTTCAGCGCGATGAAGTTCACCATCGCGCGGCGGCCGGCGAGCCACCCGGCGAGGCGCTCGATCTGGTCGACGGCATCGTTGACGCCTTCCAGAAGCGTCCACTCGAACTGCACCGGGTACTTGACGAGATCGGCGTAGTCGAGGGCCATCTTCACCAAGGTTTCGGGGGCGAGGTCGGGCGCCTTCGGCAGAAGGTGGCGGCGCAGCTCCGCGTCCGTCGCGTGAAGGCTCACGGCCAACCCGGGCCGGACGGGCCCGGCGGCGAGCGCTTCCAAGAGCTTCACGTCCCCCACGGTCGAGACCGTAAGGTTCTTGTGGGCGAACTCCAGAACCCCGCCCAGAACGTCGAGCGTTTCAAGAAGATTCCTGCGGTTGTGGGCGGGCTCCCCCATCCCCATGAACTTCACCTTGGAGAGTTTGGGTTCGATCGCGATCCCGGCCTTCACTTGCGCGAGCATCTCGGCGCTCGTCAACTGGCGCACGAGCCCGGATCTCCCCGTCATGCAGAAGCGGCACCCGACGGCGCAGCCGACCTGGGTCGAGATGCAGAGGGCCTCCCTCGGGAGCATCACGCTTTCGACCAGTTCCCCATCCGAGAGCTGCGAGAGAAGCTTGTCGCCCGAGACCCGCACGACGCGCGAGACCGCGGCCCAGCGGGATTCGATCTCGGGAATCGCGTCCAGGACCGTCTTCGGGAAGTTCGCGCCGTTGGGCGCCTTCATGGGGGCGCGCCCGAAGAGCGCGCGCACGATGCGGCGTTCGTGTTCGGGCTTGGCGCCCGCGGCGCGAAGGTCCGCAATGAGGTCCTGCCAGGCGTAGGAAGCGGTCATGGGTGTGGGGCCGGGTGTTCGGAAAAATCGGAGTCTGGGGAGCCGGACGGATTGGTCCGCCCGGCGAGGGAACCGGGATCCTACCTCAAACCGGGAAGATGCGGGCGGGAAAGCCCGTTCTAAGACAAACGCCTGAGAGGCAAAACGAAGGCCGCTCCGTAGAATCGGAGAAGTTCCGTCTCATTTTCCCGACCGCTTCAACCCCCGGGAGCGACCATGACCGCACTCTTCGACGTTCTCGGCTACGTCGCCCTCATCTTCCTCGGCCTCATCCTCCGCCTCACCGGGGCTGTCCCGAAGGAGGCGATCCGCCCGCTCACGATGCTTCTGCTCTACGTGACGCTCCCGGCGGTGATCCTGCGGGCGTTGGTCGGGACCGAATTCCGGCCGGAGTACGTCGGGATCTTTCTGTTGGGCCTCGGCGGCAATTGGCTCATGATCGGGCTCGCGCGGTTCCTGACCCGAAAACACACCCACAAGGATTGGCAGTTCGCGGGGTTGAACCTCCCCGGCTACAACATCGGGATCTTCGCGATGCCGTTCACCTCGGGGTTTCTTCCGCCCGAAGGCTTTCTCGCGCTCTGTTTGTTCGACGCTGGGAATTCGGTCATGTGCACCGGAGGCACGTACGCGCTCGTCTGCCGCGAAAAGAGCGGCGAGTGGAAAACCGAACTCAAGAACATGGCGCTCCGGTTCTTCTCGTCCGGTCCCATCTGCGCCTACATCCTCGCGCTTTTGCTCAACCTCGGCGACGTCACGTTCGCGCGGCCCGTTTCGCATTTCCTCGACATCATCGCGAACGCCAACGCCTTCCTGGGGATGACCTTGGTGGGGCTTTCGATCGACCTCCGGATCGACGTGGAGAAGCTGAAGCGCGGCCTCGCGATGGTCTTCTGGCGCTACGTCGTCAACGCCCTTTTGGCGGTGGGCGTCGTGCTCGCGGCCCCGTGGCCCGACGTCATCGTCAAGGCCGTCGTGTTGGTGCTGATGGCGCCCTTGCCTGCGATGGGGTTGATCTTCACTATCAAGGCGAAGCTCGACTGGTCGCTCTCCGCGAACCTCAACACCGTCTCGATCTTCATTTCCGTGGCAATCATGACGGCGCTTTTGGCGATGATGCCTTGAGGATGAGCCGACGGAACGGGGCCGAACCGAGGGCCCCGAAGAACCCGGACGATTCGACCGGCCGACGTGCGACAATCGAGCCATGGAACGAACGGCCGCCGCCGTCCGTTCCGCACTTTCAGGACACCATGTCGAAACCATCGAAACGCCTCATCTTCGACTACCTTCCGTCCGGCCGGAACCGCGGGGACCGCGGGGACCGCAGAAGAGCGGCCGCCGCGACGGCGGACCTCCAGGAAGTACTTTGGAAGCTTTTCCGCCGCCCGGACGGCATCTTCCCGAACGTCGGCTCCGCCGCCGGACGGAGCCTCGCCGACAAAGAGGACGAAGAACGTGCGGCGGGGCTCTGCGCACCCCGAGCCGCTTTTCTTACGTCTGCGTCCGCCTTACGCCTCCTGCCACCGGCAGAAGATCCGCTCCAGGACGCCCACGCTCCCGTAAAGGAACAACCCCAGAACGCTCATCCCGAGAATCCCGGTGAACATCCTCAAAGCGTCGCCCATCCCCCAGGCATCCATGATGAGCCAACCCAACCCCGAATCCGTCGCGAAGCTCTCCGCGAGGAAGAGGACGGCGACGGCGGTCCCCGCCGCCACCTTGAGGCTCGTCATCAAGGCGGGGAGCGCGGCCGGAAGCCACACGTGGCGAAGGAGCCCCCAGCCCTTCCCGCCCATGCTGCGGTAGGCCTGCTCGTAGACGGGGTTGAGGCTCAAAGCGGCATCCCGGACGATCACGAGGATCTGGTAGCCGGTCGTGAGGCCGATCAAAAGAAGACGCGAGGCGTCTCCCAACCCCACCAGCATGAAGAAGACGGGGAGCAGCACGATCTTCGGGAGCGGGAACGTGATGAAGACCACGGGCGCGCCCAACCAGTCCGCGCGGCGGCTGTGGCCGAGCCAAAGCCCCAGGGGAAAGGCGACCAACGCGGCGACCCCGACGCCCGCGACGAGGCGCCAGAGCGAAATCACGCCGTGACGGATGAAGTCCGGGTCCCCGAGCGCGGTGATAAACGCCGCGGCGGTCGCCCACGGATCGGGGAGCAGGTCCGGCCCCATGGCGGCGGAGCCCGCCCACCAAAGAAGGAGCAGGAGGAAGGTCGCCAGGGCGTAGCGCAGAATCAGCATCATCGCGCACCTCCTTCCGCGGATTCCGCCCCGCGCAGAAGCGCGTGGATCTCGCGGCAGACCGCGTAGAAGGCTTCGCTCGTGCGGTGCTCTGGGCTGGGATCCGGCGTGTAGACGGGGTTTCGGATCAACCCCAGGACGCGCGAAGGCTTCGCCGCCAGGACGAGGATCCGCTCGCCCAGAAGCACGGCTTCGGCGATGTCGTGCGTCACCATGATGCGCTCGACCGGGTGGCGTTTTTCGAGCCCCAGGAGCACGTCCTGAAGGCGCTCGCGAAGGAGCGCGTCGAGTGCTGAGAAGGGTTCGTCGAGAAAGAGGACTTCCGGTTCGGCGATGAGCGCGCGGCCGAGCGCCAGGCGCTGACGCTGGCCGCCGGAGAGCTCCGCCGGGAAGCGCTTCTCCAGGCCCTCCAACCCCAATTCGGCGAGCATCTCCCGCCCGCGCTCGACGCACTCCGCCTTGGGGACGCCCGCCGTGACGAGCGGGAGCGTGAGGTTTTCCAACACCCGCTTCCAGGGAAAGAGCGCCAACTGCTGCCAGACGAAGGACGAGCGCACGGGGCGGGACCACTCAATGACGCCGCCGTCGACGGGCCGCAGCCCCGCCATGGCGGAGAGCAGCGTCGACTTCCCGCAGCCCGACGCCCCGACGATCGCGAGCGACTCGCCCCCGGCCAACTCCATCGAGAGCCGGTCGATGACGGGGGCGTCCGCCCCGTAGCGGAGCGTCACGTCCCGGAGCGTGAGGCTCGGGGCGCGGGCGTGGTGGGTGTCGGGCATGGTCGTGGGGGGGTAGTGAATGGGTTGAGGTCGTGGGGCCGGTCGGGCCGGAAAAGATGCCGGAAATGAATCGGCCCGCCGTCACCGCGGCGCTTCCCTGAGCGCCGCCCGGCGGGCCGCAGAGGCATTGTAGGCCGGAGCGGACGTTTCCGAATGCGTCCGCCCCGTCGTCATGCCCTGTTGGAAAGGTTTGTGCCTTATTCCGCGGCAGGGACCACCACCTGGTCCCAGGCGGGCACGGCTTTGAGCATCCCCTGCCCGACCATCCATTCGCCGACGCGCTTCACTTCCTCAGGGGTGGGCAGAGGCGGGAGACCGTCCTTCGTCCCGAAGAAGGAGAAGGCGACCATCTTGTAGCCTTCCGCGACGGGCGCGGGCAGAAGCCCCTTCTGCACCATGACGGCGCGGTAGCGGACCGGGTCGGCTTCGATGACGCGGGCGGCTTCGGCCGTGGCCTTCCGGAAGGCGTCGACCGTCTTCGGGTCGAGCTTCTCGGATTTGAGCGAGACGACCGCGAGCGCTTCGTTGAGATTGCGGTCGTCCCAGAGGACCTTCCCGCCCTTCGATTCGACGACGGTGACGAGGGGCTCGGGGAGAAGCGCCGTGTCGACCTTGCCGCCCAGAAGCATCTGCATGCGGATCGGGATCTGCTTCACTTCGAGGTTCTTCAGCGCGCCTTCCGGGAGCTTTTCCGTCTCCGTCATGCGGTCCAAAAGGTAGTGGATGATCGTCGACGAGCTCATCGCCGTCGTCACGTCCTTCTTCGACTTCAATTCCTCGAACGTCTTCGGCGCGGTCGCGCTCTTGGGGAAGGCGATCAGCGCGAAGGCGCGCTGCTGCGGAATCGTGTGCGTCGTCGTGAAGACCACCTTCTGCGGGATCCCGGTTTCGTTCTGCGTGAAGACGTTCATCAGGTCGCCGAAGTGACCGTCCAAACGCCCCGCGCGCATGGCGGCGCCCAATTCCAGCGCCGACTTGAAGGGGACGAGTTCGACCTCCAGCCCCGCCTTCTCGTAAAGACCGTTGTCCTTCGCGACGTGGAGCACGATCGAGTCCGCGGCGGGGAGCGTCCCGATCCGGAGCGTCTCGGCCGAAGCGCCCAAGGAGAGCAGAACGGCCGCCGCGCCGACCATGGCCGGGAGCGCCTTGACGGCAAAACGGGAGGTGGAAGTGGTCTTGAGGATCTTGCTGCGCATGGCGGCACCGGCTCCGAAAAAGCGTTGGGGTTGAACGTTGAGAGGTGGGTTCAACGATGGATTTTTGAGATTGTACTACGCGTTACCGTTTTTGGTGGAAGCGCTTCAGGGCACGATTCGGGAGGCGGTTCAGGCGTCGGGCGCGAAATCGGGCGTGAGGTTGGGCGCGGCGTCGGCATGGCGTCGGGCACGGCGTCGGAGAACACCCGCCAGGGGTGTTACGGGCGCCCCGACACCCCAACCGTTTGTGGTCGAGGGGGTGTGGACCCGTCGCCTCCGTCCCTCTCCTCCTTTTGTTTTTCGCCTCAGTCTTTGGGCGTAGCTCTTCGGTGAAAACCGCCGACCGTTCCCGCGTACACAAGGGGTTGCGGAGGCGTTCTTATCAATAGCGTGACGCTATCATACCTATTTACGTGATTGCCGAAAGCGACGCAAAAACACCAAGCGTGGTAGATTGCGCGGACCGTCAACACTAAATACCGGCAACCCCTCCCGGACCAGAACACCCATGTCCATCAAGACCGATCCCTCCCGCGACCGCCTCTTCGGCGAGCTCGCCATGATGCGTCTCAAGGAAAGCTACATGCGCCCGGACGAGACGAGTCCGCAGGAGCGCCTCGCCTTCGTCGCGGAGCAGTTCGCCACCGACGAAGCGCACGCGCAGCGCATCTACGACTACGCCTCCCGCCAGTGGCTCTCGTTTTCGACGCCGATCCTCGCCTTCGGGCGCGCCAAGCGCGGTCTTCCGATCTCGTGCTTCCTCACGTACATGGCGGACTCGTCCGAAGGGCTCCTCCAGACGTTGGATGAAGTGAACCGCCTCTCGATGCTGGGGGGCGGCGTCGGCATCCACGTCGCGATCCGCAGCGCGGACGAAAAGAGCGTGGGCGTGATGCCGCACCTGAAGGTCTACGACGCGGCGTCGCTCGCCTACCGTCAGGGCTCGACCCGCCGCGGTTCCTACGCGGCGTTTCTCGACGTCTCGCACCCCGACATCATCCCGTTCGTCGAGATGCGAAAGCCCACGGGCGACCAGAACATGAAGGCCTTGAACCTCCACCACGGCGTCAACATCTCGGACGCCTTCATGGAGAAGGTCGAAGCGTCCATGCGCGACGACTCCTACGACGACACGTGGCCCTTGGTCGACCCGGCGTCGGGCAAGGTCGTGACGACCGTCTCGGCGCGCGACCTCTGGCAGCGCATGCTCGAGATGCGCATGCACACGGGTGAACCGTACCTCGTCTTCACGGACACGGCGAACCGTGCGCTCCCCTCGTGGTTGGCCGAGAAGGGCCTCAAGATCAACGGCTCGAATCTCTGCACGGAGATCTTCCTCCCCACCTCCGCCGAGCGCACCGCCGTCTGCTGCCTCTCGTCCGTCAACCTCGAATACTTCGACGAGTGGAAGGACGACCAGCAGTTCATCCCGGACGCGATGGAATTCCTCGACAACGTGCTCCAGTACTTCATCGACCACGCGCCCGACCAGATCGGCCGCGCGAAGTTCGCCGCCGCGCGCGAGCGCTCGGTGGGTCTGGGCGCAATGGGTCTGCACGCCTACTTCCAGAAGAACCGCATCCCGTTCGACTCGGCACTCGCCAAGGGCGCGAACATCCGCATCTTCCGCCACATTCAGAACGAATGCCGCCGTGCGGACGAGATCCTCTGCAAGCTGCGCGGGCCCTGCCCCGACGCCGCGGACGCGGGGGTCGAGCGCTGCTTCTCGCACTGGAATGCGGTCGCGCCCAACGCGAGCTCGTCCCTCATCATGGGGGGCACGAGCCCGTCGATCGAACCCTACCGCGCGAACATCTACCGTCAGGACACGATCTCGGGCGCCTACATCATGAAGAACCGCTTCCTCGAAGCGGAACTCGAAAAGCTGGGGCTCAATACCCAGGAAACCTGGTCCGACCTCATCGCGCACGACGGGTCGATCCAGCACCGCGAAGACATCCCGAAGGAGATCCGCGAGGTCTTCAAGACGGCCTTTGAGCTCGATCAGCGTTGGTTGATCGAACTCGCCGCCGACCGTCAGCAGTTCATCGACCAGGGCCAGAGCGTGAACCTCTTCTTCCCGCCCGACGTCTCGGTCCCGTACCTGCACGTCTGCCACTTCCTCGCGTGGAAGAAGGGCCTCAAATCCCTCTACTACAACCGCAGCGACAAGCTCCGCAAGGCCGACCGACCCGGCACGGCTCTGGAGCGCCGCCGCATCGAGGACGACATCAGCATGCGCGCCGTCGCCGACAACGACACCTGCCTCGCCTGCGAAGGCTGATCACGGAAAGGATTCTGAAATGATCGAATTGAAGAAGAACGACGCGCCGGCCGACGAACCCAAGACCGGTCTTCTCGCCCCGCGCACGACCTACAAGCCCTTCGCGTACCCGTGGGCGTACGAGGCGTTCCTGCAGTCCGAGCAGATGCACTGGCTCTGGACCGAGGTCCCGATGATGGAGGACTGCAAGGACTACGTGCAGAAGTTGACCGACGACGAACGCGACTTTCTGACGAAGATCCTGCGCTTCTTCACGCAGGGCGACATCGACGTCTCGGGCGCGTACGTGAACACGTACCTCCCCGTTTTCCGTCAGCCCGAAGTCCGCATGATGCTTTCGTCCTTCGCCGCCCGCGAAGCCGTGCACATCGCCGCCTACTCGCACTTGATCGAAACGCTGGGGCTCCCGGAGTCGATCTACAACGAATTCATGCAGTACGAGGCGATGGCCGCGAAGCATGAGTACTTCAATGAAGTGTCGGATGAGAAGACCTCCTTGGCCGAGCAGATCGCGGCGTTCTCCGCCTTCACGGAAGGGATGCAGCTCTTCTCCTCCTTCGTGATGCTCTTGAACTTCACGCGCAACGGCGCGATGAAGGGCATGGGGCAGATCATCGCCTGGTCGATCGCCGACGAGACGCTCCACACGGAATCGATGATCCGCATCTTCCGCGAGTACATTGCGGAGAATCCGGAGCTCTGGACCGATGAATTGAAGAGGAAGATCTACACGATCGCCGAGCAGATGGTGGAGTTGGAGGACAAGTTCATCGACCTCGCCTTCGGCGTCTCCGACATGCGCCGTTTGTCGAAGGAAGAGGTCCGCGACTACATCCGCTACATCGCCGACCGCCGCCTGACCGCCCTCGGCATGAAGGCGATCTTCGGCGTGAAGAAGAACCCGCTTCCCTGGGTCGACGCGATGCTGGGCGTCACCCACAGCAACTTCTTCGAGACGCGCGTGACCGACTACGCCAAGGGGTCGCTTACGGGCTCCTGGGACGAGGTTTGGGGCAAGGCGAAGTAACTTCGCACTTGAACCACACGAGGGTGAAGACCCCGATGCCGGCGACGGCATCGGGGTTCTTCTTTTTCCAGACCTCCGGCTTGGAGAGCCGGACGGACCGAGCGGATGCGCGGGCGAATGTGGGGATGGATGGTTGAGGAAGACTTCCTCAGATCACCACGCCCAACGAAGCCGCGCGTTCATCCCGAAGCCCGACGAAGCGCTGCTCCAGCGGCCCGTGCCTTCCAACCCGATCGACCACGGCCCCCGCCCGAACGTGAAGCCCGCCGTGAGGGTCGTCCAGAGATGGTCGAGCTCGCCCTCGGCGTCGTAGCGGTGTCCGAGGTAGGCGAAGTCGGCGTCCCACGCGGGGTCGGTCAAGTACGTGAGCCCGACGCCCACCCGCGGCACCACGCGGTAGCCCGAGAGCTCGGTCTCCATCCGCCAGTCGGCGTCGACCGTGACGACCGGCGTCTCCACCGTCCCCGCGTCGTACGCGACGAAGCCCGTCCCGAAGGTGTTGAGGTCGAACGCGTCCTGCTTCATCTTCATCCAACCGAAGGCGACGCGGCCCGTGAGGGTCTGCGCGTCCATGAGGTCTACCGACGCGCCCGCGTGCACGTCGCCGTAGAAGCTCGTCACGTCGGGCGAGGCTTCCGCCGAACCCGCAAGGTCGCGGACCGTCCAGTCGGCGCGCTCGCGGCCGGCTTCGAACCGCGCGCCCGCTTCGAAGCGTTCGCCCAGACGGCGCGAGAGCGCCGCGCCGACCGTCGTGTGCGTGGCGGACGCTTCCGCCGTGCCGCGGTCGCCCTCCACCGAACGGTGCGCGAGACCGACGTGCGCGGACGCGTACCAGGCGTCCCGTTCGCCCCAGGTGGTGGCGGCCTTCAGAATCAGGCCGCCGCCCGAGGCCTCAAACCCGCGGCGGCCGGAGGTCTGAACGTTTCAGTACCAGGGGATGAGCGTCAAGCCCGTTTCCGGTCCGCGGCCGGTGAGCGTCAAGGCGGAATGCACCGCGCCCCAGTGCGCCGTGAACCCCATGTCGCGCACGTCCGAGCGAGCGCTCGGGGTGGACCGAGAAGCTGACGGCGAGGTTGTTGAGGTTCTCGAGGGATGGATCCCCGCCCGAGAGCGTGAGCATCGTGGAGCCGGTGCCGACGGCGGCGAAGGTTCCTTCGATGCCGGGAGCTCCGGAGAGGACCGTACTGAAGGTGTCGTCCGCGTCGTAGACGCCCAGCACCGGGTTGAGCGTGAGCTCGCCCTCCAGGTCGTCGGGGTGCAGCGGCACGATCATGAGCGTCGCGCCCGGCGCGAACGTGAGTTTTCCGGTCGCGTCCTTCCCGACGCTGAGCGCCAAAGGCACCGGGGCGTCGTTGCGGAGATCGTCGGTCGAGAGGAGCCAGTCCCCCATCACGATCGTGCCGGAATCTTCGATCGAGCTCACGAACTGGTGCCGTCGTTCGCCTTCGACGCCCGAGACGTCGATGCGGCCATGGTTCTGGACCCAGACCGTGCCGCCCTCGTAAGCGTAGGCGGCCATCCCGGCGCCGACGAAGCCTCCCGACGCCGAGAGCGTGATCGTGCCGTTGTTGATCAGGTAGACCGGCGCGGGCGGCGCGGCGGGGAGCTCGGGTTCGTCGTCGTTGCCGGACTCGCCGGAGCCTTCGCCCGTACCGCCTTCGTCCGAGCCGCCGTCGCCCTCAGCGAACGGAGCGGCCGACGTGCGGTGCAGAGCCCGGAGCGTGCCGTCGCCACCGGGAACGACGGGCGTCTCTCCTTCTTCCTCTTCCTTTTCGACGCCCGACGACCCGACCATCCCGAAGACTTCCGCGGTGCCGTCGAAGCCGGCGGAGGCGGTGACCCCCGACGTGTCGAACGTGAGCGCGATGTAATGGCCCGTGTCGTCCTCGACCTTGAAGTTCTCAACGCCCTTCAGGAACGGTTCCTCGATCTCGGTGGTGCGCGTGAGTCGGCCGTCGACCACGATCTCGCCCGAATTCACCGCCGTCGCGGCGACGCCCGGGATCGACCGGGCGGACATGCCGGCGAGCGTCATGGTGAGCTGGACCACCGCCTTCGACGACACCATGGGCGTGAAGGTCCACTCGAGCGGCGGAAGTCATTTCTCACCGTGCGCCTTGACCTCATCCTCCGTCGGCTTCCGCTGATCCGTCGAGAACTCGAACGCCGCGCGCGCCGAGAGGTCGGCGTGAAGACTCGCTCCGATGTCGATACGGCCGCGGTTTTCACCCGTCCCGCCCTCGACCGTGATGCCGGTTGCCAAAAGAATGACTTCCTGACTGTAGGTGTAATTGAAGATCGGCACGAGCTCAAGCCCGTCACCCGTCAGGTTGGGGACATTCCAGTGGTTCATCGTCCACGGGGCGTTGAAGCTCTCCGGCGTGCTTTTGAACTCCCTCACGTGAAGCCGCATCGTCGCGTCGGCAGAAACAGATACCTTCTCGTCGATCCGGTGCGAGAGGACGCCGGTGTTGACAACCGAGCCGCCCTGGGTCCGCAGTCCCTCCCAAACGAAGTTGACCGGATCGGGAGTTTCGGTGAGGTTCTGAGTCGGGGAGGCTTCGCCGGTCATGGTGTAGTCGATGGCGTCCTGGATGGCCGCGATGAACTTCTCTTCTTCGTGCGCGTTCCAAACGGCCGCCGCCTCCTGCGCCGGGACGCAGATCCCCAAGACCGCCGTCGCGGCGGCCCACCAAACCATGCCGAAATCGTTCGAGGTCCTCATGGGCCTCCTTTCCGCGCGGATCTTGCGTGCTTTCTTGTCTTCAGATTAGGGAACGGGCCGCGGCCGGTCCATACGCAAGATCCCCGCCTCAAAATTTCACGCGCCCTCCCGAAACCCGCTAGAATCCGGCCTTTCGCCGACGATCCGGGTTTTTACGACTCTTCACCCGCATCCGTCCGGCCTACGCGCACCCGTCACTGAAGGCGGCTCCGCGCCCCATCGACGCCGTCCGTCTCAACCTCGGGCGGCTTCGCTGTTATTTCACACCCGTAAAAGGGAGCCCGCGGGCGGGTTTCACTAGACGAACAGCCCAAATCACGGCTCCACAAGCACCTTCCACAGAGGCCCCTTGTGTCCGCATCCAAGCAGAAACTGACCTTCCTCGAGCTCACCATGGCGACGATCCTTAACATGGTCGGCTCTTCAATCATCCTCATGCCTACGAAACTGGCGGAAGTCGGCACCATGTCGATCTTCGCCTGGATCGTCACGATCATCGGCTCGGCGTCCGTCGCGTACGTCTTCGCGCGCTGCGGGACGCTCTCGCGCAACGCGCAGGCCGGTCTGGGCGGCTACTCCCAGTACGCCTTCGGGCGCAGCGGGAGCTTTCTCGCCAACTACACCTACGGCATTTCGCTTCTGATCGCGAACCTCTCGATCGCGGTTTCAGTCGTGGGCTACGGCGCGATGATCTTCGACGCGCAGCTCTCGGCTTTGGAGATCGGTCTCTACTCGATGGGGCTCATCTGGATCTGCACCGTGATCAACTTCCCGGGCGTGCGAGCGACCGGGCACATCTCCCACTTCTTCGCGTGGGCGCTCATTCTCCCGATTCTCTTTCTCTGTACGGCGGGCTGGTTCTGGTTCGAGACCGAGCGCTTCGTCGCCGCCTGGAACCCGCACGGCATGAGCTACTTCGACGGGATCAGCGCGGCGCTTTCGATGACGCTCTGGGGGTTCCTGGGCCTGGAGAGCGCGTGCGCGAACGCCGACCGCGTCGAAAACCCCGAGAAGACCGTTCCGAAGGCGGTGCTCTGCGCCACGGCCGGGGTCGCCGTCATCTACATCTTCTCGAACAACGTCGCGGCCGGGATCGTCGACAACGCCGCTTTGGCGAGCTCGACCGCGCCCTTCGGCCTCGTCTTCGCGACGATGTTCACGCCCTTCATCGGGAAGTGCATCATGGCCGTCATGGCCTTGGCGGAAGCCGGTGCTCTGATGAGCTGGCAGTTCACGCTCGCGGAAGTCTTCCGCGGCTCGGCTCTTGAAGGCTACTTCCCGAAGATCTTCGGCAAGGTCTCGAAGAAGCACGTGCCCATCATCGGGATGATCATCATCGCGGTGGCGCAGTCGCTTCTCTCCATCCTCACGATGAACCCGAAGTTGGAGGAGCAGTTCTTCATCCTCGTCGACCTCGCGGTCGTGACGAACCTCGTTCCCTTCCTCTTCGCCTTGGCCGCCATCAACGTGATGATCGACCACGAGAGCCTCCGGATTTCGGACCGGGAGCTCCGCATCACCAACATCCTCGCCGGGATCGGGAGCCTCTACTGCCTCTACGCGCTCTATGCGTCGGGCGCCACCGCCATGCTTTGGGGCGGCCTCGTCACCTTCGCCGGCATCTGGTTCTACGGCTACACGCACCGCCGCGGCGCGGCGGCGGCCGTGCAGACCACGAACTGACCGGCTTCGGGCGGCTGAGCGGCCGCTCTCTCGGGACGGCTTCCCGGCCGTCCCGGAAGCGCTTCCGCAGGGCCGCAGGGGCCCGGGAAGCCCCAGGGATGAAGCGCTCACCCCGCAACGTTGGGGCATCAAGCCACCGCCCATCCGGCAAGAAGGACGTGAGCGCAGGCCCCGCAACCCGCCTATGACGAATCGCCCGACCGTCGTGAGACGGCCGGGCGATTGTCATGGAGCGGCAAGGATGGCGCGCCTTGGAGCTTCAGCGCTTCAGACGGTTCAGATCCCGAGCGCGCGCTCGACGTCCTTCACCATCAGATCCATCCCGGTCGGGCCGCCTTCGCCAAGGTACCAGGCGGCGTCCGTCAGACCGAAAGCCCGGCCTTCGCGGACGGCTTCGAGCGAATCCCAGCCTTCCGCGCCCAGAAGCGCACGGTGGTCGCCCACTTCGGGACGGCCGACGGCGCGGTCCTTGTTGAGGATGAAGACGTACTTGGGGTTGAGCGCCTTGAGGTCGGTGAGCGTCTTTTCGTTCCCGGCCTTGATGGCTGCGGCGTCGGGCTTCGGGCCGCCTTTTTTCGGCGCCGCGCCCGTGCGGGGCGCGACGACGTTCGTGAAGCCGAATTCGCGGGAAATGAGGGAGCAGCGCCCGCCGGGCGGCAGCATCCCGACGCGGCCTTCGTTCACCATCAGGACCGCCACGGTCGCGCCCGCGGCCTTCTCGCGGACGGCCTTGACGCGCGCTTCGATGCAGCGGATCTCCGCGTCGGCCTCGCGCTGCTTCCCGACCCAGCCCGCGGCCAAGCGCATGTTCTCGGCGTAGCTCTCCAGAGCGCCGCCCGCCTGGTCGGGGGTGATGAGCACCACCGGGGCGATCGCCTTCAATTCGGCCTCGGAGCGTTGGAGCCGCCCCGTGATCACGATGAGGTCGGGCTTCGCGGCCTGGAGTTCCGCGACGGGGGCGGTCTTCAAGCCGCCCGTCAGCGGAATCCCCTCGGGGGCCTTGAGGTAGCCCAAGGGCGCCGGGTCGGCCGCAGCCACCAGGCGGCCCGTCTCGCCCCAGACCGTGAACATGTCGAGCACGGCGTAGTCGAGCGCGGCGATGCGCTTCGGGCTGACGGTGAGCGGACGGCCCGCCGCGTGGGCGGCGGGGATGAGACCGAGCGCGGAGCCCATCACGACGCCCGCGAACGCGGCGGCGGAGAGCGTGAGGCCGGCGGCCGCGAGGAGCGTGCGGCGGTCGATGGTGTTCTTCATGGTCGTTGTCCTTCTTATCGTGTTCTTGGGGTTTCGGTCTCCCGGTGTCCGATGAGGCGGGCGTTTACTTCGCGGCTTCGATCCCGAGCGCCTTCTCGACGTCCGAGAACATCAGATCCATCGCGGTGATGCCGCCTTCGGCCAGGTACCACGCAGCGGGCGTCAAGTAGACGATGCGGTCCTTCTGGTAGGCGCTCATGCGGGTGACGAGGTCGTTTTCGAGAATGTCCTTCGCGAGCTTCGCGCCCGGGCGCGAGATCGCGCTGTCGCGGTCGAGGACGAAGAAGTAGTCGGGATTGCGCTTCAGGAGAAGTTCAAACGACGCTTCGTTCCCGTGGTTCGCGCCCGCGTCGACCGCGAGGTTTTTGAAGCCGAATTCCTCCCCGATCAGGGACCCGCGGGCCGAGTCGCCGAGGACGTTCACGTGCGCGGCCGTGACGAGCCCGACCAGAGCGGTCGCGCCGTTGCTCTTTTCGCGGATCGCGCCGATGCGGGCTTCGAAGGATTCGACGGTCGCCTTCGCGTCCGACTCCTTCCCGAAGAGCTTCGCGACGTTCATGAGGTTCTTCTCGAAGCTCTTCATGGAGCCCTCGGTACGGTCGACCGTCATGTAGACGACCGGCGCAATGCGGGAGAGTTCGTCGTACTTCTTCATCAATCGCCCCGAGATGAAGATCACGTCGGGTTCGCTCGCCATCAAGCCCTCCATGTCGACTTCCTTCAAGGTGCCGACGTCGCGGATCGAGTCCATCTCAAAGGCGGTCTTCAGAAACGGAACGGGCGACGTCTTCGGCATCGCCACGACGCGGTCCAAGAGGTTCCAGTTCTGGAGCATGTCGAGAACCGCCATGTCGAGGACGGCGATCCGCTGCGGGTTGGCGGGGACTTCGACCTTGACGGGCTTCTGTCGGCCGTTCAAGGAGTCGAGCTCCACGGCCTGCGCGGGCGCGGAGAGACCGAGGAAGGAGAGCGTCATCGCCGCGCAGGCGGCGAACTGAAAAACGTTGCGTCGGAGCATGGTGTGGCGTCCTTGTGTTTTGGAAAGTCGGAAATGTTCTGAATGCGGGGGAATGAGGCGGATGAGGCCTCCCCGAGGATCCCGGGGACCCGGTCAGTGGTAGACCGCGAGCGGGCGGCCTTCGATGCGGTGGATTTCGAAGGGCACGTCGTAGACGGCTTCGAGGGTTTCGGGCGTCATCACGTCGTCCACAGGCCCGAAGGCCGCGACCTTCCCGTTTTTGAACGCGCAGATGAAGTCCGAATAGAAGGCCGCGAGGTTGATTTCGTGAAGGACCAGGATGACGGTTTTGCCCAGCTCGTCCGCCAGGCGGCGCACGAGCTTCATCATCTGCGTCGCGTGGTAGATGTCGAGGTTGTTGGTGGGCTCGTCCAGGAGGATGTAGTCCGTGTCCTGCGCCAGCACCATCGCGATGAAGGCACGCTGGCGCTGCCCGCCCGACATCTCGTCGATGAAGCGCTCGGCGAAGGGTTCGAGCTCCATGTAGCGGATCGCTTCGTCGACCTTCGTCCAGTCGTCCGCCGACAAGTGCGAGCCGCTGTGCGGGAAGCGTCCGAAGGCGACGAGCTCACGGACGGTCAACTTCATCGAGACGTTGTTCGACTGCGTGAGGATCGCGAGCTTTTTGGCGAGCTCGCGGCTCCCCCACTTCGTCACGTCCGTGCCGGAAAGCTCGATCGAGCCTTCCGTCCTGGCGACGAGACGGGCCACCATGCCGAGCACGGTGGACTTCCCGGCGCCGTTCGGGCCGATCATCGACGTCACTTTCCCGCGCGGGAGCGTGACGGAAACGTCCTCAACGACGGCGCGGCCTTCGTAGTGTTTGTGGAGGTTGCGGATCTCGAGCATCGGGGGCACTCGGTTGGGGTTGTTCGGGTTGTTTGGGGTTGTTTTGGATTTCGAAAATCCGGGTCGTTCGGGGAGGCCGGGAGCTCCGGCAGGGAGGCGGCGACTCCACGGATTCGGGAGGCCGCCCTGCCCTTGCGGACCCGGTCGGCCCCCTGGGGAGCTTTCCCGCCTCCCCCGCGCTCACCCGCGCTTCGGGGCGCGCAGAATCAGGTAGAGGAAGTAGAGGCCGCCCCCGACCGTCACGAAGACGCTCACCGGGACGCTGTAGAGCGTGACGTGTTCGACGAAGAACTGCCCGGCGGTGAGGATCAAGACGCCGATCAGGACGCTCCCCGCGATCAAGGGCACGTGGCGGTGCGTCTGAAGGAGCTGCCGCGCGAGGTTCGCGGTGATGAGGCCGAGGAACGAAAGCGGGCCCACCAACGCGGTCGCCACCGCGATCGAGAGCGCGACGCCCGTCATGAGACGGCGCACGGTGCGCTCGTAGTCGACCCCCAGGTTGATGGCGTTCTCGCGCCCGAGGGCGATCACGTCGAGGAGCTTCAGGTCACGGCGCAGCCACAGGACGATGAGCCCCAAAAGGATCCAACCGGGGATCAGCACCGAAGCGTTGACGTTGGAGAAGCTGGCGACCAAGCTGTTCAAGAGCGCGTCGTACTCGTTCGGGTCCATCACGCGGGTGAGCGACGACTGCACGCTCCCGAAGAAGGTGGAGAGCACGGTGCCGATCAGGAGCACGTAGAGGACGTTCCCGCCCGTCTTCTCGAAGATCGCGTTGTAGACGACGGCCGCGACCGTCCCCATGACGACGATGTCCAAAAGGAACGAGAGGATCGGATCGGTCGAGAAGTCGCTCCCCGACCCGAGGAAGAACACCACCCCGGTGTGAACGAGCACGTAGAGCGAATTCATCCCGAGAAGGCACGGGGTCACGATCGTGTTTCGGATCAGCGTCTGGAAGATCATCGACGCCCCGGCGATCGCCGCCGCCGCGGTCGCGATCCCCGCATAGCGCGGGAGACGCAGGCTCATCGCGAACTCGAAGTACTTGGGGTTGACGAACGCGAAAAGGTAGAGCGCCGAAAAGACGACGACGAGCGCCGAGAGGACGACGAGCGAGAGCGTCCGCCGGCGGCGCAGACGCGCCGCCGCGGCGTTGGGCAGAGGTTGCGTCCGGGGCGCGGGCAGCGCCTGCGCCTCCAGCGCGGCTTCGAGGCGGTTGACGAGGCCCTTGGGGGTGTTGAGCGAAGCGGTGTTCTCAGCCATCAGCGGAGTCCTCCGGGAGCGCAGCCCGGGCAGCCGGGCCCGCCCGAATTGCGGTTGGGGTGTAGACCGAAAAGCGCGAGGAGCTTTTCCTTCGAGAAGGCACCGCGGCCGAACTGCAGACGCCAGAAGATGAGGCCGATGAAGGTGAGGCTCCCCACGGACCCCACGATCAGTTCGATCGGGAGCTCATAGGGGGCGATGACGACGCGGCCGATCAGGTCGCACGCCAGGACGAAGAGCGCGCCGAAGAGCGCCGTGTCGGGGATGGTAGAGCGGACGTCGTCCCCCTTGTAGAGCGCCACGATGTTGGGGACGATCAAACCGATGTAGGAGATCGCGCCCACGACGGTCACGACCGCCGCGGTGATCATCGCGGCGATGGTGAGCCCCAAGAAAAGGATGAATTCGTAGCTGACGCCGAGGTTCTTCGAGAAGTCCTTCCCCATCCCGACGATGTTGAAGTGGCGCGCGTAGACCATCGCGAGGACGATCATCGGGGCGACGAGCCAAACCAATTCGTAGCGGCCCTTCAAAACGAGCGAAAACCCGCCCACGAGCCAGGTCGAGAGCGCCTGCGTCATGTCGAAGCGGAACGCGAGAAAGCTCGTGATCCCACCGATCACGTTCCCGAACATGATCCCAACAAGGGGCACCAACATCACGTCCTTCATGGGAAGGCGCATCACGACCCAGACGAAGAGCCAGGTGCCCGCGACCGCCGCCGCAAAGGCAAAGAGCGCGCGGCCCCAGAGGGTCGACTCCGGCATGAAGAGGAGCGCCAAAAGAATGCCGAACTGCGCGGACGAAATCGTCGCGCCCGTCGTGGGCGAGACGAACTTGTTCGCGCAGAGCTGCTGCATGATGAGCCCCGCGATGCTCATCCCGGCCCCCGTGCAGAGGATCGCGAGAAGACGCGGGAGGCGGGACGTGATGAGGACGTGCAGCGCCTCCTCGTCGGCATGGACGAGTGCGTCCCAAAGCGACGCGTCCGCCGCCCCGACGCCGAGCGAGAGTACCGAGAGCGCGAGCGTGGCCGCCAACAGGATGTAGGTCGAGCGGGTCATGAAAATGAAGTTCTTCGTCCTTGGAGGCCCTCACTCTAAATGAGAACTTGTCGCGTCTTCGGACGCTTTACATTGATTAACTTTTTACGGACAGACACCTTCTGTTTTCGGAGAACCTGCGTTTTCACGTGCTTTTTACGCCGTATCTTTTCTACGATTTGAGGTTGTTTAGAGACTATGCTTCCTCGTTAAGGCATCTTCTGATCAGCGGCATCCGGGTTGCCTATCGGAACAGGTCGCCGAAACTGCATGAATCCATTCTTTTCACTAATTTGCAGTGCAATTGACGGACAAAACGAACACAAAACCGTCCGATCACCCTGCTCCCGCTTTTCACGTTCACAGATGCGAATGATTGTCAGTTAAGATGCGTCGCAACGGGCAGGCGCGAGCCGCGCCCGGATCTACGCGGAGGGCCGTGAGGCGCCCGGGCGGATCTTTTCTGAACCGGCGCATTGCCGTGACCGAAGGTCGAAAAACCTCTGAGCCCGCTTCCGGACCGACCGGGGACCACCCCGGCTTTGACGCCCGGCCGAACTTCCGCGCGGACGACTCTTTTTTGAACGGCAGACACATCCCATGCGAAGCCTTGCACTTCTCCCCCTGACGATCGCGGTCTCGGCCGCGTACGCCGCGGAACCCGCCCTCCACACGCTCGACGAATCCGTCGTGTCGGCCGCGGGCTATGCGCAGGACACCCGCGACGCTCCCGCGAGCGTTTCCATCATCACCGCTTCGGACCTCCAGTCGAAGCCCGTCTCCGACATCGCCGAAGCGATCGAAGACGTCCCGGGCGTCGACATCCAGCAGACGAAGATGGGTGGCCACACGATCCGCCTGCGCGGCTTCGACTCGAAGTACACGCTGATTTTGATCGACGGCAAGCGCCAGAACGTCGACGACGGGTTCATCAAAAACGGCTTCGACCCGCAGGCGAGCTTCCTCCCGCCCGCGGCCGCGATCGAACGCATCGAAGTGCTCCGCGGCCCGGCGTCGACCATCTACGGCTCCGACGCCGTGGGCGGTGTGGTCAACATCATCACGAAGAAGCACCCAAACCGCTTCACGGGGAGCATCACGGTCGAAGGGACGCTCCAGGAGCATTCCGACCTCTACGGCAACAGCTGGGGCACCGGCGTCTACCTCGCCACGCCCTTGAAGGAAGACACCGCGTCGCTGCAGCTTCGCGGGCGCTGGCACCAGAAGAGCGCCTCGGGCCTCAAGACCCCGGCCGGCGGCTACGCCTCGCACTCGCCCTCGGAAGGCTTCACCGGCACGATGGGCGGGCGTCTCACCTTCACGGTGAACGAATCGAACAGCTTCTACGTCGACGGCGACTTCCACCGCTTCAAGGGCGGCTCGATGAACACGTCCTCCGCCGGCATCAAGAGCCTCTGGTGGGCGTCCAAAACGAACCTCGTCCTCGCGCACCAGGGCAAGTACGACATCGGTGAAACGGAAACGTACTTCCAGTACGCGGGGCTGGAGAACACGAGCTCGGCCGACGTTCTGAAGGCCGAAAACTTCATCGCCTCGACGAAGTTGGTCTCCCCGATCGACCTCGGCGACTGGGGTGCGATGAACCTCTCCACGGGTCTCGAATACTGGTACGACACCTTCCGCGACGACTCCTCCGGCCCGGACGCCGGCAAGAAGGACCCGGAGGGCAACGTCATCTCCTCCGACCTCTACGGGAAGAAGCTCGACCACACGCAGATTTCGGGCTTCATGGAAGGCGAATACTTCATCAACGAGGAATGGTCGACGACCTTGGGCGCGCGCCTCACCTGGAGCGACATCTTCGGCTCGCACGTGACCCCGCGCGGCTACGTCGTGTGGAAGCCGTCTGAAGTCATCAGCTTCAAGGGCGGCATCGCCGGGGGCTACAAGACCCCTGCGGTGAAGGAACTCACCGACGGGATCTATGAGCTGAACGGCCAGTCCGGCAGCTACTACCCCCGCTACGGGAGCTCGAACCTCAAGCCCGAAGAGAGCTGGAACTACGAACTCTCGACCGACATCCGCCTCGCGGACGTCGCGGCGCTCACCTTGACCGGCTTCTACACGGACTTCAAGAACAAGATCGACTACGAGACCGTGAAGGACGGCACGACCACGATCTCGCAGACCCGCATCAACATCGGCAAGGTTGAGGCGAAGGGCGTGGAAGTGGGCCTTCGCACGAACCGCTACTACGGGTTCGCCTTCACCGGGAGCTACACCTACACCGAATCCAAGGTGAAGACCCCGGGCGCGACCAACTACAACAAGCCGGTGAGCTCGCTTCCGAAGCACGTGATTTCGGCCAAGGTCGACTACGAAGACGGCCCCTTCACGTCGTACCTGCGCGCCCGCGCGCAGTTGGACACGCCGAACGTCGCGAGCAAGACGGGGCTTCTCGATTCGACCCATCCGAAGTACAACGACGTGCTCATCTTCGACCTCGGGGCCGGCTACCGCTTCAACAAGAACCATCGCGTGAACGTGGTCGTCAACAACCTCCTCGACCGCAAGTTCTACGACTGGTACGCGACCACCGGCAGGGGCGGCTCCGTCTCGTACTCGAACCTCTACCGCGAGTACGAAGAAGGCCGCAGCCTCTGGGCCTCCTACACGTATGAGTTCTGAGATCTGACGCCTCTCCGGCTCAACTGATCCGACGCCTTCGGGGCGCCTCACGGCCCCCGACGGCGAAGGCCTTCCGAAGGATTCCGATACCCGGGTACGGAACGGAACCCTTCGGAAGACCTCCCGGGGTCTCCCCTGCACTCTTTTCACCAACGACCGCTTCCGGCCGACGCCGGTCCCCACACCATGGAACTTCTGAAGGAAACGATCGACTACGTCATCTTCGCCGTCCTCGGCCTCATGGGCTTCATCACCATTTGGCTCACGATCGAGCGGCTCATGTTCTTCCGCGCGCTCGACGCCTCCCGCTACGCGACGAAGGAAGACTACGACGAAGCGCTCACGAACAACCTGACGACGCTCTACATCATCTACTCGAACGCCCCGTACGTGGGGCTTTTGGGGACCGTGATCGGCATCATGATCACCTTCTACGACATGGGCACGAGCGGCACGATCAACGCGTCGGACATCATGACGGGGCTGTCGCTCGCTCTGAAGGCGACCGCTCTCGGCCTCGCCGTCGCGATCCCGACCCTCATCATCTACAACGCGCTCCAGCGCCGCATCAACGTGCTCTCCGCGAAGTGGCGTCCCGCCGCCGCGGCCGAGTAACCCCGGGGAGACGCCACCATGATCGAGATTCCGAAGAAGGAACCCTTGAACATCGTTCCCTTCATCGACATCATGCTCGTCCTCCTCGCGATGGTGCTCTCCATCTCCACCTTCATCGCGAAGGGCGAAATCGAGATCAAGCTCCCGCAGGCGGACTCGGCGGAAACGCCGCATCAGGCGGATGCGCCTCCGGCGTTGATCCAGATCGACGCCGCCGGGACGATTCACTGGGCGGGCGAGAAGACGGACCTGGAAGGGATCGAGCGGCATCTCTCGGCCCTGGGTCCGAAGGACCGCGTTGTGCTCCGCATCGACCGCGAGGCGCGCTTCGACGGCTTCATTCAGGTGATCGACCTCCTGCGCAGGAACAAGCATGAAAACTTCACCGTTGAGACTGAAAAGCGCGGCGGCCGCTGAGGACTGCGCCCGCTCGGTGCGCTCCTTCGCCGCGGCGGCGGCGCTCTACGCGCCGCTGCTTATAGGCACGCTCTGGGCGATGCCGGAATCCGCCTACCGCGCGGCGGGCGAAGCCGTCTCGGTGTCGATGGCCTTCTCGCAGTTCGCGGGAGCGGCGCCGGCCACGGAAGAAGTGGCCGCACCCGAACCCCAACAGGCCCCCGAACAGGTGGAAGAGCCTCTTGAGCAGCCCGTCGAAGAGGCCCAGCCGGAACCGACCCCGGAGCCCGAGCCCGTCGTGGAGCCGACACCGGAACCGAAGCCTGAGCCGAAACCCGAACCCAAACCGGAACCGAAACCCGAACCGAAGCCCGAACCCGTCAAGAAGGTCGTTGAGAAGAAGGTCGTGAAGAAGGTTCAGAAGCCCGCGCAGAAGCCGGTTGAGAGCCCCGCACAGGTCGCGAAGACGAACGCCAAGCCCGCCCCCGCGCCGTCGCCCGTCCCGTCGGCCGCCGCCGGGGCTTCCGCCCCCGGCGCCGCGAGCTCGTCGGATGCGGGCGGGATCTCGACGCTGGTGGACGGCGAATCGGTCGATCCGTTCCTCTCCGAAGTGAAGCGCCTCGTGGAGCACTCGCTCGAATACCCCCGGAAGGCCCGCGCGATGAAGCTCGAAGGCTCGTCCGTCCTCCAGTTCACGGTGGCCGCCGACGGTGCGCTCCGCGACCTCGACGTCTGGAAGACCGCAGGGCACAAGGACCTCGACGTCGCCGCGATCCGCGCGGTGAAGCGCGCCTCGAAGCGCTGGTCGGCGCCGGGGAAGGACGTGCGGCTCCGCTTCCCCATCCGGTTTGAGCTGATCTGAGACTGAGCGGAAGAAGAGGAATAAAGAGGAAGAAGAGCACGAAGAGAAGGAAGATCCCCCGACACCACCCCCGAAGAACCGCCCCGACCCCCGGGACGCCCGACACTCACTCCTCCGGGCATCCCGACCCGTCCCAAGACGAACGGCGCATCGGTTTGACCCGGTGCGCCGTTCGTTCATAGAGGAGAGGACTTGTTCAGCCTCATTGCGCCTTATTCGACCACGCGCTTCGCGTGCTCGGGCCGGTAGCGATCGCCCTGCACGGGCGTCGCGTCGAGCTCGCGGCGAAGGAGCGCGAGGTCTTCCGCCGTCAATTCCACCTCGGCCGCCGCGACGTTTTCTTTGAGGCGTTCGAGCTTCGTCGTCCCCGGGATCGGCACGATCCAGGGCTTCTGAGCAAGGACCCCCGTGCGGCGCTCTCCGTCCCTCCCCGACGCCCGTTCGACCCCGGTCGGGAAGTCCTTTCGAAGCGCTTCGGGGGCGCCTTCGGCGTTTTTGAAAAAACGTCCGTAATGCCCTAAGACAATCTCCCTACTTCATACAGCCAAAGCGCTTTGGCAAATCTCATATCTTTCTTCGAAAACCTCAGCTCTCCCCCATTTGCGGGAAGTGCGCGCCACCCTCCTCCCGATCGCGCTGATAGATTGTGCGAACGGAAAGGCGAAACGGACCCCTCGGGCCAAACCGCAAAACGACGCCTGATGCAGGTCCTCCGGCGCTTTCCCATCCGTCATGAACCCGCGGCCGCGGGGAACAGAAACCCACCGGCCGCACGTTTTCAAGTTTCAAGAATCATGACCCAGAAGAACTTCCGCTCCGGGTGCACGGCTGCCTATGCAGCCGGCAAATTTATGAGGTAATCGACCATGCTGCAGGTTTTCGTCACGCTCTCGCGTCTCGCCAACAAGTACTTCGCCGTACTCGTCGTATTCGCCGGTATCGCCGGCTTCGTCATTCCGGAAACCTGCAAGCTTGCCGCGCCCTACATTTCGATTCTTCTCGGCGTCGTGATGTTCGGCATGGGGCTCACCCTGTCGCCCGCGGACTTCCGTGAAGTCTTCCGCCGCCCGCGCGACGTCGCGATCGGCATCGTCGGTCAGTTCGTCATCATGCCGGTCTCGGCCTGGGTGCTCTGCATCGTGATGGACCTGCCGCCCGAGGTGGCCGTGGGCCTGATGCTCTTGGGCTGCTGCCCGGGCGGCACGGCCTCGAACGTCGTGACGTTCCTCGCCCGCGGCGACGTGGCTCTGTCCGTCACGATCACCTCGTGCACGACGCTCTTGGCGCCCGTCATGACCCCGGCCCTCATGTATCTCTTCGCCTCCGAATGGCTTGAAGTGGACCCCGTCGCGATGTTCGTCTCGATCGTCCAGATCATCGTGGTGCCCGTCGCCGCCGGCGTCTTCGCCCACAAGTGGCTCGGTCGGAAGTTGGACAACATCGTCGCCGCGCTGCCCTTGGTCTCCGTGATCTCGATCGTCACCATCGCCGCCGCCGTCGTGGGCGGCGCCCAGAAGCAGCTCGTCTCGGCCGGTCTCCTCGTCTTCGCCGCGGTGGCGCTCCACAACGCGATGGGGTTGGGCTTCGGCTACCTCTTCGCCAAGATGCTCGGCATGAACCTCTCGAAGCGTAAGTGCCTCTCGATCGAAGTCGGCATGCAGAATTCGGGCCTCGGCGCCGCGCTCGCCACCGTGCACTTCGCCATGAACCCGATGGCCGCGCTCCCCTCCGCGATCGGCGCCCTCTGGCACAACATCACGGGTCCTGTGCTCGCGACGGTCTTCGCGAAGATGCGCGAAGAAGGCGAAGAACCGAGCTTCTTCGACCGCATCGAGGCTTTGGCCGCCAAGCAGAAGGCGGGGGATGCTCCGGAAGCCGTGCAGGGCTGAGATCCACCAGCTGAACCCCACTTGAAGAAATCCCCGGTCGACGGAAGCGGCCGGGGATTTTCTCTGTGCCTCTCGTTGGAGAAGCGC
>NZ_JH604865.1 GCF_000250875.1 Sutterella parvirubra YIT 11816 | reverse complement strand
CTCCCGTTCCGCTCCCCGCAGCGCACAAAAAAGGCGCCGGGCCGAAGCCTGACGCCTTTTCAAAACGACCCGGAGGCGCTTTCTCAGCGCCGGTCGTACCGGCGGAATTCCACCGCGAAGGGACGCGTCTCCGTGGGCTCCAGGCGGTCGAGCACCGTCATCGTCCACTCGGCTTCCGGGAGGTCCGGGAAGACCGTATCGCCCTCAAAGTCCTCGTCGATCACCGTCACGTAGGCGCGCTCAACTTGAGGTAGGGACTGACGGTAGATCTCACCGCCCCCGATCACGAAGACGTTTTCCGCCCCGTCCGACGCCGCGGCGAGCGCGGCGGCAAGCGTCGGGAAGACCTCCGTTCCGTCAGGGTGCCAATCGGCTCGGCGCGACACGGCGATGTTTCGCCGGCCGGGCAAGGCTCGACCGATCGACTCGCGCGTCTTTCGTCCCATGACGACGGGCGAGCCCATCGTCGTCGATTTGAAGAAGCGGAAGTCCTCCGGCACGTGCCAAAGCATCCTGTTTTCCCCACCGATGACCCCGTTTCGGGCCCGCGCCACGATCAACTGCAGCATCACCACTCCTCAGACCGCCACAGGGGCCTTGATGTGGGGATGCGGGTCGTAGCCCACGATTTCGAAGTCTTCGAACTTGTAGTCGAAGATCGAGTCGGGCTTCCGGTGAATGACGAGCTTCGGATACGGACGCGGCTCGCGCGAGAGCTGCAGCTGAACCTGCTCGACGTGGTTGTCATAGATGTGGCAGTCGCCGCCCGTCCAGACGAAGTCGCCCAGCCCCAGGCCGCACTGCTGCGCGACCATGTGCGTGAGCAACGAGTAGCTCGCGATGTTGAAGGGGACGCCCAGGAAGATGTCGCACGAGCGCTGATAGAGCTGGCAGGAAAGCTTCCCGTCGGCGACGTAGAACTGGAAGAGGCAGTGGCAGGGCGGAAGCGCCATCTTGTCGATCTGGCCCGGATTCCACGCGCAGACGATGAGGCGGCGCGAATCGGGATTCGAGCGGATCTGCTCGACGACGTTCGCGATCTGGTCGACGTGCCCGCCGTCGGGCGTCGGGAAGGAGCGCCACTGAACGCCGTAGACGGGACCCAGGTCGCCGTTCTCATCGGCCCACTCGTCCCAAATCGAGACGCCGTTCTCCTTGAGGTACCCGATGTTGCTCGAGCCCTGGAGGAACCAGAGAAGCTCGTGGATGATCGAGCGCAGATGGAGCTTCTTCGTCGTCACGAGCGGGAAGCCCTCTTCGAGGTTGAAGCGCATCTGGTAGCCGAAGACGGAGCGCGTCCCGGTGCCGGTGCGGTCGCTCTTCGGCGTCCCGTGTTCGAAGACGTACTTCAGAAAGGTTTCGTACTGGTTGCTCGGCACGGGATCCTCCTTCATCTGACCATAAAAAAGCCGCGCCGGTTTCGTCCGGCGCGGCTTCATTGTAGCGGCTCAGGAGGACATTATTCCTCGACGCAGACCTTGACCTCGTTCCCCCACGCGTCCTTCGTGGTCGTGCGGATCGAGAGGAGCTCCAGCCAGCGCTTGATCGTGCCGAAGATGACGAAGACCATCAGCACCATGACCAAAATCGAGAGCGTAACGAGCAGGTACTGCTTCGCGGGGAGGTACTGGTTGACGATCAGCCAAATCCCCGCCCAGAACGTGATAAACGTCATCAGGACGCCCGGCACGCCCGTCACCCAGGCGTACTTCGCCTTGTTCATGCGGAGGATCACCGTCGTGCCGATCAGAAGCGTGACCGAGGCAAGCAGCTGGTTGCAGATGCCGAAGAGCGGCCAGATCGAACCGATGTCGCCCGAGTAGACGAGGTAGCCCCAGGAACCCGTGAAGAGCGCCGACGTGATGATGACGCCCGGCACCCAGTTCTTGTCGGCGAACTTCGGCCAGACCTTCCCCATCATTTCCTGCAGGAAGAAGCGGCCCACGCGCGTCCCGGCGTCGACCGCCGTCAGGATGAAGACCGCCTCAAACATGATCGCGAAGTGGTACCAGTAGGCCATCAGGTTTTCCATGAAGGGAACCTGCGCGAAGATGTGGGCCATGCCGACCGCGAGCGAGACGGAACCGCCCGGACGGCCCGCCAACGTTTCGTGCACCTGGGCTTCAAGGGTCGGCAGGTCGACGACCGACATGCCCAAAGCCGCAAACTTTTCAGGCGTCGCGTTGATCGCGAAGTAGTCGGCGGGGACGAGCACGCAGGCCGCAACGAGCGCCATGACGGCGACGAAGCCTTCCATCAGCATCGCGCCGTACCCGACGAAGAGCACGTCGCGCTCGTTCTTGATCATCTTCGGCGTCGTGCCGGTTCCGATCGTCGCGTGGAAGCCCGAGAGCGCGCCGCAGGCGATCGTGATGAAGATGAACGGAATCACGGGGCCGCCGACGATCGGGCCGCCGCCACCGACGAACTGCGTGAAGGCGGGCATCTGGAAGTTGGGCATCACGAAGGCGATGCCGATCGCGAGCGCGCCGATCGTGCCGATCTTAAGGAAGGTCGACAGGTAGTCGCGCGGCAGCAGAAGGAGCCACACCGGCAGGACGGACGCGAAGAACCCGTAGATCGGGATCAGCACGCTCATCGTCTTGCGGTCGATGTCGAGCCAGCCGAAATACTCGGGGTGCGCAGCAACCCAGGGGCCCGAGAGGAGGCAGAGCACGAGCAGAACGACGCCGATCAGGGTCGCGCCGCGCACGTCCCCCTTCCTCCAGATCTGCATGTAGAGCCCCATGAGGATTGCGATCGGAATCGTCGCCGCGACCGTGTAGGTCGACCAGAGCGAGTCGTGCATCGCGTTGACGACCGCGATCGAAAGTCCGGCAAGCGTCAGAATCAGAATCGCGAGCACCGCCCAGGAGGCGACGAAGCCCGTGCGCTTGTCGACTTCGGTCGAGGCGATGTAGGCGAGGCTTCGGCCGCGGTGGCGCACCGAGCAGAAGAGCACGACCATGTCGTGCACGCCGCCCGCCAGCACGCAGCCGATCAGGATCCAAAGCAACCCCGGCATGTAGCCGAACTGGGCCGCGAGCACCGGCCCCAAGAGCGGACCCGCCGCCGCGATCGCGGCGAAGTGGTGGCCGAAGAGGACGTATCGGTCGGTGGCGACGTAGTCCTTGCCGTCCGCCTGACGGACCGCAGGCGTCTGCCGCGCGGCATCAAGCGAAAGCACCTTCTGTGCGAGGAAGAGGCCGTAGAAACGGTACGCAATGGCGAAGACGCACAACGCCGCAAAGACGATCGTCAGTGCGTTGACGCCGGCAGATGTTTCCATGATTTGTCTCCTTTTTCAGTGCCTTAACGCTGACGCGGCCGGGCATGAGAGTCCGGGCCATTATATCCACCGGGATCCGCCGTTCGGAGTACTCCTTTTTGCATCTTTCGCGCTCTTCGCGCCCCCTCTTGACTTAAGGACGAGCACGTATCCGAACGCATTAGCGCTCAAGCGCAGGCACCAAAACGCAAAGCGCCGCGCATCGCTTGGCAGATGCACGGCGCCGCAGGCGGTCGATAAATTCTGTCTTTGAAGCCGATCAGAGCGCAAACCGCGGATCGAGCTTGAGCGCGTCCGCCTTGCCGGAGAAGACGCCCGACCAGGCGACCATGAAGTCGACGTAGTCCTTCGCGGGGAGCTTCGCGCCGCGGGCGGCGTGCGCCGCGTCTTCGGTGGAGACCTTTTCGAGCGACGAAAGATAGGCCTCAAGCGCGGTGCGGATGATGACGGCATCCGGCACCGATTCCAAAGCCTGACCGGCGAACGCCTCCGGCAGTCGCGCGGCGAGCACCGTCGGCATCGTGCGGCGCAGGTGGCCGCCCATCTTCAAACCCGCCCAACCGTTCGGCACGACGCGGTCCGGACCGGCCTCACCCACGAAAAGCGACGTCAGGTCTTCGAGAAACTCCGACGCCTGCTCCGCCACCGCGGCGGCGTCTTCGTGCTCCGGGGCGTTGGCGAGGATCCAGCAGTGCTGCATGTGCGCAATGCCGAGCTCTTCCAACGCGAGGAAGACGTTGTCCTGGTTCATGAGGTCAATGGCGGGATGCGGGGCGAATTCTTCGGTCATACGTATGTGGAAAAGCAGAGAGGATTCTGTCGTTCAGTTGTTCGACTTGAGAAAATCCGGCACGGGCGCGACGGGGATGCCGTCTTCAAGAAGCGATAGCGCTTCTTCCGCGGAACACTCCCCCTTGACGAGGCGATGCTTCGTTTCGTTCAGAGCCATCTTGCGCACTTCTTCAGGAAAGCGGCGGCCGACGTCTTCGGCTTCGGCGACGACCCGGCGCATCGCCGTGAGCGCCTTCGCTTCCAAAGCACGGCGCTTGGCGAGATCTTGGTCGACGTCAGTGCGGACGGTGCCCTCGACGCGCCCGATGCGCGAAGCCGCAGGACGGCGTTCGAGCTTGGTCGAACCGCACACGGGGCAGGACAGTGCTTCGTCGTCGGGCGAAGCGAGCCACGCTTCGAAGGTGTGCCCGTTTTCGCAGGAGAAGTCGTAGACTTTGAGCGCCATAAAAGTCGAAAGTAAGAACCCGCGCAGTATAGAGGAGCACCGCTCACGCGTGCGCGGAATCTCTGATTTTGCCAAAGGACCAATCATGACGGCCAACACCGCCATCGACCCCACCACCGCGCTCACCGACGACGCGCTCTCCGCCAAGAAGAAGAATCTCCTCGCACGATTCCTGCGCTACGTCGCCTGCACATCTCAGAGCAACCCTAAGGCGGGCGTCGTCCCGAGCACGGAAGGCCAGCGCGAGCTCGCGAAGATCCTCGCCGAAGAACTTCGCGAACTCGGTCTCGTCGACATTCATCTGAGCGAATACGCCGTCCTCACCGCGAAGCTCCCCTCGAACCTGCCCTCCGGCAAGAGCGTCAAGACGCTCGGTTGGGTCGCGCACCTCGATACGGTCGACGTGGGCCTCTCGCCCGACATCCATCCGAAGCTCGTCCGAAACTACGACGGCGGCGACATTCTTCAGAACGCGGAGAAGGATCTTTGGATCCGCGCCGACGCGCACCCCGAACTCGCCCCCAATGTCGGCGACGACATCCTCGTCTCGGACGGCACGTCGGTCCTCGGCGCGGACGACAAGTCCGCGGTCGCGAACGTCATGGCGGCGCTCGACATCGTCATCCGCGAAAACCGCCCCCACGGCGACATCTACGTCGCCTTCGTGCCGGACGAAGAAATCGGGCTTTTGGGCGCAAAGCGCCTTGAGCTCGAACGCTTCCCCGTCGACGTCGCCTACACGATCGACTGCTGCGCGTTGGGCGAACTCGTCTACGAGACCTTCAACGCGGGTGGGGCGACGGTGAGCGTCAAGGGCGTGCCCGCGCACCCGATGTCGTCGAAAAACGTGTTGGTGAACCCGATCATGGTTCTGCACGACTTCATCTCGATGCTCGACCGCGCCGAGACGCCCGAGCACACCGAAATGCGCGAGGGCTTCATCCACGTGAAGACGATCGAAGCGACGCCCGCCGCCGGCAAACTCACGCTCAACATCCGCGACCACAACCGCGCCGGCTACGACGCGAAGAAGGCGCTCGTGCGCGCAGCCTGCGAGTATCTGAAACTTCGCCATCCGAAGGCGCAGATCGAACTCACCATGGCAGACAGCTACGCGAACATCGCGGACAGCGTGACGGAAGAAAACCGCTCCGGGATCGACCGCCTCTACGAAGTCTTCGACGAACTCGGCATCGAGCCGAACACGATGCCGATGCGCGGTGGTACTGACGGCTCCTTCCTCTCGACCAAGGGGCTGCTGACGCCGAACTACTTCACGGCTGGGCTCAACTTCCACTCGCGCGCGGAAATGCTGCCGCTCTCCGGCTGGGAGAAGAGTCTCGAGGTCACGCTGGCGCTGATGACCGCGAAGTGAGAAAAAATTTTCGGAACTCTTGACAGTCCGGCTGTGCCTCGGTATAGTTGCGTCTCTCGGCTGAGCGCGAGCTCTTGAGCGTGAAGTTTCGTCACCACGAACCCACGTTGACGCCGAAGCATCTAGGAAGGATGGCAGAGTGGTTGATTGTACCGCCCTGGAAAGGCGGCATACGGAAATTCCGTATCGAGGGTTCGAATCCCTCTCCTTCCGCCAGAACACTTCAGAAAAGCCCGATTTCGTTGGAAATCGGGCTTTTTTATTCCCCTTCTCAACCCCTCTCAAGATCCCTTAGAAAGCCTGAATTTCTCGGGAAAACCCCCGCCCTCCATCGTTCAAAATCTTCTAACTTGGATCGGACCTCGCCTCGTGCGCCATCAACCAACCCCACCGCATTGATCATGCCTACCGTCCGACCTGTCTTCCATTCCTCAGCTTCCTTCGACCTTGGTGCGAAGAACACCGGGCTTTTCCTCGTCAATCACCCTGCCGGTGCCGCTCCTTCCGCTGAATATGCCGCTGCGTACACCATCGTCCAGCCCGCAGACGGGGATGGGCTCAACTACTCCACGACGAATCGCCGTGCCGTCCGACACCGTCTGCGCGGCGGCAAACGCTTCAAGCTCGCGCGCCGCCTCGTTCTTCAGGTCATTGACGCTCTGCGCAAACTAAAACCCGGACTCATTCGGGACGAAGAAATGCGTCGAACGGTGGAGGCGCTGAGTTCTCTTCTCAAGCGACGCGGCTTCACCCGCATTGAGTCTGAAGCTCAAGTCGATCCTACGACCCTTGACAGCGTCGATCCTGCGGTTTTTGCCGACCACGAAACCCTTGGAGGCTTTTTCTCCCTCGGCATCCCCATCAGCACACAATGGGACGCCCTTTCGCAAAACCCCGGCGCCGTTGAACAACTGTTTAAGGCGCTTCCCTCCGCCAAAGACTTTGGAAAGTACGTGACGGAACAGTTCCCGGAGTTCGCGGAACAGAAAAAACTGTACGCAGATGCGATCAAGGTCTTGTCGAGCGAAGCGAAGTCGATCGTCATGCAGCTGGGACTCGGGCATCATCACCGCAGCAAGTACTTCGAGATGATCGCGCACGACATGCTCCGCGACCCCCGTCTTCAGGGCGTCTTTGAGCTCTTTGGATCGGAAGAGCGCTTCAAGACGTTCATCTGCAACGTCTCGAACCTTCAGCTGCGCGCCCTACGCTGGTACTTTGACGAACCGAACCCGGAAGTCGCCAACCAGTGGAATCCCGAGAAGTTTCAAGTCGTTTGGCTTCGCGGCTTGAAGTACTTCCACCCTGACGCTGAGCGCAAGGCCGACATGAAGAAGCTCATTGACGAGCTGACCGCGTCGAAAGACATTCTGGATGCGCTTTGCACCACCGATCCGCGCCGCACGATCCCCCCTTATGAAGATCAGAACAACCGCCGTCCGCCGTTCGATCAGACGCTTTGGCTCTCCGCCGCGGAGCTCACCCGCCGGTACGGCGACAAGTGGCGTATCTGGAGCCAAAAATTCGAGCGCGCCGACAGGGCTTTGAGCACCGGACTTGATGAAATCCTGCTCTACACCGACCGCCGCTCGCGAATGTTCAACCGGAACCAGGATCCGTCCGTCTATGCGGACAGCTACGTCCTGCAGCGCGTACTGGACCGCAGCAGCAAGCTCGACCGATACGCCCTTCGAGCTCTCGCTGCCGGATACCGCACTCAGGAGCTCCATGAGCCCCTCGCAACGCTTTCTGACACGCTGGGCACGCAGCACGTGGAGACGTTTCTGACGTTCGCAGCCGAGTACTACGAAGAGGTCGCTGCCGCGAAAAACGGCTTGTGGCTTGACGGCCCGTCACGCCTTCTCGAACGAGCGGACATCCATCCGCCGATGAAGAAAAAAGTCCTTGATCTTTTGCTCGGCAACATTTTGGATGCGACGCCGGAGATCGGTCGCATTCTGCGCACGGTTCTGTGGAACCGTCACGTGCATGAGAAGTCCCGCAGCACACCGGCGTCGCTGTGCCGAAGCATTGAAGCGATCCGAAAGGATTTCGGCGGCGAATTCCGCATGCGCTACGATGCCCTTGACGCCAAGATTCGAGCTGCGGAAGACCAAAAGAAGAAGTTCAAGCCGACGAACGCCGAAGAGAAAGATCTTTTCAAGGCTTGGAACGCCACGAAGACGATGCACGCCTTCCTGCGCGACGTTCTTCAACTCACGCCCAAGCAGCTCGAAAGGACCGCAAGTCCGTACGTATTCGCGCAGCTTCATACGCTCATCGACACGGAGCGGGACGGCTTCACCTCGACGTCTCTCGCCGCGCATCTCGAGAATCACTGGCGCATGCGCGCGAACGCCGCCGGCATGGCTCAATGCTCGCGCCTCCCCGCTGACGCCGTCCGGCCGTTCGACGGCGTATTGTCGAAGGCTTTGGACCGGCAGGCTTTCGAAGCAGCGAAGCTTGCTGCTCAGCACCTGATGTCGCGGAAGGAGCTCACAGATACGGACATCCGGTATTCAATCATCATTGAGTCCAACCGCTTCGCCTTTTCGGCGTCGACCGCGGAGCTCAAGAAGAACACTCTCGCGAAGAAGAACGCCGAGAAAGGGCTCAACTTTGAGCTCAAGCGCTGGCAGGACAAAGACAGCCGCATCCGTGAAGCCAGTCGCGGCATCTGCGCGTACACCGGCGCGAAGCTCGGTGACGTGGTCGAGTACGACCACATCATCCCTCGCGCCTTCACGACGAGCGCCATGGGATCAGTCTTCAACTCAGAAGCGAATCTGATCTGCGTCTCGCGTCCCGGCAATCAGACCAAAGCCGACAAGCGGTATGGTCTCAACAAACTTCACAAGACATATCTGACGGCGGTCTTCGGTACGGCCGACGTCACCACGATCGCGGCTTCGATCGAAGATATCGTCGGCAAGCTCGCCTCGGCGAATCGTCTTCGTCACTTTGAGCTCTTGAACGAAAAAGAGCAGGACGCCGTCCGACACGCGCTCTTTTTGGACGATGAATCCGATGCCCGCCGAATCGTGCTGCGCGAACTCGCCGCCCAGAACAAATCGCGCGTCAATGGCACCCAAGCATGGTTCGTGCGAGCCTTCATGACGAAACTCCTTGAAATCACGAAGGACTGGCGGGAGCGCACCGGAAACACTCTTGACATCCGGAGCTGGAAAACGGACGCGGAAGTCGCGAGCCGACTGCGCTCCGCCCTGAATTTCCACGCGGAAATTACTCTCAC
>NZ_JH604864.1 GCF_000250875.1 Sutterella parvirubra YIT 11816 | reverse complement strand
ATCGGTTCGTTGAATTCTGATTTTTAAAGATCGTCCGTCTCATCCGACCGGCCGGAGGGGCCCGTCCGGAGAAACGAGTTACGCATTGTGCCGAAGCGAACCCCTGCTGTCAAGGGCGGCGCTCAAATTTTTGACGCCCGCACTCCGCCCGCCATCTCGCCCTTCCTTGCGTCCCGTCACCCATCATGGGAGAGACTACTCAGAGCAACTCGTCCGCACCGTATCCGCCTCCCCCTACAATGCCAAGGCGATCCGATCAATGTTGCCTTCCGACAGTCATGACGCGACCGAACACTCCTCCCACCCGAGCCGCACGCATCCTGCGATGGACGCGGCGCACGCTCGTCGGCACGGCCGTTCTGGCCCTGTCGCTGGGGATGTTCGCCTGCGCGGACGAACTCCGGCGCGGCATCAACACGCCCGAGCAGACCTTGGCGGCATGGCCCGGTGCGGCGCTCACGCTCTCCGGCACCCTCAACGACGTCCCCAAGGACGCTTCGGTGGCGATCGTCGTCCACACGACCCCTGAGACGAACCTCATCGCGGTCAACTCCGCCTCGTCTTCGCCCCGTTGGTTCGCGAGCGGCCAGCGATGGCGCGTGACGTTGACGGCGCTCCCTCAACTCCACACCGGCAGGCTCACCCTCGACATCACCGCCCGCGTGATGGATGAGCGCGGCAACCCGCGCGAACTTCAATTGCCGCCCTGGTCGGTGACGGTGCTCCCCGATGCGGAAGCCGCCCGATTGACGAGTCGCTCCTTCATCGAGCGGCAGTTCGGGGCCGACCCGTTGATTTCCGCCATCTTCCTTTTGGGACTGGGCCTCTTGGCCGGGGTGCTCACGCCCGTCGCGAGCCGTCTTCTCTCCCGCAACCTCGCGGAGCACGGCTACCTCCTCGTCTACCACGCGAAGATCGACGGCGACGACACGCTGCTCTACTGCGTCGACAAGGCGGGGCGCCTTGAAGGCGACGCCGGCTACCCGGTCTTCTCCGCCGTCGGCCAGATGCTCGGCGTCGCCGCACTTCTGAACCGCGGCCGACGCCACTGCGTCCTGCGCCTGCCTGCCGCCCAGGCCCGCGCCGGATGCTTCATCGCGATCCGACCCGCCTGATCAGGGACCTCGAAAGACCAATCCCCAGAACGACGAAACCCGGCCTCGCAGCCGGGTTTCTCGTCCAGGGAAACAGACCTACGGTCAGTTCGCCTGCGCGCGGCGCCAGGCGGCGACGGCTTCGACGCTGTCGGCCACCAGCTTCGGACCGTTGTAGATGAAGCCCGTGAAGAGCTGCACGAGCTGCGCGCCCGCTTCCATCTTCTCAACGGCGTCCTTGCCCGTCATCACGCCGCCAGACGCAATGATCGGGAGTTCGCCCTTGACGTGATCCGCAATGAGGCGGACGACTTCGGTCGAACGCTCACGAAGGGGCGCGCCCGAGAGGCCGCCCGTTTCCTGCGCGTGTTGGAGTCCTTCGACACGCTTACGCGCGATCGTCGTGTTGGTCGCGATCACGCCGTCGATGCCGTGCGCCATCAACGTGTCGACGCAGCGGAGGATCTCGTCGTTTTCAAGGTCCGGCGCGAGCTTCACGGCGATGGGGACGTGCTTGCCGTTGCGGGCTTCCTTCAACGCTTCGCGCTTCGCGGTAATGCCCTTCACGAGGTTTTCGAGTTCGCTCTCGCCCTGGAGCGCGCGGAGGTTCTTCGTGTTGGGGGACGAGATGTTGACCGCGATGTAGTCGGCGTGGTCGTAGACGGCGTCGAGGCACTTCTCATAGTCGGAGAGCGCGTTCTCAATCGGCGTCACCGCATTCTTCCCGATGTTGATCCCGAGGACGCCGCCGCGAAGGCGGAACGCATCGGCGCTGCGGAGGTTCTCCAACACCTGCACGACGCCTTCGTTGTTGAAGCCCATGCGGTTGATGACGCCTTCCGCGGGGATCAGGCGGAAGAGTCGGGGCTTGGGATTCCCCGGCTGCGCCAACGGCGTGATCGTGCCGATTTCGACGTGACCGAAGCCGAGGCCGCCGAAGGCGCTCACGCGTTCGCCGTCCTTGTCCATGCCGGCCGCAAGACCGATGGTGTTCGGGAAGCGCACGCCCATCACCGTGACGGGGTCATCGTCGGGCATGTGGGTGATGAGCTTGTGAAGACCCAGGTGAACGATCCAATCCAGGTTGGACATCGTGACGGCATGCGCCATCTCCGGGTTCATCGAGAAGAGAACGCGTCGAGCAATGTTGTAGAGCATGATGCTTGGGATCTTGTAGTCCTGCGGCGCTCGGCGTCCGGCTGTTCGGACGGGGGCCCTCGTCCGCCGCATTTTGTCAGTTGGGGATTCGGCCTCCCAACCTGCGGGAAGTAGAATCGTCTCATTATACATGCGGCCCAAATCCGCCTGAAATTTGCGACCCAAGAATTACCTCGATATAGGTATATGCAACAGTTTGTAAATTTAAAGCATCAAACTCTTGACGGACCTCGGGTTGTTCCGCATAATTCAAATCTCAACGCCGCAGACACGCGGCAGTGACGAATTTACCGCGGGGTGGAGCAGCCCGGTAGCTCGTCGGGCTCATAACCCGAAGGTCGGAGGTTCAAATCCTTCCCCCGCAACCACTAAATAATCCCGTACCGTCCAACGCGGTACGGGATTTTCTTTTGTCTCTAGGAAACCTGAGGTATTCCTGCCTCTCGGTTGTCCATTCCCGTCCAGCCCCAAACACTCACAACCGGTGATTTTATTGGGGGTACTATTGGGGGTATAGACGTTAGCCTATCTCGTACCCCCAATAAAATGCGCACCGCGAAACTACTCACTGCAATTGACCTGAGGTCCCTTCGGGAGAACAAAAAGAGAGCCGTCGGCGGCGTCCGGGGGCTGACCGTGTTGCGCCAAGGCGGGCACCTCCGTTACTACATCCGGTATACAAGCCCGACCACCGGCAAAAACCGCGAGTATGCCGTCGGCAATGACATTGACATAAAGACGGCGCGAACCCTTGGGGCCAAAGCAAGGGAACTCATCGACAACGGTCGGGACCCCATTGACGAAAGGGCCGCCCGCGAAGCCGCAGCCGAAGCTGAAAAGGCGGAGGAGTCCGCACCGACGGTGCGGGAGTGCGCCCTGCGCTGGATAGAGGAAAAATCCGAGGCGTGGGCCGAACGAAACCCCATTAGGCCCAAGCAAACCGCCCAACGCTTTGAGCGGCATATCTTCCCCGTTAGGACTAGTAAGGGAATAACGTGTA
>NZ_JH604863.1 GCF_000250875.1 Sutterella parvirubra YIT 11816 | reverse complement strand
GGGGGGCCACCACGAGAAGCCCGCCGCGAAGCGCCATCTTGTACTCAAGCTGGCGGCGGAACTCGTAGAACCCGACGTCGCCGATGGCACGCGCCAAATGGTGGTTGGCCATCATGCCCTTGACGTTGAGATCCTCAATCACTACTTCGGAATAGTTCGAAGCAAGAAACGCCGTCAGCTTATGGATCGCATGCGAACGGATGTTCGCGATCCGGCGGTGAAGACGGGCGATTCGCACCCTCAGCTTTTGTCGGTTCCTGCTTCCGCGCTTGGCCCTGCTCATGATCTCCTGAAGAATCTTCAGCCGGGCCAACGCGTGTTTGAGCGGCATCGGCGCTTCAAAGACATGCCCGTCCGACAGTACCGCCATCTTCAGGATGCCGAGATCCACCCCAACCCGGCCTTGGTTCTTGGCCGGCTTGAGGTGCGTGAGACTCGTCAATTCGCAGGAGATGCTGACGTACCAATCGTCTGCGCCCCGTGAAATCGTCACGGAGAGCACTTTGGCGTCTTTGAAGCGCAAAGGCTCGCACATGCGCACCCACCCCAAATTGGGGATGCGTATGCGTGAACCTTCGATCTTGATTTGGTCGTTGGAGATCGTGAAGCTGTCGTGG
>NZ_JH604861.1 GCF_000250875.1 Sutterella parvirubra YIT 11816 | reverse complement strand
GAGTGTCAAATCGGCGGGAAGTTCAGGTCTACATGAACGACCGCAAGAAGGTCCGTCTCATGGCCGAACACGCCCTCTCCAACTACGAATGGACCGTGAAGGAACTCGGCGTCGAGTACCTCCCGGACGCGATCGGTCAGGAAGGCGGCCACTCGGTTCCGCGCTACGTCACGACGACGAACGGCTCGGGCTCGGGGATCGTCACGAAGGAAATCGCGATGTGCGAGAAGCTCGGCGTGCCCATCCGCAAGCGCTGCTACGTCGAACACATCATCCGCACGGAAGAAGGCGAAGTCCTCGGTCTTGAAGTCCGCGAAGGCTACCGCTTCCCGGACGCGAAGAGCGGGAAGACGAAGTTCATCCGCGCCACGAAGGGGGTCGTCCTCTGCTACGGCGGCTTCTCCGCGGACGTGACCTTCCGCATGCACCAGGACCCGAAGTTGGACGCCACGCTCGACACGACGAACCAGCCGGGCGCCACCTCTGAGCTTTGGCGTGAAACCGCCGCGATCGGGTGCCTGCAGATCCAGGCCGACTGGATCCAGTGCGGTCCTTGGGGCAACCCGAAGGAAAAGGGCATGGGCATCGGTTGGCAGTTCAACCAGACCGCGGCCGCCGAATACGGCGTGTGGGTCAACACCGACGGCAAGCGCTTCGTGAACGAACTCGCGAACCGCAAGGTCCGCGCCGACGCGATCATGGTCGAGCAGCAGGCCGGCCGCCAGTGCTGGGCGCTCTGCAACGAACCCAACGTCGGTCCCTTGAAGAAGCAGCGCCCGGGGTTCCTTGAACGCATGCTCGAACAGAAGATCGTCGAGAAGTACGACACCCTTGAGGATCTCGCCAAGGGCACGAAGATCCCCTACGAAAACCTCAAGGCCACGATCGACGCCTTCAACGAAGCCGTCAAGTCGAAGAACGACCCGCAGCTCGGCCGCTACATCAACAACGACCAGGTTCCGATGGTCGACGGCCCCTGGTACGCGGGCCTCTGCCAGCCGAAGGTTCACCACTGCATGGGCGGGCTCCTGACGGACGAAACCTGCCGCGTCCTCGACGTGCGCACGGACAAGCCGATCAAGAACCTCTTTGCGGCCGGTGAAGCCACGGGCGGCGTCCACGGCGCCGTGCGTCTCGGTTCCGTCGCCATTCTCGACTGCCTGGTCTTCGGCCGCATCGCCGGCCAGCAGGTCGCGAAGAACTGACGAACGTTTCTCCCCGGGAACCGGAACCTTCCGATCCCGGCCCCCGGTTCTTTGAGTGAATGTGAGTTTGCCCCGGCACCCGCAAGGGTCCGGGGCCTTTTTTCGCGCCCCGGGCGGCCTCTTCCCGGGCCCCTCATGGGGCCGCCCTCCTGCGTCAACACACGACGCTCTGCCGTTTCCACCTACGCGCTTCCACCGAGGATTCACCGCCTTCGAAGCCCGGCGGCCGCGGTAAGATGGGTCATTCGACCGACTACCCAACCCGGACCGACCATGACCCGCACGACCGACGCCCTCACCGAGGCGACGACCTTGATCGCCATCCTGAGGCGCATTCCCAGAGGCCGCTGGATCTCCTCTTCTGAACTCGCCCAACGCTTGTCCGACGACGGCGTCGACGTGCCGACGAGGCGTCTTCAGCGGGCGCTCTCGTCCCTCGTCCTCTCCTCCGACATGAACGTCGAAGTCGACAAGACGACGAAGCCCTACCGGTACCGGCGCGGGCCCGACGTCTCGGACTTGGCGACGACGAGGCTGACGCCCCGCGAAGCGTTGACGCTGCGGCTCTGCGAAGAGCACCTGAAGCACCAGCTCCCGCCCTACATCGCGCGCGGGATGGCCTCGCTCTTCGACGCGGCGAAGGACGTCCTTCACGAGGACGCCCGGAGCGAAAAGGCCAGGGCGTGGCTGAACAAAGTCGCCTTCGTCTCGCCCGCCCTTCCCGTCGTGCCGCCCGCGATCGACGGGAAGGTCTTCGAGACCGTGAGCGAAGCGCTCTTTCGCGGGAGCCTCATCGAGATCAAGTACGTCAACACCCAGGGGCACGAAACGGTGGGGACGGTCTCCCCTCTGGGGCTCGTTCAGCAGGACAGCCGCCTCTACCTCGTCTGCGTCTTTGAAAACTACGACGACGTGCGGCACCTCGCGCTCCACCGCATGAAGCGCGCGCACCTTCTGGAGCGCCAGGCGCGCCGCCCCGAAGGGTTTTCGTTGGAAGCCTACGTGACCTCGCGCCACTTCAACTACTCGAACGGCCAGAAGATCGAACTCATCGTGGAGTTCACGAGCGACGTCACCGCCCGGAACCTCAGAGAGACGCCTTTCCGCGCCGAGCAGGAACTGACGAAGCTCCCCGACGGGTGGCGCCTGCGCGCCGTCCTGGACGACACGCCCGCCGTCGACGGGTGGCTCGCCATGTGGCGGGACGCCGCAGGGATCCGGCTCGTCGAAAAGCGCGCGTGGCTCGATCCGATGCCGGGCGATGCGGCGGATGCGGCCTTCGGAGCGGCTTCCTCCGGTGAAGCCGCCGGGGCCGCTGATCCGGCTCTTCCCGCGCAGGCCGAACCCTCCCGCAAGCCCGTCGTCATCGTGGGCGGTGCGGGCGGCATGGGGAAGATCCTCCAGGCGTTCTTCCGACGTCACGGCCACCCCGTGCGGATTCTGGAGCGGGACGACTGGCCCCGCGCGCGCGAGATTCTCGCGGGGGCCGGGATCGTCGTCGTGTCGGCGCCGATCGACGTGACGATCGCGGTGATCAAGCAGTTGGGGCCGCTTCTTGACCCCGACACGCTGCTCTGCGACGTGACGAGCGTGAAGCGCGCGCCGGTCGAAGCGATGTTGAAGGCCCACACCGGCCCCGTCCTCGGCATGCACCCGATGTTCGGGCCGGACGTCGTCGACCTCGCGCGTCAGGTCTTCGTCTACGTCCGGGCACGCTGCCCCGAAGCCTCGGAAGAACTCCGCCGGGACCTTTTGTCCGAAGACGTCTCCGTCGTCGAATGCTCCGCCGCGGACCACGACCGCTCGATGAGCATCATCCAGGCGCTCCGCCACTTCACGACCTACGCCTACGGCGTCTTCCTCTCGAAGATCCGGCCGGATCTGCGCCAGATCCTCGCGCTCTCGTCCCCCATCTACCGGTTGGAGCTCGAGATGGTGGGGCGTCTTTTCGCACAGGATCCCCGGCTCTACGCCGACATCGTCTTGAGTTCCGAAGCGAACGCCGACATCATCCGCGCCTACGTCGAGAGCTTGGCGCCGGAGCTCGACATGGTGCTTCGCCGCGACCGCGACGCCTTCATCTCGCGCTTCATGACCGCCCGCGGCTGGTTCGGCAGCTGGGCCGACACCGCAATGAAGGAGAGCGGTCGGATGCTGGCACTCGTTCAGGCCGAACGCCGCCGGCGGGCCGAGGCCGCCAAGGCACAGCCGAAGCCGCAGGGCTGACGCGCCTGACCTCGACACCCCCACCCACGGGCCTCCCGGTGAAGCAGATTCACCGCGGAGGCCCTACACTTCTTGGGGCCCGGGCGCCCGGACACCTGAATGTTCCCGGTGCGCCCCCGAAAATCGAATTCAACCCAAAGGACCAACACCATGAAGATCTGTCTCTTGATGGGCAGCCCCCACCTCGAAGGCACCACCGCCGCTTTGGCCGAAGCCTTCTCGGAAGGCGCCCGCGCCGCGGGCCACGAGGTCGAGCGCATCGACGTCGAAACGCTCACGATCGAGCCCTGCACGAACGCGCTTCTCGAGCGCCTCACCAAGGGTGAGGACGTCGACACGGACGGCATGGCGAAGGTCTTCACGTCGCTTCTCAAGGCGGACGCGGTCGTGCTCGCGACGCCCTTGTACTACTACGGGATGACCGCGCAGCTCAAAGCCGTCGTCGACCGCTTCGTCTCCCGCAACGACGAAGTGGCCGCCAAGGGCTTGAAGGCGGTTCTGCTTGCCGTCGCCGCAGGCCCCGCGCCGGAAGCGATGGAGCCCCTTTCCGCCCAGTTCCGCGCGATCTGCGGGTACCTCAAGTGGACGAACGCGGGTCAGGTCTTCGGCCTGGGGCTCGCGATGCGCCCCTTGGAAGAAACCGGCGCGCTCGACGAAGCGAGGAAGTTGGGCGCGTCTCTTTGATCGACTCTGACCGGCTCCGACCGGCTCCCTGATCCCCTTTCGACCGCATTCCCCGAAGCCCGGACGGCCACGCGCCCTCCGGACTTCGGCGTTCTTGGACGATCCTGAACGTTCCCGGGCGCGGGAGCCCGGCCACCGGATGTCCCGACCGGCCGCGGACGGACCGGGACGGGCCTCTTCTTTTGGAGTTCCGCCGACGGAGTGCCGGGCTTCACCCGCCCGGGAACCCCTCGTCCCCCGTGAGAAACGCGAGCACGGCCGCAGGCTGCGCGACGCGGGTGCGGCGCAGCTCATCGAAGGTCCGTCCTTCCCAGGTGCGCTCAATCTGCTCGACCACCGCCTCCGGCGTCGTCCCCAAGGCCTCCGCCTTCCGCTCAACAAGCGGCCGAAGGCCGGTGCGGAGATCTGCCGTCGTGAAGCCTAGAAGGTCACCGAAAGGCAGGTCGCCCGAGACGTCCGAGAAGTTGTTGACCGCCGCCGCGAGATCGAGCCCCATGGCTTCGCCCGTGATGAGGCAGAACCGCAGGCCGCTCCCGAGGTTCTTCACCATCGTGAGGAAACCCTCGAGGAAGCGCCCGACCTCCGTCCGGCCCTCCTCGGGAGCCTTCCGCAGAGGCGCGTCGATGCCGTCGATGAGGAGCACGACGCCCCGCGAGGCTTCCAAAAACGCGCGCCATCGCGCGAGCGGCTCCATCGGCTCAGCAGCCGTCGCGAATCCCGCAGGCGCGAATGCATGCCGCAGAAGCTCGTCCGCCGCCGACGCGAAAGCCCCTGCGTTCCAGGGGTTCGGCAGATGGATTGCTGAAAGGTCGATCACCACGACCCGGCACGATTCATGGCGCCAACGGCCTTCCGCGCGAAGACCCCGGACGGCGTCCGGTCCGCCCCGCCACATGGCGGCCAAAGTGGAAACGAGAAGGCTCTTCCCGAAGCCCGCGGGCCGGAGAAAAATCAGAAAGTCGCCGACGTCGGCGAGCCGGGCGATGACGTCCGTCTTGTCGACGAAGCACCACCCTTCCTCACGGATGGCTCGGAAGCCGTCGGTGCTTCGGGGTGGGTCGATGACGTTTCGGGGTGGTTCTTTCGCCGTCATGGCGTTTGCTCCTTCTTTTCCTGGGTTCAATACCCCGTCAACTCCACCGTCCGGAAGAGCTGCTCCGCGGACGGGGGATTGGGCGCCGCCCGGCGGTCCCGGTACTCGCAGTGAAGAAGATCGTGCGCCAAGTGCGAGCCCGGCTCGCCCAGGAAGTCTTCGTACAACCGCCGCACGTCCGGGTTCTCGTGCGAGGCGCGGATCGGCGCCTCGGCATCAATCTTCCAGATGCCCTGAAGGCGTGACGGCAACGCCGCGCGGGGCGTCCGCTGCCCGCGGCCCGCGCCCCCGCCCCCGACGCAGCCGCCGGGGCAGGCCATCACTTCGACGAAGTCCCAACGGGATTCGCCCCTCTTCACGGCCTCCACCACGGTCTTCACGTTCGCAAGACCATGCACGACCGCGATCCGGATCACGCCCACGCCGGGGAGTTCCACTTCGGCCTCCTTGATCCCATCCATGCCGCGCACGGCCTCGAAGGCCGGGCGCCAGGTCTTGTCGTCGACCCCCGTCACCGCGCGCATCGTGCGCACGGCGGCCTCCATCACGCCCCCGGTCGCGCCGAAGAGCGCCCCGGCCCCGGACGACGCGCTCATGAAGGGCGAGTCGTACGGGACTTCGGGCATCTGCGCGAGGTCGATCCCGGCGCGGCGCAGCACCGCCGCGAATTCGCGGGTGGTGAGCACGAGGTCGGTGTCCTGCACGCCCGCTTCGCGGACGAGCGTGGGCCTCGCGGCCTCCTCCTTCTTCGCGGTGCAGGGCATGATGGCGATGGTGCGGATCGCCTTGGCATCGAGCCCCTTCTTTTGAGGCAGATAGGTCTTCGACAGGGCGCCGAAGATCGCCTGGGGGCTGCGGGTGGAGGACAAGTTCGGGGTCAATTCCGGGGCGGAAAGCTCGACGTAGTTCACCCAGCCCGGGCAGCAGGACGTGAAGTACGTGCCGCGGCGGCCGGCCTCACGGTCGGCCTTGAGTTTGGCGAGAACCTCCGTCCCCTCCTCCATGATCGTCACGTCGGCGGACCAGCGCGTGTCCATCACGAAGTCGACGCCCAAGGCTTTCAACGCCGCCGTGATGCGGCCTTCGACGTTGGTCCCGGGCGGGAGCCCGAAGGCTTCGCCCAGCTGCACCCGCACCGCGGGCGCCGTCTGCACGACGGTCGTGACCGCCGGATCCTCGATCCAGTCGAGGAGCACGTCGCCCTGGTCCTTTTCCGACAACGCCCCTGTCGGGCACACCAACGTGCACTGCCCGCAGGCGACGCAGCGGCTGCTCTCGGCCCACTTCATGCCGACCGGCCCGAAGCCGATCGCGGCCGAGGTCCCCACGCCGTTCAAGGTGAGCGCGCTCTGCCCCGCCACCTTGCGGCAGGCTTCGACGCAGCGCAGGCACCGCACGCACCGGCTCCCGTCAAAGACCAATGCCCGGCGGGAGTCGTCATAGCGCCGCTCCGCCGCCTTCGGGCGGAAGTGGATGCGCGCGGGGGCGCGAAGCCCCAGGCGCATCCCCGCGGACTGCAATTCGCACGCCCCATGGCGCGAGCAGCGCGCGCAGTCCTGGCAGTGGTCGGCCATCAGGAGTTCCAGTTGGAGCTTCTGCATCCGGCGGATCTTCGCGGTCTTGGTTTCGACCCTCCAGCCCGCGCGCAGCACCGTGTCGCAGGAGGTCGCGACGAACGCGTCGCCCTCCACGGGCGTCACCTCCACCAGGCACATGCGGCAGGTTCCCGGGCGGTGCCCCATTTCCGCGAATTCGCAGAGCGTCTCGATGAAGACGCCCTCGCGGCGCGCGGCTTCCAGAACCGTTTCGCCCTCGCGGAACGCCACCTCGCGCCCGTTGATCACCGCGCGGAGGTCCGCCACCCCGTTGTGTTCATTCGTCATCGCCGCCTCTCCCTTCACTGCTTCATTCATCACGTTCTCCGTCATCAGAGCGCCTCCAGTTCGGATTTGCCCGGAATCGGGAGGAGCGTCGCCGCGGCGAAGAGCCGGTAGCAGCGCATGCAGCGGGACGCTTCGCGCCTCGCCTCCGCATCCGTCATGCCGAATTCGACTTCCTCCCAGTGGTGGATGCGCTCGTCGGCAGGGAGGTGCGCCACGTGGTGGCGCGGCGTCGGGAGCACGGCCCCGGCGCGGGGCGCCGGGCAGTGATCCAGAAGCTTCGCGTCGTGGATCATCGCGGTCATCCGGCGGCGCGGGATGAAGCCCGTGTCTTCGGTGAGGAGCCACTCGTGGATCGACTGCGCGGCGGTCTGGCCGTCCGCCATCCCCCAAATGAGGGACGTGGGGCCCGCAGCGGCGTCGCCCCCGGCGAAGACGCCGGGGCGCGAGGTCGAAAGGTCGTCCTTCACCTCGATCGTGCCCCTGCGGGTCAAGCGGATGCCGTCCTTCTCGCAGAAGATCGAGCCGTCCATCTTCTGACCGATGGCGGCGATCACGTATCGGCAGGGGATCACGAATTCGCTCCCCTCGACGGCGCGCACGCCGCGGCGGCCGGACGCGTCGGGTTCGGTCTCTTCCATGCGGACCAACTCGATCCCGACCACCCGACCGTCCTCGACCAGAACGCGCTTCGGCGCCGTCAGGAACGCGAATTCGATGTCCTCTTCCAAGGCCGCCGTGATTTCGGCGGGGTCGGCCGGAGCGCTCGCGCGGGTGCGGCGGTACGACACCGTCACGCGCCCGTTTTTGAGAAGTCGGCGCGCGGAGCGGCAGCAGTCCATCGCGACGTTCCCGCAGCCGACCACGACGACGTCGCCGTCCAATTCCAGCTCAACGCCTTCGGTCTGCTTCGCTTCGATGTCCAAAAGGAAGTCGAGGCCTTTCAAGTACCCCTTGGCCGTGACGTCCTCGTCGGGGAGACCGAGATGCTGCCCCAACGCGCAGCCCACGCCCAGGAACACCGCGCGGTAGCCGCGCTTCAGGAGCGAATCGATCGTGAAGTCGCGCCCCAGGGCCTTCTCAAAGAAGTACCGCCCGCCCATGCGTTCGATCGCTTCGGTTTCGCTCGCCAGGAGGTCGTTCGGAAGCCGGTACGCCGGAATCCCCAGGCGCGCCATGCCGCCCGCGTGGGGCTTCGCTTCGAAGATGTCGACGAAGTGGCCGCGCTTCAAAAGGTGGTACGCGCAGTTGATCCCCGCGGGGCCCGCCCCCACGACCGCGACGTGCGCGGAGACCGGCGTCGCCGCCGGCTTTTCGCTCTCGATGAAGAGCTGCTCGATGGGCGCCCCCGCGTGGTCCGCGGCGTAGCGCTTCAGGTCCTTGATCGAGACCGGGGCGTCGACCTTGTTGCGCACGCAGGCCTTTTCGCACGGGCGCACGCAGACGCGCCCGCAGGAGCCGACCAAGGGGTAGTGCTCCAGCAGCACCCCCGTCGCGAGCTCGGGATGGCCGTCCCGGATGTAGTCGATGTAGCGAGGAATGTTGACGTGCGCGGGGCAGGCTTCGATGCAGGGCGCGGTCGCCACCGCGTAGAAGTCGTGCTTCACCGGGGGCTGGGCCGGCGCGTCGCGCAGAAGTTCGGGGAAGTAGGTCAGAGCGCCGATCAGCGCCTCGGGCGTCGTGAGCCCGATCCCGCAGAGCGACGTCTCGCGCATCTGCCGGGCGACCTCCATGACGAGCTCCCAATCGACCGCGCGCCCTTCGCCCTTCGCGGCCTTCTCCAGGGCTTCGGCGATCACGACCGACCCCATGCGGCAGGGCGTGCAGCGCCCGCACGAGAGCTTCATCGTGCGCTCGTAGTAGCGCCAAAGGGTGTGCGCCAAGGTGACGCGGTTGTCGAAGATCAGGAATCCCTGGGGACCCACGAACCCGGTGACCGGGTTTCCTGAATTGAAGCTCATGAAGCCTTCGAGGTCGAGCCCTTCGGGCGATTCCCCTTCGGGGCGGCGCCGGTTGTCGTAGGGTCGGCCTTCCCAGACGCCGTAGATGAGTTCGTCCATGGTTGTCCTTATGGTGCGGCAAGTGAGCGCCGAAGCGCCCGGGGTCGGATTCTTTGACGGAAGGCGGGTCAAGCTCCGGAGAAGGACGAAGCGGACGGATGGGCATGCGCGGCCCCGGAGCACGCACGTCGAATCCGCCCGTCTGGGCGGACGGGCGGCGAACGATGAGGCGGTGTCGACGGTTCGAAAAGCCGTCAGGCAGGGTCTTCTCGTTGATGCGGGTCTGGGGTCTTGCGGAAACCGTCGCGGGGCGGGCGCGTCTCCGACGCCTCCCCGGCTCTCCCTCTCCGAAGCCGCCGCCGGTCGAGGGGCCCGGGGGAACCTCTCCCCCTGCGCCCCGCCGGCATCGCCTTCAGAGTCGATTCAGTATTTTGCCTTATCCGCGCGGGCCCGAGACGCGGGCGATGCGCCCCGCTCGGGAAAATTCTCGAAAACGCCTGAGCGTCCCGGGCGTCTCGCCCGGGCCACGACGGGGGCGAAGTACCCTTCCCGAGGGCCTCTGAGGTGGAAAGCGGCAGGGCGGAACGCCCCGTGCTTTTCCCGAAGGGCGCCGCGCATCACGAATTCCTGCATGTCGCCTGCGCCCGAAGCGAATACCGCAACTCTCCCCTTTCGCCCTCATAGGCGGACGCGCAATCGCCGCAATAGCCAAAACGCGAAAACGCAGCCTTTCGGCGGATCCCCTCCTCCCGATGGAGGAGCCCGAATCGACCTTTGACCGATCCTTGACGGCGCGCCCCGCGGTTACGCTGACTTCACCTGGAGCGGATATGCACCGGACAAGCACCGGATGCGCCGCGTTCTGGCTTCACCGGGCCCCGTCGACCCAACGCACCGACGGGCGCCCCTTTGGGAATGCAACCCCAACGCAGAACCGGCGGCGCAGCGCCTGAAACCGGACGCGACCGCGCACGGGACCGCCAAGGTCCCGCGTGCGGCGACCGATGCGCCCGCGCTCAATCGCGCTCAAACGGCGTTCCTCCGCTCCCCAACTCATGTGAAAGGAGTTCACTGATGCTGCAAGACAAGACCTACGGCCTCTGGATCGGTGGGAAGGAAGTGCCCGCCCTCGCGGGGAAGACGTTCGAAATGGGATGAGGGTACGTATTTCGGACCTGT
>NZ_JH604860.1 GCF_000250875.1 Sutterella parvirubra YIT 11816 | reverse complement strand
ACGTGTACCCGTTTGAGAGAAATTCACGATTAAAGAAGGCTGTCGGCGTCATAGAATCGTCACAAAACCGAAACGCTCCCGTCAAAGAGGAACGTCAAAATCCATTCTCCGTAGGACTGCCGACGAGGGAGAGACTTCCCCCCGTCGTCTTTCGTGCAGACCACCATCCCCCATCTGGAGAAACGATTCCATGTCCATTTCTCGACGTGAATTTGCGAAGTCCGCGCTCGCCGCGGCCCTTTGGTCCTGCGGTGTCGGCGTGTCGCTGCCGGCGCTCGCCGCGGACGGCCGCGCCATCGTCTACAACGCGCCCGCGGAGTGGGCCGGTTGGGGCGCGATGCTGCAGTTGATCAAGAAGGAAACGGGCATCTCCGTGCCGGTGGACAACAAGAATTCCGGCCAGTCCGTCTCGCAGATCCTCGCCGAACAGAAGAACCCGGTGGCGGACGCCTGCTACCTCGGCGTCTCCTTCGCGATCAACGCGAAGAACCAGGGCCTCGTCGAAAACTACAAGGGCGAAGGCTGGAACCGCGTTCCCGACGGTTTGAAGGACCCGGACGGCGCCTGGGTGTCGATCCACGCGGGGACCATCGGCCTGATGGTCAACGTCGAGGCGCTCGACGGCCTTCCCGTCCCGAAGAGTTGGAATGACCTCCTTGACCCGAAGTACGAGGGGCTCGTGGGCTTCCTTGATCCTTCGTCCGCCTTCGTCGGCTACGCCTGCGCGATGGCGGTCAACCAGGCGATGGGCGGGAGCCTCGACAACTTCCAGCCCGCGCTCGACTACTTCAAGAAACTTCGCGACAACAGCCCGATCGTCCCGAAGCAGACCGCCTACGCGCGCTGCCTCTCGGGCGAGATTCCCATCCTCTTCGACTACGACTTCGCCGCCTACCGCGCGAAGCACGTCGACGGCGCGCCGATCGAGTTCGTGATCCCGGCGGAAGGCACGATCCAGGTGCCCTACGTGATGTGCTTGGTGAAGAACGCCCCGCACATGGAAAACGGCAAGGCCGTGATCGACTTCGTGCTCTCGGAAAAGGGCCAGAAGCACTGGGCCGACAACTTCCTGCGTCCCGTCGTGGGCGAACTCGAAAAGATCGCGCCGGAGGCCGCGGCGAAGTTCCTGCCGGCATCGGAATACGCCCGCGCGGGGAGCATCGACTACGGCCGCATGGCGGAAGTCCAGCAGGCCTTCGGCGAAGCGTACCTGCTCGCGATGAAGAGCTGAGTCCTTCGGGATTCAGCAGAAGAGGCCGCCTGAGGTTTCATGCCGGGCGGCCCCGCCGCAGGGAGGCATGAGCACCCCTGCGGACGACTCCCGCAGGCGTGAAGGCCGCCGCTCCGAAGGGGTGTCCCGAGGACGCATTCCTCCGGAAACCCCGGCGATCTTCACGTGCCCTTGAAGCAGACCTGCGGTTCACCTCCAACCGAGAACCTGAGAACTCATGAAACGCGGCTCCTTAGCGTTCATCCTGCCGACTTTGGTCGTGCTTCTCGCCTTCTTCGTGCTTCCGATCATCCGGCTTCTGCCCGCATCGGTCTCCGCCAACGAAGGCCTCATGCTCTACGCCGAGATCATCACGAATCCGCGGTACGCGTCGAGCATGATCTCCACCATCGTGCTCTCCGTCGTCGTCACCGCGGCGAGCGTGCTCCTCGGAACCTTCACGGGGCTCTTTCTTGAAAAGAACGACTTCCCCGGCAGGAACGCCGTCGTGAGTCTGATGACGCTCCCGCTCTCCTTTCCGGGCGTCGTGGTGGGCTTCATGATCATCATGTTGGGCGGCCGAAACGGCCTGCTCGGGATGGCGACGCAGTCGGCCGGACTCGGGAAATTGGTCTTCGCCTACGGGATGGCGGGGCTCTTCGCCGGCTACGTGTACTTTTCGATCCCCCGCGTCGTCACGACCGTGATGGCGGCCGCAAAAAAGATCAACCCCATGTACGAAGAAGCCGCCCGCACGCTGGGAGCCGGCTCCTGGCGGATCCTTTTGGACGTGACGCTGCCCGCCCTCACGCCCGCGTTGGTCTCGACCGGCGCGATCTGCTTCGCGACCTCGATGGGCGCCTTCGGCACGGCCTTCACGCTCGCCACCGACATCAACGTCCTCCCGATCACGATCTACACCGAATTCACGCTCTCCGCCAACATCGCCGCCGCCTCGATGCTCTCCGTCGTGCTGGGCGCGATCACGTGGGTGATGCTCCTGATCGCGCGCCGCTGGAGCGCGCGCGACGTCTGAGGAGAAGGCCATGAAGACGAAGAAGAAACTCCATTGGACCCCGGTCACGATCGCGCAGGCGGTCGTCACCGGCCTGACGCTCCTCTTTCTTTTGGCGCCCGTCGTGCAGATGGTGCTGACGGCCTTCATGAAGAACGCCTTCCGCGGCCCCAAGGCCGGGTGGACGACGGACTGGATCTCGAAGGTGCTGGAGCTCTACGGCGACACGATCATCCGAAGCCTCGGGATCGCGTTCGGGACGCTCGTGATCACGATCCTGATCGGCGTCCCCTGCGCCTGGGTGCTCGTGCGCGAAGAGCGCCGCCGTTGGGCGGGCCTTCTCGAAGAAGCGCTCATTCTGCCCCTCTCGATTCCGGGCCTCGCGATCGGTCTCGGCATCCTTCTGATCTGGGGCGGCTGGGGCGAATTCCGCCAGAGCAACCTCTTCATCCTGTGCGGGCACGTGATGTTCTGTCTCCCCTTCATGGTGCGAAGCGTCGTCGCGGTGCTCCGCGTCGAGCCGATCGCGGCGTACGAAGAAGCCTCGGCCACGCTCGGGGCGTCCCCCTTCACGACCTTCATGCGCGTGGTGGTGCCGGTGGCGATGCCGGGGATCATCGCGGGCGGGCTGATGGTGACGACCGTCTCCCTGGGCGAATTCAACATCAGCTGGATGCTCCAGACCCCGGACACGCGCACGCTTCCCGTCGGGATGGCGGACGCCTACGCGTCGATGCGCCTCGAAGTGGGGAGCGCGTACACGTTCCTCTTCCTCGTCATTCTGGTGCCGCTCCTCACCCTCATGCAGAGCCTCCCTGAGCGGATCCGCCGCCGGATGGCGGAAAAGCGGAGCAAGTAAGGCTTCCGCGGCCCGCATGACCAGCGCACGACGACATACGACAGACGACTGAACCGAATTCACAGAGAACGACATGACCGAATCCGTTGCGATCGAACTCCGGAACATCTCCAAGCACTACGGCGACACGTTGGTGCTCCAACCCTTCACGCTCACCTTGGAAGGCGGCTGCCGCACGGTGCTCCTCGGGCCCTCGGGCTGCGGGAAGACGACGCTCCTTCGCATCATCGCGGGGTTGGAGACGCCCGACGACGGCGGGCGACTCATCATCGGCGGCGAAGACATGACGGACGTCCCGGCGGAGAAGCGCCGGATCGGCTTCATGTTTCAGGCCTACGCGCTGTTCCCGCACATGACCGTGGCGGAAAACGTCGGCTACGGGCTTCGCGTGCGCGGGACGCCCAAAGAAGAGATCAACCGCGTCGTCGACAAGATGCTGGCGCTCGTGAACCTCGAGAAGTACAAGGACCGGAACGTCCTCGCGCTCTCAGGCGGGCAGCGTCAGCGCGTGGCGTTGGCCCGCGCGCTCGCCATCAAGCCGAAGATCCTCCTTCTCGACGAACCGCTTTCGGCCTTGGACGCCCAGATCCGCCACAAGGTCCGCGAGGAGCTGGCCGTGATCCTCAAAGAGCTCGGCATCACCGCCGTGATCGTGACGCACGACCAGGACGAGGCGATGGTGCTGGGCGACCAGATCGTCGTGATGGAGGGCGGCCGCATCCATCAGGCCGCGTCCCCGACGGAAGTCTGGCAGTCGCCCGCGACGGGCTTCGTGGCGGGGTTCGTCGGCGGCTCCAACAAGATCCGCGCGCGGGTGGCGGAGGGTGCCCTCAATTGGCTCGGGACGACGACGCCGGTTTCTTCGCTCACCAGCATCAACCGCGAACGCGCGGAGGCCGCTCAAACCCGGCGGAGCGGGCAGGGCGAAGAGCACAACGCCGAACTCTACTTCCGCCCGGACGACGCGCGTTTGTCGTCCGCCGCGGATGCGGCGGGACCGGAGGTGACGGTGAAGGACGTCCACTTCATGGGGAACTTCGTGCGCGTGACCGCCGTCACCGCGACGGGCGGGCTCGTCAAGGTGAACCTCCCCGAGGCGGACGCGTCGGTCGTCTCCGGCGCGAAGATGAAGCTCATCGTCGAGCCCGGGGACATGCTGGTCTTCGCGCGCCCCGAAGCCTGAAGCCTGACCCCTGAACCCTGAACACTTGAGCCGATTCCATAGAGACAGAAACCCACACGACGAGGACCGCCCCATGTGCACCGTTTTGCAGCTCTCCGACCTTCACGTCGAACCCGCGGGCGTTTTGGCCTACGGGCAGGAAGACACCGCAGGGAAGCTCCCCGTCGTGGCGGGACACGCGTTGGAGCTCGCCAAGGACGTGGGCGCCGACGTCGTGGTCGTGACAGGGGACATTGCCTGCGACGGCAACGAAACCGCCTACCGTCAGGTGGCGGATGCCTTCTCGATCTTCGACGCCGCAGGGATCCCCGTGCGCTTCCTTCCCGGGAACCACGACCGGCGCGAACCCATGCGGCGGATCCTCGCCGGGTACTTCGGCGACTTCTGGAGCGGCGACCGGCTGGACCAGACGGTCCGGGTGGGCGGCGTCAGGCTCTTCCTTTTGGATACGCTCCAGCCCGGCAGACATTGGGGCGCGATCCCCGAGACCGTTCTGGAGCGGCTTGCGGACGAACTCTCGGACCCTGCGCCCGCGATGGTCTTCACGCACCACACGCCCCTGACCTGCGGGATGGGCGTGATGGACGAGGATTTCGGGAACCGCGAGGCGTTCCTCAAGGTCCTCGCCGCGCGCCCCGACGTGCGTTTGGCGACCGGCCACATGCACCGTGCGATCCTGCAGACGACGGGTGCGAACGTCGTCGTGACGGCGCCTTCCGCCGCGCTCGCGATTCCGGTGGGGTTCACGGCGAGCGCGGGCGACTGCTTCCGGCTGGAGCCCGCCGGTTGGGCGCTCCATCAGTGGCGGGAGGGTGCCTGGAACACCTTCCTCGGGCACTTCGCCATGGAGGCGAGCTACGCGGGGCCGTTCCCGTTCGCCGGGGCGGTGAATCCGGAAGACTGAGGCGGAGGCTGTCGACGGCAACAGACGGCGGCACGGTTGGAGGAGAATGTTGGAGAACAACATGCCCGTGGAGCACGCCATGAACCGAAACACGGTCAACTTCCAGATCGACGAAGACCTCAAGCGTCGTTTCGAGGACGTTTGTGAAGCCGCTGGTCTCTCGATCCAGGAGGCCTGCATGCGGTTTGCCGAAGCTTCGGTCCGGTTGAATCGGATCCCGTTTGAGGCATCCGGCCACGGTTCCGATGCCGCAGAGAAGACGGTCACTGCGGAAGCGCCGCTCGCCTACGCCGCCACCGCCGACTATTTCGAAAAGGACGGCGTGCCGCTCCGCTTCGATACGAAGCTCTGGTTCCGCCGCCCGGTCGAAGGCATTGAGCCCGTGTGCGTCGGGGCCGTCGTGGGCCTCAACCCTGGTTCGTCCGAGGCAACCGGCCGGGGTGTCGAAGGAACGGTGGACGCAACGATTGGCCGGGTTTTGACCGCCTTCGTCGACGCGTTCACCGAGAAGGGCGAACCGATCCCGGTGAACGCCTTTGTCCGGATGCTGAATCTCTTTTACGTGCGCACGAAAAACTCTGGCGAGGCGCTCCGGATGTTGGCGGAACAGCCCGAGATCGCGTCGGGAGACTTCCGAGATCCGGCCGAGAAGGCGACCTATCCGTTCCTTTGGTGCGCCTGGACGGCAAGCACGCCCGCACGCCTGGTCGAAGCCTTCGGAGCCGCACGCACGGAAGCGTGCGTTTGGCTGGGTGCCGACCGCACGGCGAAGCATGGCGACCCGTCGAGCATGGCCCGGGCCGACGTGCGGCATCCGCTCTTCAAGAGGCGGACGGAGCTCTGCGCCGTCGTCCGGACAATGCTCGAGCGGGGATCCTGAACCTCTTTCAAGCAGGATGTCCTGCCCGTCTTCTCGCGGCAACGTGGGGAAGTGACCGGATCGTGACCGTTTTTGACGGCCGGTCGCCTGCCGGTGCCCGGTCCGGCATCACCCCGCAAGTCCCAACCTTTCCCGAAGGGTTTCCTCACGGTCCGCCGAATTGCGGTTGTCTTTGCGTTATTCCGTTTGTGAATAACGGCGAATGAAGCGTGGGCGGACTCCTTCTTCACGCCAACTTCTTCCGTCACACGCCGTTTCCGGTCGGTTTCTTGCGGAAAAGGATCCCCAAATGGTATGATGATGGTTGCGCGCGCGGCCTAGGGCAAGCCCCGAATCCTTTCCCCGATTCGGCTCTACGCCAAGGGAACTAATCCCAAAAACCGCGCTGAAATCAACCGAATGAGAACCATTCGCGATAAAATACGACCTCACTTCCGGCGGAACGGGCCAGGGGTCCACGGCGCCGGGAGAACTCTAAAGGGATTGAAAAAAATGAACGAAACGACCAAGTACGGCCTCTTCTTCGTGGGCGGTGTTCTCGTGGGTGCTCTGGGCGCCGTGGCGCTCACGCGCGGCAAGCTCGACGTCAAGCCCCTCGCGACGGACCTTCTGTCGTCGGGCATTGATCTGAAGGACAAGCTCATGGCCGGCGTCGACGGCGTCCGTGAAGACCTCGCCGACGTGATGGCCGAAGCGGAAGTCAAGGCGCAGGAACGCCGCGCCGCCAAGGAAGCCGAAGCGGCCGCGGCGGAAGCGGAAGTCGTCGCCGAAGCCGAACCGAAGCCCGCCGTCTGATTCTTCGCACCGTACCGTTTCGTGGGGCCGCTGAAGCTGTGCTTGAGCGGCCCGATGTTGCGCTGAACCCGAGAAACCGAAGCCGCGGCGCCTGCCCGTAGAGGGGAGGCACGCGGCTTTTCGAGGACCTCATTCACCCATGCAGTTTGACCTGATTCACGAAGTCGGCAACCGCACGCGCTGGCGCACCAAGGTGCCCATGACGCTCGCGAGCGCCGCGATCATCGCGGACGACCTCGAGCGCATCGAGGGCGTCACGGGGCTCACCGTCAATCCGCGCACCGGGAGCGTCGTCGCGACCGTCGCGGACATGCGCGCGCGGGTGCGGCTCGAAGCCGCGCTGAAGCGCTACCGGACGGAACCTCCCGTACGCCGCCACCGCGCGGCTGCGGCGCAGGCCGCCGCGGTGCGCGCCGCGGGCGAGATCCGTGCGCGGAAGGCGCGTCCCTGCGCCGCCGCGAAGGAAATCGCGTCGGGCGTGGAGGGTTTCGTCGCCGACATGCCGATTCTGGAAGTTTGGCGCCGCGTGAAGGATGCGGTCTTCTCGAAGGCGACCGGCCGCGGTGCCGGTGTCGGCGCCGGCGTTCCCGCGGTGGCGGGTGCCGCCGCTGGTGTGGGTGTCGGTGCCGGCCGCAAGAGCTTCATCGGCCGGATGCTCACGATCCCGGTGTCCTCCACCGACCAGGACGGGATCGACTTCGGCCCCTTGGCGCGCTTCGTCTTCCTGCGTCCCTTCCTGCCGATGGGCGTGAACCAGATCAACGCGATTCTGGGGAGCATACCGCTCATCGCCGAAGGCGTGAAGGCGCTTTTGAAAGGCAAGTTGAACGTCTCGGTCCTTGACGCCGCCGCGCTCACCGTGTCGCTCTTTCGCCGCGACTTCAAGACGGCGGGTCTTCTCGTCGTGCTCCTCGGCTTGGGTGAAATGCTCGAGAACTTCACGAGGAAGCGCAGCATGGCGAGCCTCGCCGACGAGCTGGCGCTTCGCGTCGACACCGTCTGGGTGCGCGCCGAAGACGGCCGGATGCTGACGAAGTCGCTCAAGGACGTCACCGAAGCCGACCGCGTCGTCGTGCGTGCGGGTTCTGCGATTCCCGTGGACGGCGTCGTCCTCGCGGGCGAAGGCGAAGTGAACCAGGCCTCGATGACCGGCGAGGCGCTCCCCGTGCGCAGGAGCCAGGGCGGCTCCGTCTTCGCGGGGACCGTTTTGGAAGCGGGTGAAATCGACGTGCGTCCCACCGGCGTGGGCGACGGCACGCGCCTCTCGCAGATCGTCGATTTCATCGAAAAGAGCGAAAAGGCGAAGGCCGGAATCCAGGGGAAGGCCGAACGCTGGGCCGACCGCATCGTGCCCGCGCACTTCATCCTGGCGGGCCTGGTCTACGCCTTCACGCGCGACGTCAACCGTGCGGCGTCGGTCCTCATGGTCGACTTCTCGTGTGCGTTGCGCCTCGCGACGCCGCTCGCGATTCTGACCGCCATGAAATCGGGCACGCACGAGGGCGTGATCGTGAAGGGTGGCCGCTACTTGGAAGCCTTGTCCGAAGTCGATACCGTCGTCTTCGACAAGACGGGGACGTTGACGGAGAGTGCGCCCAAATTGAAGCGCGTCGTGTCGCTCGACGAATCCTTCCCCGAAGACGAAGTGCTCCGCTTGGCCGCGTGCTTGGAAGAACACTTTCCCCATCCGGTCGGCCGCGCCGTTGTGCGCGCCGCGGACGAGCAGGGGATCGCGCACCACGACGAAACCCACGACACGGAAATCGAATACGTGGTCGCGCACGGGATCGCGAGTTCCGTGGACGGGATGCGCGTCGTCCTCGGGTCCCGCCACTTCGTTCTGGAGGACGAAGGCGTCGACGTCGCACCTGCGACGGGGATCCGCGAGGAGCTCGCGCAGGACGGTCTCTCGATCCTCTACCTCGCCGTGGGCGGTCGCCTGATCGGTCTCCTCGGGATCGAGGACCCGATCCGCGACGAAGCCGCCGAAACCATTGCGGAACTCCGCATGCTCGGCATCCGCCGCATCGTGATGTTGACGGGCGACGACCAGAAGACCGCGGCCGCCGTGGCGGCGCGCCTCGGGATCGAGGAATTCCGCGCGGGGATCCTCCCGCACGAGAAGGCCGAAACGGTCGCGGCCCTGAAGGCGAACGGCCACAAGGTGCTGATGGTGGGCGACGGCGTGAACGACAGCCCGGCGCTCTCGTCCGCGGACGTGGGCGTGACGTTGAAGGACGGCGCCGACATCGCCCGCGAAGTCGCGGACGTCGTGCTGGCCGGGAACGACCTCAGGAAGCTCTGCGACGCGATCCGCCTGGGCCGCGCCGCCATGCGCCGGATCCGTCAGAATTTCGGGATCTCGGTGGGCCTGAACGGCGTCTTCTTGGCGGGCGGCTTGACCGGTCTCCTCATGCCGGCCCTGGGCGCGCTCCTTCACAACGGCACCACGATCGGCGTGTGCTTGAACGCCATGCGCGACCCCCACGCCAAGGGGATCGACATCGACCGCGCGGTCGAAAACGCGGTGCACGCGTTGGAGAAGGTCCGCGACGTCGTGGGCTTGGCCGAAGACGGCCGGGGCCACGCCGCGCAGGGCGCGGACGCCGGCCGCGGACGCGCTCTGGCCGGACAAGGCGGACATGGCGGTCACGGCGCTCACGGCGGCATCCCGCTCCTTGCGAACGCCTGACGCCGAAGCGCGATAATCGAAGGGGCTGCGGCCCCTTCCTCACCATTTTTCCCATCGTTGAGGCGGGTTCCCTTTTCCCCATCTGAGCCCGTCCCGAAGACCTCAGTCAAAAGGAAGAACAATCATGGAACCCATCACCGCAGACACGCTTCTTCAGGGCGTCAGGAGCTTTTGCCCCGGGCGCTTGCGGCTTCGTCTGCCGCTCCTTCGCGGCGCGTCGGACGAATTCGTCGGGATGATCCGCGACGCGCTGACCGCGAAGGAAGGCGTCACGGGCGTCGACGTCAACCCCCGCGTCGGGAGCCTGCTCCTCACGTGGGATCCGGCGGTGCTCACGCTCGAACCCCAGGCTTTGGCTGAAGAAGCCGCCGGGATGCTCGAGATGGCCCGCATGATGGGGTACTTCGACGAGAAGGACGAGTCCTGCGAAGAGAAGTGCTGCGCCTGCGAGGGCGCATGCGCCGAAGGTGCCGGTTCGGAATGCGCCTGCGGTTGCGGGGCGGAGAAGAAGGCCTGCACCTGCGGCTGTCAGGAGTTCGTCGACACCGCCAAGGTCGCGCTCGACCGAGCCCAGGCGGGGTTTGAACGCGTCGCGGACGCGCCGCTTCAGGCCTTGGCCCGCGTGATCGCGCCCGACGTCACGAAGGGCGCCCGCGCGAAGCGCGTCGCGCAGAACCGCCTGATGCTGGGCCTCTTGGCCGTCTCGATCGCGGTGCTCGCCACCGGCCGTGCCAAGGGCGCCCACACCGGGTTCGGCGCCGGGTTCCTCGGTCTTTTGGCCGTGCACCTCCTGCAGCACCGCCGCGTGCTCTGAGCGCGGGAACACTCCGACGGGTGAACTGAAGCGGGGCCGGAGGTGAGCCTCCGGCCGCACGCCGCCCGGCACATGAGAAGCGCCTTCTGCGGTAGGCTTCGGGTCAAGACGATGAACCGAACGCCCGCCGGGAGGCGCTTTTCCTCATGAATCAAACGATCCGAACCTTTGCGCTCGTCGCCGCGGGGCTTTTGGCCGCCGCGCTCTTTCTCTTCGCGCTCTCGCTCGCCCTCGGGATGGCGCTTTTGGGCGTCATCGCGCTCTTTGCGGCCTGGGCGGCGTCGCCCGAGGACACCAAGGCCTTCCTGAAGACCGCCCGGGGGATGGTCGACGGCTGGGTCGCCGCCATTGTGAAGATGGTGGAGGACGCCGGTGGCCTCATGCGCGAGGTGCTCTCGCGTTGGGACGGGAAGGCGGCTGCGGAACCTCAGCCCGGGGAGGCTGCGGGGAAGGCGCAGGTCGTGGAGGCCGAAGAGAGCGCCGAAGCTCCGGCGAGGGGGCCGAAGGCCTGACTGCCCGCTCCGGCAGGCGCTCAGGAGCACCCCTCAGCCATTCACGTCGATGGGTGGGGTGTTCGCTTCGGCATGCGTCGTGGTTCGTCATTCGTCGGATTGATCGATGAAGATGAATGGGGCATGATGGGGCATCGCACCCCTGGAGCCCCTCATGAACATTCCCTCTGGCGAATCCCTGACCGTCTCATTCATCTCAGACCGTCGCGACGGCCTTTCCGCCGACCTTTCCGACGGCCCTTCCGACGACCGGTTCGACTCCAAGGTCGTCGACGCGGTCGTGGGCATGGCGAATGCCGACGGCGGTCTCATCTTTCTGGGCGTCTCGGACGACGGAACGCCTGAAGGCCTGAGCGATCCGACAAGCCGATGGTTGAAGGCCGAGGCCGCGCGGGCGGTGATCTTCGAAAAGACCCATCCGAGCGTTTCGGTCGGCTGGGAAAAGCAGACTCTGCCGGGCGGGTGCGCCGTCGTTGTCATCAAGGTCGCGAAGTCGCTTCACCCCGTCGCCTGCATCGACGGGCGCGTGCTGAAGCGCCGGCTCCGGCGGGACGGTATGCCTGAGAACCGTCCCGTCTTCCCGGGTGAGTACGCGACGGAACTCACCTTCCGTGAACCCGTCGACTTTTCAACGAGGATCGTCACGAGCCGCACCTGCGCCGACCTCTCCGACGTGGAGCGCGAACGCCTGCGCGAACCCATCAGGGCCGGCGGCGACAAGACGCTCCTGGATCTGTCGGATGAGGATTTCGACAAGGCGATGGGTTTCGTGCGGCCGGATCCCGTCGACAAGGTCCTCATGCCGACGTTCTGCGGCCTCCTCATGATCGGCAAATCCGAGGCGCTTCAACGGGTGCTCCCGACCGCCGCGGCAACCTTCCAGGTTTTTGAGGGGACCAGGCTCATCCGGTCGGTCGACATGTCGCTCCCCATCGCGGCCTCGTTCGAGTTGCTGATGCTCCACTTCCGGGCGCACAACAAGGAGTTGGAGCAGGTCTTCAACGGCCAGCGTTTCGTCATCGAGACTTTTTCGGAGAAGGCGTTCCGCGAGACATTGGTGAACGCATTCGCCCACAGGGGCTACGCGCTCCCCGGGCGCGTCTTGGTCCGGATGTGGGAGAACCGGCTCACGGTGACGAGCCCGGGCGGGTTCCTGAAGGGAATCACCGCGTCGAACCTGATCGACGCCGTCCCGCAGGGGCGCAATCCCGCGCTGGCGCTCGCCATGAAGCGGGCGGGCTTGGCCGAAAGCTCAGGGCGCGGCATGGACGTCATCTTGTCTGAAAGCATGCGCTTCGGACGGCTCTGGGCCGACTACGCGCAAACGACCGACGAACAGGTCATCGTGGAGTTCCTGAAGAACAAGGAGGATTTTGAGTTCTTCCGGATCATCAACCGCTATGAGAAGGTGTTGGGCAGAGGGATCTCTGTCGTCGGCATGATGATCCTCGCCGCCATCCGCGCGGAGCGCGTTGCGCCGACGCTCGACCAAATCGTCGGGACGCTGCCTTCGTCGATCGCTCGGGAGCGCATCCGGATGGAGCTCGGCCAGCTCGAAGCGGACGACGTCGTCACGGTGAGCGGCGATCCCGCCGATCCCAACTACGGCATCCGGGGGCTCCAAGGGCGGCTTCCCGAAACCCCGTCCGGGCCGGGCGCGACGATTTGGGCGGTTTAAACCGGCGGCGACTTCGAACCGTACGTTCGGGATGTGATGGCCGCGCCGATGTGGAACAGCCGCGTGCACACGGTACGGGAAGAGATTCCGGCGTTCTTTCGAGACCGCGGACAAGCCTCGACGGCGGA
>NZ_JH604859.1:3884-12300 GCF_000250875.1 Sutterella parvirubra YIT 11816 | reverse complement strand
GCCCAATTCCATGGAAGCGCCTAAAAACGGTGAAATCGTTTCGCCATCATTTGGGATCCGACGCTCCGCTTCCTATCCGTTCTTTTGTCCGCAGCGATCAGCCTCTTCCGAAAAAAGCGTTTCGCGATCGGATTTCAAGCTCATGCAACGCATTGATTTTCAGGCATTTCAATTCTCCAAACCGATTCGTCGGTCTTTTCGGATTCGCGCCTCAATAGACCGACCGACATGATTTCAGCCCGTGCACGATTCTGAAACGAATGGTGAAAATAACCGGATGCGCGGTTGTTGCACGGCATCCATATCGATCCGTCGAAAACGCTTTGAAGGCATCCACGCGTCTCCGGAAGGAACATCCGGGGGCGCTGCGGGAAGAATGAGACGCCCAATCGGACGTGAACGGCAAAGAATGGCCGCCCGAATGAGAACGGGCTTTCGATCGAATGCGCGAAATGACGAACGGCAAATGAGGGGATTGAGGCGAATTCGGAGATGGAGAGAATGCGGAGATTTCGGCGAATGCGCTCCAATGGACGGACGCCGAAACGCGCCCGCCTCAAGCGCGACGACTATTCGTCGTCTTCCTCATCCCAATCCTCATCCTCCTCATCCTCCTCATCCCACTCATCGTCCTCGTCGTTCCAATCATCGGCATCAAGGCTCGGCTCCGTGGAGCTCGGCGAGGCAAGAAGCGCGGCCTCCAGGCGCGCCACCGAGGCTTCCGCCTCTTCGAACGGGATCCCGAAGGGCTCCAACCACCTGAGGAAGGGCCGGCGCTCAACTGACAGCGTGAAGCGCGGCGACTCGGTCGACTCGCGCTGAAGCGCAATGACGTCGAGCCGCGCGAAGGCGTCCGTCCAATGGAGCTTCGACTTGGAGCCGAACATCGTCGGAAGGTGCTCCCAAAGGATGAGCCCGAGGAATTCGACGAACCGTCTCGCCGTGCGCACTTTGTGGGGCGCGAGCCAACGGCCCCACTCTAGGGCTGCGAGCGAACGATGCCGGACGGCGATGATCCTGATCGCCTCTTCGGCCGACATCTCCGCCGAAGACACGAGGACGAAGCTGTTGCGCTTGAAGATCTCACGCCGGAAGTCCTCACTGCGGGGAGAGAAGGCGTCCTTCGTCGTCAAGCTCAAGATGGAACCCATCGTACGCCGAACGGTTCTTCGGGAGCGCTTTCCCGACGGACGCCCCGAGTTCCTTTTCCACACTCGCCCAATCCTCCTTGGCCTCACGAAAGCCCGACACGTCGCAGCAGAGGTAGACGAATGAGGTCGACTCATCCTCCTCGAAGACCTTGTGCCTCCCGTGGATGGTCATGCCGCGCAGGCCGCCGGAGACGGAAGCTTCGGCAATGTCCCTCAGGAGGGCGTCGCCCCAAGCCTCCTTCACTTTGACGGAGAAAGGGTTCCAACCGACCAGCATCCACACGAAGTCGTGACCATCCTTCCGGACGGTCTCAGCCACTTCTGACGTGAACGCCTCCGGATCGCCGGTGAGAACGCAGTGGTTGTAGTCCAAAGCCCCAGCCTCTCCGGTGTAGACCCAGGAACCATCGAAGACCTCGCTCCAAAGGAAGTGCGTCTCCGTGATGAAGGTCGGCACCCGAAGCGTCGCATCGTAGCCCACGGTCACGGTGCTCCAGCTGGGGAAGGGACCGTCGTCACGCACCTGCGTCGAGAAGACGTGACCCGGTTCCTTCCGGGCGCCGGCCTGTCATTCCAAGCCTCCATGAATCTGCTGACTTCCTCTCCCTCGACGTTCTTCAGAGTCTCCAGAATGTCGTCTTCGTCGGGGATCCGCATGTCTTCGGCAAAGAGCGGGTGTTCGCGCGCATATTGCTCAAAGTCGCCGCCCCTGCCCTCGGAGAGAACCATCAACGATGCAAGGTCGAGGAGGAGCGTTGCCGCATCGGGGAAATGCTCGCGAAGAAGCTTCTCCAACCTCAATTCCTTCACCGCGCGTTCCTGCACGAGGAAGGGGCCGATCTCAAGTTTTTGGCCGCGCCTCAGCTTCATTTCGGCGACGTAGCTCCTGGGGTCCCGGTGCCGACGGTACTCACGGATCTCCTCAAAGGTGGAGAGAAGGTAGCCGTAGTTGTCGTTGGGCACCATGCCTTTGCCGTCGGGCTCCAGTTTGCCGATGACGCGGTATCGCGGCACCGACCGCCCCTTCGCGTCTCTGTCCCAGTCGACGACGTACCGGACGACGGTTCCGGTCTTGGTCTTTTGAAAGGAAATGCCCTTCTCTTTCGGAACGGGCACGACGAATTTGCGGTACATGTCGGCCTCGATGGGTGCGTTGTTGCGTGGTGCCTCCCACTATACGGACCTTCGGAGCGAATGGACGGGACGGATGGACGGGCTGGGTGGGCCGGAGCGGGACGGCCGCCCGACCCGGGGTCTACAATGTTGCGTTCCGAAATTACTTTCCCCAGGACCCGACCCATGAGCCTCACGAGCCTCACGATCCTCAACGACGACGAACTCAAGCTTCTCGAACACCGCATGTCGAACCTTTTGGGCGACGACGTGCTCATGCGCCGTGCGGGTGAGGCCGCCGCGGCGTGGATCCGCGGAGAAATCAATGAGGGCGAGCGCGTGACGGTCCTCGCCGGCCCCGGCAACAACGGGGGCGACGCCGTCTGCGCGGCGCTCGCACTTCGCCGCGAAGGCGTCGCGGTCGAGCTCGTGATGCCCGGCCCCGCGAAGAGCGACCTCTGCCGCCGCATGGTGGAGGAGTGGCGCGCCGCGGGCGGCACGATTTCGGAAGACCCCTACATGACCGAACCCGCCGCGGTCGTGGTCGACGGTCTCTTCGGCACCGGTCAAGAGAAGCCCGTCTCGGGCGCCTACCTCGACGCCGTCCTTTGGTTCAACGAACGCCGCGCGAAGAAGCTCTCGCTCGACGTCCCGACCGGCCTCAACCCCGCGACCGGCAACTGGATCGGCACGATCCCGGGCTGCCGCGCCGACGCGACGATGGCGTTTCTCGCCGTCAAGGCGGGTCTCTATCTGAACGAAGGCCCCGACGCCGCGGGTGAGGTGATCCTGCGCGAGCTCGACGTGAGCGTGCCGCTGTCGTCCCTCTCCGTCACCGGCCTCGACGAATTCCGCTACGTCCGTCAGGAGCGCGCGCGCTTTTCGCACAAGGGCACCTTCGGGAAGCTTCTCGTCACGGGCGGCGACACCGGGCGCCTGGGTGCCGCGTTCCTCGCCTCGCGCGCGGCCCTGCGCCTCGGCGCCGGGAGCGTCACCCTTGAAGCCTTCGCCGAGAACGTCCCGGCGGTCGACCCGATCTCGCCCGAACTCATGTTCGCCACCGGCGCGCACCCCGTCGACGGCGACTTCACCGCGACGGTGATCGGCCCGGGGCTCGGCCAAACCGAGCGCGCCCGCGCCCGCGTGGAGGCGGCCCTAAAGTCTGAAAAGCCCCTCGTCATCGACGCCGACGCGCTCAACCTCATCGCCGCGAACATGCCGCTTCAGGACCTCCTTCTCGCGCGCCGCGCCGCCACGGTGATCACGCCGCACGAAGGCGAAGCCGCGCGGCTTCTGCGCCGCCCCGTCGAAGGCGTCACGGTCGACCGCGTCGCCGCCGCCCGGGAGCTTGCCGTCCAGTCGGGCGCGATCGTCGTCTTGAAGGGCACCGGCACGGTGACGGCGCTCCGCAGCGGCCGCGCCTGGGTGAACCCCACCGGGAACGCCATGCTCGCCACGGCCGGCTCCGGCGACGTCCTGGCCGGCATGATTGGCGCCTTCCTCGCACAGAAGTTCGACGCCGTCGAGTCCGCGCTCGCCGCCGTCTGGATTCACGGGCAGTCGGTCGACGGGTGCCTCGCGAACGTCACCGCGAGCGACATCCTTGAAATGAGCGCCGAGACGCTCGAAGTTCTCCGCGCGCGGAGCGCCGCGGAATAAAACCTGCGGCCGTCTCTTCACGCCGAGACGTTTTTCCGCGACGGCGCAAGAGACGGTCCAACGCCGGAAACGGGCCCGGTCCGAAGGCGGACGCGGGCCCCTTTTTTTCTGTCCGAGTCCTCTGCCGCAAGGAATCCCAACAAAAGAGAGCTGTCTCCTTCTCTCTACCCGAACGGGAAGCGAATCCGAGACTTCTCAACAATCCCTTACAGGTTTCGCAAATCGTTCACGCCGTACGGCCCCGCTTTCGGTATAGTTAAACCCGCGACGACGTGAGGGAAACACGTCATCGCTTTATCTTCTCCTGATACAGGTTGAAAGAAAATTGAGGGTTCGCCTCGCGGATGCTGGGAAAACATCCGCGAGGTTTTTTTCTTTTCCGCCCGGCCACCCGTTTCCGACATTGGGCCCCTCTCCGGTACTTCTCCGGTTTCCGTCCCGCTCCCGCGCACCCATTGCGAACGCCGGACGTGACCGCCTCCGAGCCCCCTCAAAGTCCCCGCAAACTCCCCGCAGAGCGCCTTCCGTCGGCCTTCCGGGCGCTTTCCCTCCACCTCCCGCACCCTTTTCCCCTCCTCCGCCTCCCGCGCCAACCTTTGACCGCCGTCGACTCCTCTGCTCGGCGCGTCTTGCCATGGGCCCGCCTCCGCACGAGAATCCACCTCGTCAACCAACAACTCAGGACCTCGACACACCATGCATCAGCACCCCGTTTGGCCTTACGCGCGCATCAGCGCGCACCGCGGCGGCGGCACGCTCGCCCCTGAAAACACGCTCGAAGCCTTCCGCACGGGCCTCCGCCATGGGTTCGCGGCGATGGAAACCGACGCGATGCTCGCCAAGGACGGCGTGCCCATCCTCATGCACGACGAAGTCTTCGGGCGCACGATCCGCGACCGTCAGGGGTCCGTCCCTGAATTGACGAGCCTTGAGGTGCGCACGTTGGACGCGGGGAGCTGGTTCTCGCCCGAATACTGCGGCATTCCGCCCGCCGGCTTTGAGCAGACCGTCCGCTGGTGCCGCGCCAACCGCTGCTGGCTCAACATCGAAATCAAGCCCGCCAAGGGGCATGAGGCCGAAACGGGCCGCGTCGTCGCGAAGATGACGCGCGAACTCTACGCGGACCTCATCTCGCCCGCGGGCGGCACCCGCGAAGGGATCGTCCCCGCGGTGCCCCTCATGAGCTCCTTCAAGGTGGCGGCGCTCGAAGCCGCGCTGGAGACCGCGCCCGAACTCCCCCGCGGGTTCCTCTTCGACGAAGTCCCTGAGGACTGGGTCGAAACGGCGAAGCGCCTCCAATGCGTGTCGGTCCACATGAACCAACGCCGCACGACCCCTGAACTCGTCGAGCGCGCCCACGCCGAAGGCTTCTGGGTCTTCTGCTACACGGTCAACAGCCCGGTGCGCCTCCAGGAACTCTGGCGCATGGGTGTGGACGCCGTCTGCACCGACCGTCTCGACATCGTCCGTCCGTGCCTGTGAGTACTGCGGCGAGCCCCAGAATCCGTTCGCTCGCCCTCGTCACGGGGGCGACGAGCGGCATCGGCCGCGCCGTCGCCGAAAATCTCGCCCACGCCGGCGTCAACCTCGTCATCAACGCCTGGAGCGCCCGGGATCTCGAGGCGTGCGCGGAACGCTGGCGCGCCTGCGGCATCGAGGTCCACCCGGTCGCGGCGGACTTGTCGGAGGCCCGTGCGGTGGAGCACCTCTGGGCCTCGACCGTCGCCCTGGCCGAAAGCCGGGACTTCCGCTTCGACATCCTCGTCAACAACGCCGGGTTCGGCGCCTTCGGGCCCGACGCCTCGATCGACGAGGACGTGCTCGTGAGGATGCTGCGGCTGAACGCCGAAGCCCTCATGCGGCTCACGCACCGTGCGGCGCGGAGGTTCACGGAGACGGGCACGCCTTCGGCGCCCGCCCGCATCCTCAACATCGCGAGCACGGCGGCCTTCCAGAGCATTCCCTACTTCGCGCACTACGCCGCGACGAAGGCTTTCGTGCTTTCCTACTCCGAGGCGATCGCCGCGGAACTCGACGCCTCGGCCCGAGGCCGCGTCACGCTCACGACCTGCGCGCCCGGGCCCGTGAGGACGGGCTTCGGCGTCGCGGCGGGACTCCGGGAAGACTCCCCGTTCGACCGTCAGGCGATGGACGCCGGGGGCGTCGCGAAGGAAGCCCTTCGCGCCATGCGCGCGGGCGAGCGGCTCGTCGTCTGCGGCGGCCTCAACCGCTTCGGTGCGGTGCTGACGCAGTTGGCGCCCCGACGGTTGGCGACGCGGATCGCAGGGGCGCTTCTCTCAAAGATGAAGTGAACCGCCCGACACCGGGCAAAGACGCCGGACAAGCAAAACGCCCCGCAACCACTCAGGTTCGGGGCGTTCTTCCATTCAACTGTTCAGGCTTCAGCGCTTTCCACGCTTCAAGCCTTCTTCACCGGAATCTTCCTCGCGGGCGGCGTGTCGTCCGCGTTCTCGGGCGGCACCCCGGAGACGATGGCGCGAAGCCCTTCGGCGTTGAAGATCCGCACGTGCTTCTGGTTCACGTCGATCAGGCCGTCGTGCGAGAAGCGCGAAAGCACGCGCGAGACCGTCTCCAGCTTCAGCCCCAGGTACGACCCGATTTCGGCGCGCGTCATGCGGAGCACGAATTCCGCGCGCGAATACCCGCGCTGCTCGTAGCGCTGCGAGAGCGAAAGGAGGAACGCCGCCAGGCGTTCTTCGGCGTGCATCGACCCCAGAAGCAGCATCACGCCGTGCTGGCGCACGATTTCGCGCGAGAGGAGCTTCATGAAGTGCGAGCCCATCGCGTGCATCGAGGTGGCGGTGTCTTCCAGCGTTTCCCACGGGATCATGCAGACTTCGGTGTCTTCCAAGGCGATCACGTCGCAGGAGTGCACGCCCGAGGCGATGCCGTCCACGCCCACCATGTCGCCCGCCATGAAGAAGTTCGTCACCTGCTCGCGGCCGTCCGAGGAGAGCACGATGCTCTTTAAAAAGCCCAGGCGCACCGCATACACCGCCTCAAAGCTGTCGCCCACGCGGAAGAGCGCCTCGCCGCGCTTCACGCGCTTCCTGGTGCTCACCAAATCCTCCACGCGCTCGACTTCCTTCAGGGAAAGTCCCGTAGGCAGGCACGACTCCCGCAGGTTGCAGTTCGAGCAGGCGACCCTCAGCGAGGACAAATTCAACATCGGGGCTTTCTCCCATCGGTCGGTCATGGGTCCCGTCGGGTGGTCGGCCGGCGGAGGCGGCATGGCCTGTGATTGCTAATCTACAAATAATCTCGGATGCCTAAAATCAACCGCAATTTCCCCGCCGAGACGGGAATGCGTGTGCGGCGCGCGGCCTCAAAACCGCTTCCGCTTGGAAGGACGCTGCATTGACAACCGTCAAGAAACGCCATTCTTCCGCTCAATAATATCAGGAACCTTAACTTAAGTCATACCAAAGAGAGGGACACACGATGACGACCCCGGAAACCAGCGGCGTCGAGCTGCCCGACATGGACCTGCTCCGCAAGTTCGACGTACCCGCGCCGCGCTACACCTCTTATCCGACCGCCGACCGCTTCCACGCCCAGTTCGGCGTCGAAGACTATGAGCGCGCGCTCGCGGGCCGCAAGGACGCGAAGGACCCCGCGCCCCTCTCGCTTTACGTTCACGTCCCCTTCTGCAACGACGTCTGCTACTACTGCGGCTGCAACAAGATCGTGACGCGCGACCACTCGAAGAGCCGCGAGTACATCGAGGCGATCGGAATGGAAGCCGACCTCGTGAAGGCCCACATCACGGGCTCGCAGGAATTGGAGCAGCTCCACTTCGGCGGCGGCACCCCGACGTTCCTTGAGAACGACGAACTCGAACTCATGATGGAAACGTTGACGAAGCGTTTCCCCCTGGCCGAAAAGGGCGAATTCTCGATCGAAGTCGACCCCCGTTCGACCCCGCCCGAAAAGGTGGAAAAGCTCCGTCAGCTGGGCTTGAACCGCATGTCCTGCGGCGTTCAGGACTTCAACCCCGACGTCCAGAAGGCCGTGAACCGCATCCAGCCCTTCGAGCAGACGAAGGCGACGATCGACGCCGCGCGCGCCTGCGGCTTCGAGTCGGTCAACATGGACCTCATCTACGGGCTCCCGAAGCAGACGCGCGAAACCTTCGCGAAGACGATCGACCAGGTTCTTGAAATCTCGCCCGACCGCATCGCGCTCTACCACTACGCGCACCTCCCGAACCACTTCAAGGCGCAGCGCCGCATCCTCCCCGCGGACCTTCCCGGCACGGTCGAGAAGGTGAACATCATGTTCGACGCGATCACGCGCCTGACCGCGAACGGCTACCGCTACATCGGCATGGACCACTTCGCCAAAGCGGACGACGAACTCTCCCGCGCGCAGGTCGAAGGGACGCTGCAGCGCAACTTCCAGGGCTACTCCACCAAGGCCGAATGCGACATGGTGGCGTTGGGCGTCTCCGGGATCTCGAAGATCGGCCCGCA
>NZ_JH604859.1:0-3867 GCF_000250875.1 Sutterella parvirubra YIT 11816 | reverse complement strand
GGATCTCGAAGATCGGCCCGCACTACGCCTGCAACCCGCGCGAGCTCGAAGACTGGTACGACGCCGTGAGGAACGGCCGCCTTGCGACCAACCGCGGCTACACGCTCAACGCCGACGACGAAATGCGCCGCTACGTCATCATGACGATCATGTGCAATTTCGAACTCAAAAAGGCCGACGTCGAAGCCCGCTTCGGCGTGAATTTCGACGAGACCTTCGCGTACGAGCTCGGCAAGATGAAGCCCTACGTGAAGCACGAATTGGTCGAGCTCTACCCCGACCGCCTCGTCGTGAGCCCCAAGGGCAAGATCTTCGTGCGCGCCGTCGCGATGCACTTCGACCGGTACCTGCGCGAATCCGACCGCGCGGGCGGCTACAGCCGCATCGCGTAAACGCCCAGGCACCCACCCGGCGCTCCGCCTCCAAGGCCGGAGCGCCTTTTCGTTTCCACGGGCGGCCCCGAGAGGCCGCATCCGCCCCGTTTCGACGCGGTTTTCCCGAGAAGTCCGGCCCCCTCGCGTTGTAAAATGCAGGGTTTCGCGGCATCGTCCGCTTCGGACCCGGGGCTTAAGGCCCGCAGGCCTGATCCCCTTTCCAACCAAATTCTTGAAGACCCATGAAAGTCGCTGACATTCGACAGACCTTCCTCAAGTTCTACGAGAGCAAGGGCCACACGATCGTGCACTCGAGCCCGGTCGTTCCCGGGAACGATCCGACGCTTCTCTTCACGAACGCCGGGATGAACCAGTTCAAGGACGTGTTCCTCGGCTTCGACAAGCGTCCCTACACCCGCGCCACCACCTCGCAGAAGTGCATCCGCGCGGGCGGCAAGCACAACGACCTCGACAACGTCGGCTACACCGCGCGCCACCACACGTTCTTCGAGATGCTCGGGAACTTCTCCTTCGGCGACTACTTCAAGCACGACGCGATCCACTTCGCGTGGGAGCTTTTGACGAAGCACTTCATGCTACCCGCCGAGAAGCTCTGGGTGACGGTCTACGCCGAGGACGACGAGGCCTACGACATCTGGAACAAGGAAGTGGGCGTCCCGGCCGAGCGGATCGTGCGCATCGGCGACAACAAGGGCGCGCGCTACATGTCCGACAACTTCTGGATGATGGGCGACACGGGGCCGTGCGGCCCCTGCTCGGAAATCTTCTACGACCACGGCGAATCCGTGCAGGGCGGCCCTCCGGGGAGCCCTGAAGAGGACGGCGACCGCTACATCGAGATCTGGAACCTCGTCTTCATGCAGTTCTACCGTGACGAAAAGGGCGTGATGCACAAGCTGCCGAAGCCCTCGATCGACACGGGGATGGGTCTGGAGCGCATCGCCGCGGTCCTCCAGGGCGTGCACAACAACTACGACATCGACCTCTTCCAGAACCTCCTCGCCGCCGCCAAGGCCGCGGTCGAAAAGGTGTCGGACGCGCCGGTCGACGCGACGTCGCCCTCCCTCAAGGTCATCGCCGACCACATCCGCGCCTGCACGTTCTCGGTCGCGGACGGCATCGTCCCGGGGAACGAAGGCCGCGCGTACGTCCTTCGCCGCATCTGCCGCCGCGCGATCCGCCACGGCTATAAGTTGGGCGCCCGCGCCCCCTTCTTCTACACGCTCGTCGACGCCGTCGCCCGCGAAATGGGGGACGCCTACCCCGAAGTGAAGGACCCGCGCATCGCGCGCGTCCTCGAAGACGAAGAACGCCGCTTCTTCCAGACGATTTCGAAGGGCATGGAAATCCTCGAAGCCGCCATGGCCGAAACGACGAACGGCGTTTTGGACGGCGAAGTCCTCTTCAAGCTTCACGACACCTACGGCTTCCCCGCCGACCTGACGGCCGACGTCTGCCGCGAACGCGGCCTCGCCGTCGACACGGAAGGGTTCGACCGCGCGATGGAACGCCAGCGCGCCGCCGCCCGCGCGAACGCCAAGTTCAAGATGGCCGCCGGCCTCAAGTACGACGGCGCCGAGACGGTCTTCACGGGGTACGACGCCCTCACCGAAGAAGACGCCGAAGTCCTCGCCCTCTACGTCGACGGGCAGCCCGTCGACTCGGTTGAAGCGGGTTCCGACTGCGTCGTCGTCTTCAACCGCACGCCCTTCTACGCCGAATCCGGCGGCCAGGTGGGCGACCGCGGCGTCGCGAAGAACGCGACCTCGATGCTCGCCGTCCTCGACACCTTCAAGGTGAAGGCCTCCGTCACGGGCTCCGAAGCCCACGTCGAAGAAGGCCGCATCGCGGTGGGCGACCATTTCGCTCTCGCCGTCGACGAAGACCGCCGCGCGGCGACGGTCCGCAACCACTCCGCGACCCACCTCATGCACAAGGCGCTCCGCGCCGTGCTCGGCGAGCACGTCGCGCAGAAGGGCTCCCTCGTCACGCCCGAATCGACCCGCTTCGACTTCTCGCATCCGCAGCCCGTCACGGCCGAGGAAATCGCCGAGATCGAACGCCGCGTCAACGCCGAAATCCTCAAGAACTCGGAAACGCTCTGCCGCGTGATGCCGATCGACGAGGCGAAGACCACCGGCGCCGTCATGCTCTTCGGCGAAAAGTACGGTGAGACCGTCCGCGTCCTCAACATCGGCAATTCGATCGAGTTCTGCGGCGGCACGCACATCGCGCGCACGGGCGACATCGGTTTCTTCAAGATCGTGAGCGAACAGGGCATCGCCGCGGGCGTGCGCCGCATCGAAGCCGTCACCGGCATGGCCGCGGTCGCGCTCGCTCAGGAGAACGCCGCCATGCTCGCCGACTGCGCCCGCCGCTTCAAGGCGCCGGTCGCGGAGCTCCCCGTCAAGATCGACGACGTGATCGCGTCCTTGAAGGCCGTCGAAAAGACGCTCGAACAGATGAAGAGCCAGATGGCTTCGAAGCTGGGCGATACGCTCGTCGACGGCGCGAAGGATGTGAACGGCGTCAAGCTCCTCACCGCCCGCATGGACGGCGCGGACGCGAAGGCCCTGCGCGAAACGATGGACAAGGTGAAGGACAAGCTGGGCTCCGCCCTCGTCGTCCTCGCCTCCGTCACGGACGGGCGCGTGCAGCTCGCTGCCGGCGTCACCCGCGACCTCACCGCCAAGGTGAAGGCGGGCGACCTCGTCAACCACGTCGCCGCGCAGGTGGGCGGCAAGGGCGGCGGCAAGCCCGACATGGCGATGGCGGGCGGCACCGACGCCACCCACCTCGACGCCGCGCTCGCCTCGGTCGAAGCCTGGGCGGCGGAGCGCCTCTGATGAGCGCCGACGCCCCCGGCAAGTCCCCGGAGGTCGTCCTCGACCTCCCGGGGCTCGAGTGCCCCATGCCCGTCCTCAAAGCGAAGAAGGCCTTGTCGGGCATGGCGCCGGGCGCCCTCCTCGAGGTGCGCTCGACCGATCCGCACAGCCATCCCGACCTCGCGGAATTCTGCCGCCAAACCGGACACGTTCTGCTCTCGCAGACGACCTCCGGATCGGGAAATGAGGCAGTTTGGATCTCTCAAATCGAGCGCAAACCCGAATAGACTTCGGCCAAACGCCGCTTGAGATCCTCCGCACCGTGAAAAAACGGACCCTTCGGGGTCCGTTTTTCTTGACGTCGAGAGAATTCCTTCGTTTCGCCTGATTTTTAGGATTTCCGCAACAGCGGACAGTTTTGCCTTCACTTACGCGAACGTACTCCGGTATCGTCGTTCAGCATTCCCTGACACGTCGTCCATTCTGACCGTACGACGTTGAGTGAAAACTATTTTTTCGAAAAATCAAAAACTTATGTTCCGGTCAAAGAAAATGTACAGGTTATCCCTTAAGATCTCGTCTGTATTGATATAAGTCAAAGTTGCAGACGGTGTTGCGCACTCCTGTCCAAATTGAAATGTGGTACA
>NZ_JH604858.1 GCF_000250875.1 Sutterella parvirubra YIT 11816 | reverse complement strand
GGAGGCGCTTGGGTCCCGGAGGATTCCAAAGGGCCGTTCCCCGGGAAGACCACCTTGGCGCGCGGGGTGAGGTAGCGGATTTCGAGCCCCAACTTCAGGGCGCCCATCCGAAAGAAGATGATCGCGGCGGCGGTGGTCCAGAGCGCCGTCGTGGGATCCGTTCCCACTTTGGCGAAGAGGACGGCGAGCCAGCTCCCCGCGAACGCGGCCGCCGCATAGGGCTTGCGGTCGGAGAGGACCGCGGGGACGCGGTTCAGAAACACATCGCGCAGAAGCCCACCGAAAACCCCCGTGCAGACCCCGATCAGCACCGCGGCGATCGAGGGGAAGCGCGCGTCGACGTACGCCGCCCACGTGCCCGCCGCGCTGAAGAAGCCGAGCCCGACCGCGTCCGACCAGAGGTAGATGCGGTTGGCGGTCTTCTCGCTGAAGCGGATGACGAGCCTCGGGGCGAAGATCGTGAGGACGAGGATGCCCCAGACGAAGTAGTCGTGCTCGACCCAGTAGAAGGGACGCCGGTCGATGATGATGTCGCGGATCAGGCCCCCGCCGAAGGCCGTGGTGAAGGCGAGCACGAAGACCCCGACGGGGTCGACGCGCCGCCCCGCCGCAGCCATGATGCCGGCGAGCGCGAAGCCGAAGATGCCGACCGTGTCGGCCAGGGCTTCCGGTGTGAGGTGGGTGAGCATGGGAGCCTCCCCTGTGGATGGGACTTCAGCCCGCGCGGCGCTCCGTGAGGAGCACGATGACGGCGCCGCCGTCGCCCGCCTTCGGGGGCGCCTGCACGAAGGCCATCACCTCGGGCATCTGTTTCAACCAACGGCGAACGAGCGTCTTCAGAACCCCGCGGCCGTCGTCCGACCCGTAGCCCTGACCGTGCACGATCCGAAGGCACCGCATCCCGCGGATGCGCGCTTCGCGCACGAACCCGTCGATCTCGTCGCGGGCTTCGTCGACGAAGAGCCCGTGGAGGTCGACGTGGGCTTCGACGGCCCATTCGCCCCGGTGGAGCTTTTTGACGAGGCTCTCAGGCACGTAGGGGCGGCGGTAGGTGAGGCCGTCCGCGGACTCGATGAAGTCGCTCGGGTCGACTTCGTCCGAAAGGCGCACGACGCGGGGTTCGCCCACGCGGCCCGCAGCCCGGGCGCGAAGCGCGAGGGATGCCGTCCCCGTCGGGGTTGAGGTTTTCTTCACGGCCGCGACGCGCGCGCCGGTGCCCTGACGGCGTACGCCGCCGAGCTGCGCCATCGCTTCTTCGAATTCGCGGGCGCCTTCGGTTTTGGCGCGGGCTTCGAGCGCCGCCTTGAGGCGCGCTTCCTCTTCGGCCTTCGCACGGGCCTTCATGTCGCGGCTCACGCCGCGCAGTTCGGAGAGACTCTTGAGAGTGTGTCCGCTCATGGTGTCGGTTCGTTCTTCTGGATCGGCGGAGTCCGCCAAGGGTTGGTTGTTGAGATCATTGTAGGCCGCAGGAACGGAAAAGCCCGCCGGGCGTCGGGTCCCTGCGGGCTTTTCTCAAGCCGGATGAGGCGGAAGGCCTACTTCGCGGCTTCGGCCTCGAGGAAGCGCTGGGCGTCCAACGCGGCCATGCAGCCCGTCGCCGCGGAGGTCACCGCCTGGCGGTAGTTCTGGTCCTGAACGTCGCCCGCGGCGAAGACGCCGGGGACGCTCGTGGCGGTCGCGGCCTGCGCGCGCGTCCCCCCCGTGACGACGTAGCCGTGGTCGAGTTCGAGCTTCCCTTCAAAGAGCGCGGTGTTGGGCTTGTGGCCGATCGCGATGAAGACGCCGTCGACCGCCACGTCGACCGGGGCTTCGCCCTGGGTGGACGCCAGGCGCACGCCGGTGACGCCCTTCCCGTCGCCGAGGATTTCTTCGACGGTGCGGTTCAGCGCCAGTTCGATCTTCCCTTCCTCAACCACCTTCATCAGCTGGTCGATGAGGATCGGTTCCGCGCGGAACGTGTCGCGGCGGTGCACGAGCGTCACCTTCGAGGCGATGTTCGAGAGGTAGAGGGCCTCTTCGACGGCGGCGTTGCCGCCCCCGACGACCGCCACGGGCTTGCCGCGGTAGAAGAACCCGTCGCAGGTCGCGCAGGCCGAGACGCCGCGGCCGCGGTAGGCGGTTTCGCTCTCCAACCCCAGGTACATGGCGCTCGCGCCGGTCGCGACGATGAGCGCGTCGGCGGTGTAGCTCCCCATGTCGCCGCGAAGCTTGAAGGGACGCTCCGATAGGTCCACTTCGGCGATGTGGTCGTAGGCGACTTCGGTGCCGAAACGTTCGGCGTGCTTCTGCATCTGGTCCATGAGCTGCGGACCCTGGATGCCGTCGACGGCGGCGGGCCAGTTGTCGACTTCGCTCGTCGTCATCAGCTGCCCCCCGGCTTCCATCCCGGTGATGACGAGGGGCTTCAAGTTCGCGCGCGCGGCGTAGACGGCCGCGGTCCAGCCGGCGGGGCCGGAACCCAGGATGACGACGGGTGCGTGCTTCGGTTGAGTCATGACAATCTCCTCAGTGCGCGCCGGGCGAAGGGGCTTCGGGGCGCGGTGCGCCTTCGAAAAACGTCAGGAGTGCCCCGGCCGGGCCGCGAATAACATTTTCTCTATTATAGGACGGCGCCCCATAGAGTCAGCATTCTCCGCGCTCGGGATCGTCCCTCATGGGGAACGCCCTCGGGAGGCCGCGGGCGGACGCCCGGGCGCACCCGAAGGATTTGCAACAAGACGCCCGCGCGGTATCCGGCGCTCCTCCTTAAAATAAAGGATTCGTACGGCGGCGCCGGTGTTGTGAAGAGGCGCCCCGCACCCGGAAGGACTATGGCGAAGAAGAACATCCGAACGAAAAAGAACGGGACGGGCCGCGGCGCTGATGCGGAACGCCGCCGTGAACTCCTGCGGCAGGTGGGTTCCGCGGCGCGGCGCGCCGTCGTGGGCCTCGCGCGCACGCTTTGGGCGTGGAGCTGGTGCTTTGCGCTTTTGGCGGGCATCGTCGTCGCCGCTTCGCTCGGGACGTACGATCACAACGATCCGGCCTTCTTCGCGAGCACCGCGCAGGCGGTGACGAACACCTGCGGCCTCTGGGGCGCGTGGCTCGCCGACCTGATGTTCGGCACCTTCGGGCTCTCGGCCTGGTGGTTCGTGCCGGGGTTCCTCATGATCGCGATCTTCGCGATGCGCACCTTTCTGCGTCGCCAACGCGGAGAGTCCGACCCCGAACGTCTCAACCCGCCGCACGTCTCGGCCGGGGTGGGCTTCGTCTCGCTTCTGATCGGGTCGACCTCCCTTGAAGCCCTTCGCATCCGGCGCTTCGAGGTGCCGCTGCCCGCCGAGCCCGGCGGCATTCTCGGGAACGCGCTCGCCTTTGCGGTCGAGCACTACATCGGCACGGCGCTCGCCACCGTGCTCTTCTTCACGATGGTGGCGGTGGGCGTCTCGCTGCTCTTCGACTTCTCCTGGGTGGACGTGTCGGAGAAGATCGGCGACCTGATCGACCGGCATCTCTTCTCCCGCTTCGGCGCGAAGAAGGAGGAGGCCGAAGAGGTTTCCGAACCCGATCCCGTCCCCGTGCCGATCGTCGAAGAGCGCGTGCGGCCGCTTCAGATCATCAAGCCCGCGGAGCCCGAGGTCGAAGAACCCGCGGCGTCCGCGCCCGAACCCGTGGCGACGGGCGGCACGATACCTCCTGCGCCCAAACCCGCGCGCCCGGCCCCCGCGCAGAAGCGCGGCCCCGTCGCGCTTCCGAGCCTGGGTCTTCTCGAAGATCCCCCGTCGAACCAGCGCGGCACCGACGAAGAGGCGATCGGCATGACGAGCCGCCTCATCGTCTCGAAGCTGAAGAGCTACAACATCGAAGCCGCGGTGATGGGCGCGCAGCCCGGTCCCGTCATCACGCAGTACTGGCTCGAACCCGGCCCGGGCGTGAAGGGCAGCCAGATCGAAAACGCCCGCGACGACCTTCGCCGCGCGTTGGGCGTGCAGGCCGTGCGCGTGGTGCTCAGCATCCCCGGCACGAGCTACATCGGTCTTGAAGTGCCGAACCCGGTGCGCCAGATGGTGCGCCTCAAGGAAATCCTCAACGACGAGGCCTACACGGCGAGCAAGTCGATGCTCACCCTGGCGTTGGGCAAGGACATCGCGGGCCGCCCCTTCACGATGAACCTCGCGAAGGCGCCGCACCTCCTCGTCGCCGGTACGACGGGCTCGGGGAAGTCGGTCGGGATCAACGCGATGATTTTGTCGCTTCTCTACCGGACGGACCCTTCGCAGCTGCGCCTGGTGCTCATCGACCCGAAGATGCTCGAATTCTCGCTCTACAACGGGATTCCGCATCTGCTCTGCCCGGTCGTCACCGACATGAACAAGGCGGCCTCGGCCCTGAAGTGGCTCACCCGCGAGATGGACGAGCGCTACGCGGTGATGAGCCGCGTGGGCGTGCGCCACTTCACGAGCTACAACGAAAAGGTCCAGGAGGCGATCGACCGCGGTCAGCCGATCCGCGACCCGATGGCCGCGCCCGAGGATCCCAACGCCGGGACGCTCGAACCCTGGCCCTACATCGTGTGCGTGGTCGACGAACTGGCCGACCTCATGCTCACGAACCGGAAGGAAGTCGAAGGCGAAATCACGCGTCTGACGCAGAAGGCCCGTGCGGCGGGGATCCACCTCATTCTCGCGACGCAGCGCCCGTCGGTCGACGTGGTGACGTCGCTCATCAAGGCGAACGTGCCGACCCGCATCTCCTTTCAGGTGGCGAGCGCGATCGACAGCCGCGTCATTCTGGGGGAAGCCGGCGCCGAACAGCTCTTGGGCAACGGCGACATGCTCCTGCACCGCCCGGGCGACCAGGGGGCGACCCGCATCCAGGGCTGCTTCGTCGCGGACGGCGAAGTCCAGCGCGTCGTCGATGAACTGAAGAAGATGGGTTCGCCCAACTACGTCGACGCCGTGACGGAAGAGGCGTCGGACGACGACGGCGGCGACGGCATGGGCGAGGCGGGCGGCCGCCGCTCGGGCGAGTCCGATCCGCTCTACGACAAGGCGGTCGAAGTGGTGCTCACCGAAAAGCGCGCCTCGATCTCCTACGTGCAGCGCTGCCTCGGCGTGGGCTACAACCGCGCCGCGAACCTCCTTGAAGCGATGGAGGAGGCGGGGATCGTCAGCAAACCCAACGGCATGGGGAAGCGCCAGATTCTCGTCCCCACCCGCGACTGATCTTTCCGGAGAATTCCCCTCATGAAGACGCTCCCGCTCTCGCGCCGCACCTTGGTCGGCATCACGCTCGCGGCCGCGCTCGCGCCCTTCACCTCCATCGGCTTCGCCGCCGAGGCCGTCAGGACGGTGACGCCCGACGCCGAGGCGCTTGCGCGCCTGGAGAGCTTCGCCCGCGAGGTACGCGCGGCGGAAGGCGCCTTCACGCAGCGCTCGGTCGGGCGCGACGGGAAGGCCGTGGGGCCGGATTCGTCCGGCACCTTCGCGTTCTCGCGCCCCGGGCGCTTCGCCTGGGTCTACGAGAAGCCCTACCGTCAGACGATCATGAGCGACGGGAAGACGCTTTGGCTTCACGACGAAGATCTGATGCAGGTGACGGTGCGGCGCCTCGAAGGGGCGCTCCCCTCGACGCCCGCCGCGATTCTCTTCGGCGGGCACGACTTCTCGCACGACTGGAAGGTCTCCGCCCTTGCGCTTCCTCCGGGTGAAAAGGGGCTCTACGTCCGGGCGGTGCCCGCGGACCGGAGCGCCTTCGAGCACGTCGACATTCTGTTCGGCGACGGGCGCTTCCCCGTGCGGGCGGTGCTGACCGACGCGTTTTTGAACGAAACGACGATCGAGTTCCGGAATGTCGAGGAGCGTGATCTTCCCGCGGACCGCTTCAGCTTCAAGGTGCCCGAAGGCACCGACGTGCTGGACGAAAACATTTTCGGGTGAGTCCCTTTTCCCGCAGGGAGACTTGTGAGCGCCTGAGGTACAATCGGCTCATCGTGCGGCGCCCCCGGGGATATGGATTTGATCCGACCGGATCGGGCGCCGAGCCTCCGTCGGGCGGTCGCCCCGGAGTGCCCGCAAACCTATTACGGAGCGGCTCGGAACCCGTGCGACGACTTTGGGCCCGCGGGCTTCGGCCGAAAAGTAGCATGAAGAGCCACATGCGCCACGTCCTGATCGACAGGATTCTCGCCGACAAGAAGGAAGTCACCTTTGAAGAGCTGATGGAGGCGACGAAGGCGAGCGAACCCACCGTCAAGCGCGACCTTCGCCACATGCGCGAGGAGCTCGGCGCGCCGATCGTCTACAACCGTCAGCGCAACGTCTACTACTACGACATGCCAGACCCGTCGCAGCCGCGGCAGGGCCGTCCCCGAAAGGAACTCTCGAACCGTCCCGCCCGCATGCACGACATCTGGTACGGGTCGGACGAACTCTTCGTCCTCAAGACGACCTTGGAGCAGCTCGCAGAACTGCGCGCCCGCACGGGTTCCGCCATTCAGGAAGAGCTCGCCCCGGTGAGCGCGCGCATCCGCGCGCTCTTCACGATGACGGGCGACATGAAGACGTCGGAGTTTCTCCGCCGCGTGCGCATTCTCGACCGTGAGAAGCTTCACCGCGAGTCCGAATTCTTCGAGACGATCGGCGTGGCCCTCTGCCAGCGCCGGCGCCTCCAGATCTGGTACTACGTGCCGAGCCGCAAGGAAGTCACCTTCCGCACGATTTCGCCGCAGCGCCTCTCCCACTACGACAACCGCTGGTACGTCGACGCCTGGTGCGAAAAGGCTCAGGAACTGCGCACCTTCGCGGTGGAAAACATCCGCCGCGTGGAGCTTCTGCACTCCGAAGGGATGAATATCCCCGTCGAGGAGATCGAAGCGAAGTTGGACGGCGGCTACGGCATCTTCCACGGGGGCGAACTCCGTCAGGCCGTGCTCCTCTTTGAACCCGACATCGCGAACTACGCGCTTCGCCGCCGCTGGCACCCGCATCAGAGCGTGGCGCCGGAAATGGACGGCCGCATCCGCCTCACGGTCCCCTTCCACGACGAGAGCGAACTCGCGGGCGACATCCTCCGCTGGGGCTCGCGCGTTGAAGTGCGCGCGCCTGCGGAACTCCGTCAGGCCGTCGCGAAGGAAGCCGAAAGGATCATGGCGCGCAACGCCGCGCCCGGCGACGGGAGCGATTGATGGCGGAAGAAACGAAGCCGAAGCCCCGCCGCGGCAGACGTCCACGTCGAAGCCTGCCCAAGGAGCTTCCGGAAATCTTCTTCTGTGGTGACCCGCACGGCGAATTCGCGCACATCAATGAAGCGGCCAGGGAATACAAACCCAAGGCCATGGTGATTCTGGGCGACATGCAGCCGCCCGCTCCGCTCGAAGTGATTTTGGCGGAGGCGTTGAAGCACACCGAGATCTGGTGGATCCCGGGGAACCACGACACGGACACGGACGAGTTCTACGACTATCTGTGGCGCTCCGACTTGGCCTCGCACAACCTCCACGGTCGCGTCGCGAACGTGGCGGGTCTGCGCATCGCGGGCCTGGGCGGGGTCTTCCGCGGACAGGTCTGGATGCCGGACGGCCAGCCGAACTACTTCTGCCCGGCGACCTTCATCCGGCGCGTGGGCGCGGGGAACATCTGGCGAGGGGGTCTCCCGCGCCGCCACCGTTCGACCATCTTCCCGTCGGTCTACCAGAGCCTTCTGAAGCAGCGTGCGGACATCCTCGTCACGCACGAGGCGGCAGGCTGCCACAGGAAGGGCTTCTGCGCGGTCGACCGCTTGGGCGAAGCCCTGAAGGTGAAGTGGATCTTCCACGGGCACCAGCACGAGGACCGCGCCTACGGACACCATCAGGGGATGTGCGTTCGCGCGGTGGGCTACCGCGGGATCGTGAACCTCAAGGGTGAGGTGATCGTTCCGGCGCAGATGGACCCGCGCGAATCCGCGGCCCTGGAGTCCGCGCTCGAATACGCGGCGAGAAGCTACCCGACGGAAGGGCTGCCGCTCCCCGGTCAACCCCTCGTTTTCGATTCGGGCGAGAGCACGGCGGACCATGAAGCGGCCCTGGGCCGCGAAGTGGCGAAGCACGCGCCGGGCGGCCGTTGGAAGCCCGCGGTGGTGCCGGAAATCTTCAGGAACCCCGAAGGGTGCGTCTGCGTCTGCGACGACCGCCGCGCCGCGGAAGAGATGCGCCGCAAGCTCGCGAAGGCCGAAGCGCGCGAGCGCGCCGAAGAGAAGGCCGAGCGCGACGCGCAGAAGAAGGCTTTGGTGCAGGAAAAGGGTGTCGCGCCCGAAGGCGACGACGACAAGAAGGCGAAGCGCCGTCGGCGCCGTCCGAGAAAGCGCCGCCGCGACGAGGACGCCGCGAAGGCCGCCCGGACGCCCGGAGCTCAGACCCAAAAGAGCGGGAAGCCCGGGAAGACTGAAGCGCAGGCGAAACCCAAGGCGGAGGGGAGCGCCCCGAAGCCCGAAGGCGAGAAGAAGTCCCGCCGCCGGTCACGGCGCCGCAGAAAGCCCAAGGCTCCCGCGGCACCGCAAAGTTGACGGACGTCGTTCAGACGTCAGAGCAGGAAGGCATCGGCCTCGCTCCCCGCAGGGAGCGTACCGGTGCCTTCCGGCACGATGAGGACCGCGTCGGCCTTCATGAGCGAGGTGAGCATCGCGCTGCTCTGCAGGGGAGAGCCCTCGAACTTCCCATTGACGAAGTTCCCCCGCACGAAGTCCGTGCGGGACGCCTTGGCGCGGACGTCCTTTCCGCAGACGACGCGGACCGTTTCGGGGCGCTCGACCTTGTCGGTGAGCCCCGAGAGGCGAGCGAGCGTGGGGCGCAGAAAGAGACGCGACGACATCGCGGCGGCGACGGGGTTCCCCGGAAGGCCCATGAAGAAGACCGGGTGGCCCGCATCGAGGTAGCCGAACGCCAAAGGCTTCCCCGGGCGCATGCGCACGTGGAAGTGTTCGATGGAGCCCAATCGCCCCAGGACGCGCGAGATGAGGTCGTGGTCGCCTTCGCCGACGCCGCCAGTCGTGACGAGCACGTCGCACTCGGCCATGGCGGCGCGGATCGCCTTTTCGAGAACGGTTTCGTCGTCGGGAAGCACGCCCAACGGCACGACCTCATGACCCCAACGGGTGATGAGGGCTTCAAGGAGGTAGCCGTTCGAGGCGTAGATCTGGCCGGGGCCGAGCGGTTCGCCCGGCTCACGAAGTTCGTCGCCCGTGGAGAAGACGCCGACGCGAAGCGACGCGCAGGGAAGCGCGGCGCGGCCGAACGAGGCCGCCAGGCCCAACGCTTCCGGGGTGAGCATCGCGCCCTTCGGGATGACGACCTGACCCCTGCGGATTTCTTCGCCGAGGAGGCGCACGTTGGCGCCGGGCTTGACGGCGTCGGCGGAGAAGCTCACGGCCGCATCCGTCGCTTCGACGTCTTCGAAGGGAATGACGGTGTCGAGCCCTTCGGGAACGGCGGCGCCGGTCATGATGCGGATGCAGGCGCCCACAGGAACCTCGCCCTCAAAGGGGGTGCCAGCGTAGGAGGTGCCGCAGAGGGCGAGCGTGACGCGCTCGCCCTTCAGCTCACTGCCGCGGAACGCATAGCCGTCCATCGCGGAATTGTTGAAGCGGGGCACGTCGAAGGGGGAGAGGACGTCTTCGCAAAGGA
>NZ_JH604857.1 GCF_000250875.1 Sutterella parvirubra YIT 11816 | reverse complement strand
TATTTCACGAATTACCGTCGAAACCACAAGATCTCGTACGACTTGAATCAGGCGGTTTTCCTGGCCTGCCTCGGGCGCATCGTCACACCCGCGTCCAAGCGGAGCACCTGGATGAATCGCGGGCGTTACCTCTTCGACTTCGAAGAAGTCAAGCTCGCCGACCTCTACGGCTCCCTGGGCGTACTCGCCGAACGCAAGGAATACATCATTCGTAAACTCAATGAATCCATCGGAAAGATGTATCAACGAGATCTGGCGATCGCGCTCTACGATGTCACCACCTTCTACTTCGAGAGTTTCACGGAGGATGAGCTACGACGTCGCGGGATGAGCAAGGAGCACCGCACGCAGGAAACCCAGGTCGTTCTCGGGTTATTGGTTGATTCCGAAGGCGTTCCCATCACCTATGAGCTCTTCCCCGGCAACACGGCGGAAGTCGGAACGCTTTTGAAGGTTGTTGATGAATTTAGGCGCCAGTACAACATTGAGGACGTCACTGTCATTGCCGATAGCGGTCTGAACCAAACTCTGAATCTCGAAGCACTCGAAACCTACGGCTTCAAGTACATCGTCGGCTACCCGCCCTACGTCAAGCTCACGCAACAGGAGCAGGACCTGATTCTCGATCCTGAGGGCTGGGTAAACACCATGGACGGCGACGATATCGATTGGGGCGTTAAGGACGTGTCCATGCCTTTGCGGAAGCGCCTTGTCGACAGCGAAACCGGCCGATCCAGGCAGATCACCCTGGATGCGAGATGCATTGCAACGTACTCGAGGAAGCGGTACTTTCACGACATCGACGAGTTGGAGAA
>NZ_JH604856.1 GCF_000250875.1 Sutterella parvirubra YIT 11816 | reverse complement strand
CATATCCTGCGCCTTATGGTAGGTTTGGAAGCTCTCCGTGGAACTAGTTTAGCCCCAGAAGGACGCCGAGCGCCGTTCGCGCTGATTCGAAACCTCAGAAGAGCGCTTCCTGCGTCGTCATGAGCCCGCCCGCGCGGCCGCTCACCGTGAGGCCCAAGAGCCTCACGCCGTCGCGCGGCCAAGGGACGCCCGCCAAGAGCTCCACCCCCAACCGGGCGATCTCCTCCGAGGGCGTCTCCGGCCCGATCACGCCGCCCGTGCGGCTTCTCGTCATCGTGTTGAAGTCCCCGGCGCGCACCTTGATCGTGAGCGTGCGGCCGCGGAAGTCCGCACGCGCGAGGCGGCGCTTCAGCTCCGCCGCGATCGAGGCGAGCGCCGCGCCCGCGTCTGAGGCGCGCTCGATGTTGGCGGCGTAGGTCTCCTCGCAGCCGACGCTCTTTCGCTCCCGGCGCGGATCGACCGGCCGGGTGTCGATCCCGCGCACGAACTTGTAGATCTGCGCGCCCGACGATCCGAAATGTTCGACGAGGTACGCAAAGGGCTTGCGGCGCACCTCCGCGCAGAAGTGAAGCCCCAGATCGTGGAGCTTCGCGGCGGTGGCGGGACCCACACCCCAGAGCTTCTCCACCTTGAGCCCGTCGATGAAGGCCTGTGCGCGGTCCGGGTGGATCGTGCAGAGGCCGTCGGGCTTCCTTTCATCGCTCGCGATCTTGGCGAGGAACTTGTTGTAGGAGACGCCCGCGCTCGCGACGAGGCCGAGCTCGCGGCGGATGTCCGACTTGATGCGGCGGGCGACTTCGGTGCCTTCGCCGATCCCCAGCTTGTTGTGGGTGACGTCGAGGTAGGCCTCGTCCAAGGAGAGGGGCTCCACCTCGTCCGTATAGCGGTGGAAGATCTCGTGGATCGAGGAGGAGACGTCGCGGTAGTGCGCGATCCGCGCCTCGACGAAGATCAGCTGCGGGCAGAGTTCCATCGCCTCGCGGCTCGGCATCGCGCTGTGCACGCCGAAGGCGCGCGCCTCGTAGCTCGCGGTCGCGACGACGCCGCGGCGCTCGGCGTGGCCGACCGCCACCGGGCGGCCGCGCAGCGCGGAGTTGTCGCGCTGCTCGACCGAGGCGTAGAAGGCGTCCATGTCGACGTGGACGATGCGGCGAGACGTGTCGTTCTGGAAGATGGGCTCGTTCATGCCGGAGATTTTACGCGCCGGGCCCCGCGCCTCATCCGAGGGTGCTAGCCATTCGGCGGGTGGTCCCGCATCCGGGAGGACCGTACAATCGGGCCCATCATTCATTGAACGCACTTTCCGGAGAATTCATGCGCATCGTGATCGTGGGCGGCGTCGCCGCCGGCATCGGCACCGCCGTCCGTCTGAAGCGCCTTCGCCCCGAGGCGGAGGTCGTCGTTTTCGAGCGGGGCGAACGCGTCGCCTTTGCGAACTGCGCGCTCCCCTACTACGCCGCCGGGCGGCTCGCGAAGGGCGCCGGGCTCTATTCGACCGATGCGCAGACGCTGCGCGAACAGCAGGGCGTCATCGTGCGCGAACGCACCGAAGTGACCGCGATCGACCGCGCGGCCCGCACCGTCACGGTGCGTGACCTTGAAACCGGGAAGGAGGAAACCCTCTCGTACGCGAAGCTCGTGCTCGCGACCGGCGCCGCCGCGCGCGTCCTTCCGATCGAAGGCCTCAAGGAGTGCGCCCATCCGATGTGGCGCCCCGAGGATGCCGAGATGCTCGCCCGCGCCCTCAAGGCGCGTCCGGGCCTCACCGTGGGCGTGATCGGCGGGGGCGCCGTGGGGCTTGAAACCGCGGAAAACGTGGTGGAGGCGGGCGGCACCGTGCACCTGATGGAGTACGGCCGCACGATCATGGGCCGAAACGACCCGGCGCTCTCGACGGCCTTCCGCCGCTGGGCCTCGAAGAGTCACCCCGGGATGCATTTCCATATGGAGACGTCGGTCACGAAGGCCGAACGCGTGGGCGGGAAGATCAACCTCACGCTCTCCGACGGCACCTCGCTCGAGGTCGACTACCTCGTCTGCGCGGCGGGGGTCGCCCCCCGGTCGGAACTCGCCGCCGCGGCGGGCCTTCCCTTGGGCGCCCGCGGCTCGATTCTCGTCGACCGCCACATGAGGACTGAAGACCCCGACGTCTACGCCGTGGGCGACGTCGCGGTCTCCTTTGATCCGATGTCGGGCGAATTCCGTCCGATGATGCTGGCGGCGACCGCCGTGAAGGAAGCGCGCGCCTGTGCGGACCACATCGCCGCGAAGTTCGAAGCCCGTCCGACCGAAGGCGGCTTCGGCACGAACGCGGTGTCCTTCTTCGGGATGCTCTGGGCCTCGACGGGGAAGAACGAGCAGACGCTCCAAACCGAAGGGCTCCGCCTTCGCCGCGACTACTTCACCGCGACCGCCTTCCGCTCGAACCACGTGGGCTGGTACCCGAATTCGACGCCGCTTCTCCTGAAGGTCCTCTTCGACAAGACGGGCAAAATTCTCGGCGCCCAGGCGATCGGCCGCGACGGCGCCGACAAGCGCATCGACGTGATTTCGACCGCGATGCGCTTCGGGGCGACGGTCTACGACCTCGCCCAGCTCGACCTCTGCTACGCTCCGCAGACCGGGCTCCCGAAGGATCCCGTCAACACGTGCGGCCACATCGGAGAAAACATCTTGAACAACCTCGTGCGATTCATCGAACCCGGCGAACTCCGCGCGCTCCTCGCGGGCGAAAAGCCCGACCTGGGCGACGACGTCCCGAACACGCCCGAGGGCCTCACGGTGCTCGACGTGCGCGAAGCGCAGGAATTGGTCGAGGCGCCGTTCGACGCCCCCGTGCAGCACATCCCCTTGGGCGAACTGCGTGAGCGCGTCGACGAACTCCCTGAGGGGAAAACGATCGCGGTGCTCTGCCGACGCGGGATCCGCGCCTACACGGCAGCGCGCGTTCTGGACGAAGCCGGCTACGACAACGTCTTCGTCATCACGGGCGGGATCGAATACTGGCGGGCGACCGAATAAGCCGACGGTATTAGGCCAAATCGGCGGCCCGAAGCGTTCGCACGGGCCGCCCAAACGTTCTACAATCACGATTCCGCGACGGCCGGTCTCCGGCCGTCCTTTTTTACGTCAACATCGTCAAAGACGCGCCGCCGGTCCGGTTTTCCCTTTCGCGTTGACCGCGCACGTCGTACGGAGAATCCCAACATGCCTCACGTTGTTTGCGAAGCCTGCATCGGCTGCAAGCGCACCGACTGCGTGGACGTCTGCCCGGTGGACTGCTTCCGCGAAGGCCCGAACTTCCTCGTCATCGACCCCGACGAGTGCATCGACTGCGCGGTCTGCATCCCCGAGTGCCCCGAAGCGGCGATCTACGCCGAAGAGGACGTCCCGGCCGACCAGCAGGAGTTCATCGCGCTCAACGCCGAACTCGCCCGTGAATGGCCCTCGATCACCCGCCGCAAGCCCGCGCCCGACGACGCGGACGAATGGCGCGGCGTGAAGAACAAGCTTCAGTTCCTGAAGCGCTGATTCAAGGGGGGCGGCAAGCCCCCGCCCAAATCCGTCCGAAGCCTCCGCACGCCCACCGCGCCCGGAGGCTTCTGCGTCCCGTAGCCACCCCTCCAACCCGAAGGTATCCGCCATGGCCGTGCTCCGACTTCTCGACAACCGTCCCGCCTCGCCCTCCATGCGCGAACTCGTCTTTGCGCGCCCCGAAGGCTTTGCCTTCCGCGCCGGGCAGTTCATCCGCATCGGTCTCGACGGGGTGTTCCGCGCCTATTCGATCGCCTCGGGTGAGGAGGAGCCGGAAATCCGCCTCATCGTCACGAACGTGAAGACGGGGGAGCTCTCGCCGAAGCTCTGCGCGCTGGAACCGGGCGCCGAGGTCGAGTTGGACGGCGAACCCGACGGGCACCTGAACCCCGAGCGCATTCCCGGCGGGCGCACCCTTTGGCTCATGGCGACGGGGAGCGGCGTCACGCCCTTCCTCTCGATGATCCGCACGGGGAAGCTCTGGAAGGGCTGGGAGGAAGTCGTACTCGTCGTGGGCGTGCGCACGCTTGAAGACGCCGCCGCGGCGCAGAAGCTCTTGGACGAAACCCTCCCCGGCCCCTTCACGCTCGCCTGCGCGACGACCCGCGACTGCTCGGGCGAGCTCTCCGGCCGCATCCCGCAGCTTTTGGACTCCGGCGAACTCGAAGCCCACGTCGGCCGCGCGATCGACGCCGAACAGGCCCGCGTGCTCCTTTGCGGCAACCCCGACTTCATCACCGAAACGCGTGCGCTTTTGAAGGCCCGCGGCATGGTCGCGCCCCGCTTCGGGAAGCCCGGCCAGATTTTGGCCGAGCAGTTCTGGTAAGCCGAAACTTCCAAGGAAGACCCATGCCCCCCATCTTCCCGAGCAACCCTAATGGAGCCTCGGTCGAGGCGATCGACCGGTGCCTCCCCCAGACGCTCTGCCGTCAGTGCGGCTTTGAAGACTGCGCCTCCTACGCCGAAGCGATCGCGACGGGCGCCGCGCCCGTCAACCGCTGCGCGCCGGGCGGCGCCGAAGGGATCCGGCGGCTCTGCGCCGTCACGGGTGCGGAAGAGCTTCCGCTCGACCCCGAGTACGGTCACGAAGCGCCCTTTGCGGTCGCGAAGATCCGCGCGGCGGAATGCATCGGCTGCGCCTGGTGCGTGCGCGCCTGCCCGACCGACGCCATCGTCGGGAGCGCGAAGCGCCTTCACGCCGTCGACGTCACGCGCTGCACTGGGTGCGCGCGCTGCGCGCCGGCCTGCCCGATGGACTGCATCGACTTCGTCGAAACCGGCACCCTTTGGACGACGGAAGACGCCGAACGCGCGCGCCTTCACCACGAAGAAGCCTTTGCGAGGAGCGTCAGGCGCTCCGCGGAAGAGCACCGGCGCCTCGAAGCCCGGCGCGCGCCCGTCGGCGCGGACGGCGCGAAGAAGACCTCGTCCCTCATGGCCGACATCCTCGCCATGGCGAGGAAGCGTTAAACTCGAAACTATTGACCCCGACCTCGCGATAGACCCGGTTGAAAAAGGAGCCGCATCATGGTCAAAGCCTCGGAACGCAAGGACTTCATGGCGCGGCTCGCGGCCGCGCATCCGGACCCGGAAAGCGAATTGAACTGGACCACGCCCTACGAGCTTCTCGTCGCGGTGGTCCTTTCCGCGCAGGCGACCGACAAGGGCGTCAACATCGCCACCGCGAAGCTCTTTCCCGTGGCGAACACGCCGGAGGCGATCGTGAAGCTGGGGGTCGAGGGCCTCACGCCCTACGTGAAGACGATCGGGCTCTACCGCAACAAGGCGAAGAACGTCGTGGCGCTCTCCGAGATGCTTTTGGAGAAGTACGGGGGCGAAGTGCCGGACGACTTCGACGCGCTGACGTCGCTCCCCGGCGTGGGGAGGAAGACCGCGAACGTCGTTCTCAACGTCGCCTTCCGACGCCCCACGATGCCGGTCGACACGCACGTCTTCCGCGTCGCCAACCGCACGAAGTTCGCGCCGGGAAAGACCCCGGACGAAGTGGAGGCGCTTCTGCTCAAGCGCGTCCCCGCGGAATTCGCCCTTCACGCGCACCACTACCTTCTGCTTCACGGCCGCTATTGCTGCAAGGCGCGCTCGCCCGAGTGCGAACTCTGCCCGGTGGCGGATTACTGCTCGGCGCCTGAAAAGAAGGCGCGTCTCAAGGACTTGGTGCCGTCCGCCTGAAACACGCGATCAGCAAAACACCCTAGCGCAACTGATCCTGAATCATCAGAGCGCATTCGACCCTCGGGCGTTTTGCCTAGAAGGGTCTTCGGGGGGCCTTCGGGCCCCCTTGCCGTTCCTACAATCGAATGAAGCAGGCCGTCCGACCAAGCCACGGGCATCCCTCGCGCCCGGACCCGCGACGGCATTCCACGGACTCAACAAGGAACGCAGAAAATGAACAACGACTTCCGACCGACCCCCACCTACAGTGCCGCCTGCGCCCCGAAGGGCGACTCCGTCATTCTTGAAGTTCTGGCGCTCGCGGCCCGGCCGGACGTCATCAGCTTCGCGGGCGGTCTCCCCTCCCCCGAAGGCTTCCCCGTGAAGGAAATCGCCAAGGCCGCGCAGTGGGTGCTCGACAACCACGCCGCCCGCGCGCTCCAGTATTCCGCCTGCCAGGGCGTCCCCGAACTCCGTGAGGTGATCGCCCGCCGCGAAACCGAAAAGGGCGCGCCGACGAGCCCGGACGAAGTGCTCGTCGTCTCCGGCTCCCAGCAGGCTCTGGACATGATGGGGCGCCTCTTCGTCGATGCGGGCTCCAAGGTCCTCGTCGAATCGCCCACTTACATGGGTGCGCTTCAGGCCTTCGCGCTGAACAGCCCGAAGTTCGTGGAGCTCCCCTGCGACGAAGAGGGCCTCAACCCCGACCTCATCACGCGTGAAATGGTCGAAGGTGCGCGCTTTGCGTACGTGATGCCGACGTTCCAGAACCCGACCGGCCTCACGATCTCGGAAGAACGCCGCCGCAAGCTCGCCGAAAAGGCCCGCGAATTCGACTTCTGGCTCGTCGAAGACAACCCCTACGGCGAACTCTGGTACGAAGACGAACCGGCGCCGTCGCTGCGCGCCTTCGCGCCGGAGCGCACGATCACGCTGGGCACGATGAGCAAGGTCCTGGCGCCGGGCTTCCGTCTCGGGTACATCCTCGCGCCGAAGCACGTGCTCGACGCCTGCATGGAACTCAAACAGGCGATGGACCTTCATACGTCCACCTTCACGCAGCTCATCTGCGCCCGCGTCCTCTCGGAAGGCCTCTTCAAGGATCACCTCCCGATGGTGCGCGCCCTCTACCGCCGTCAGGCCCGCGCGATGCTGGACGCGATGGAGCGCGAAATGCCGCAGCATCCGGAACTCTCCTGGACGAAGCCCGAAGGCGGCATGTTCCTCTGGATGAAGCTCCCGAAGCACATCGACGCCGCGGAACTCATGAAGGCCGTGCTCGCCACCGACGTTCCCGTCGGGTTCGTGCCCGGTTTCGCGTTCTTCGCGAACGATCCGAAGCCCGCCAACTACCTGCGCCTCTCCTTCGTGACGGTGCCGGTGGAGCGCATCAACGCGGGCGTGAAGTCGCTCGCCGACACGCTCCGCAAGTTCCTGTAAGAACCCGCACGACCGGGGCGCCCCGCCGGGGACGCCCCGCGTGAAGAACGGACCAGAACGGGTCAACCACCCCTCCTTAAAAGGAGAGGCT
>NZ_JH604855.1 GCF_000250875.1 Sutterella parvirubra YIT 11816 | reverse complement strand
ATTACACGTTATTCCCTTACTAGTCCTTAGGCCTTGTCGCCGCCCTCTTCCTCAGGCGCCTGGTAGGTCGTGAAGAAGAACGGATCCGAAGCGGGTTCGGCGGGGATCTCCGGATTGACGAAGGGTTCGACGTCCTGCGGAACGAATTCCTGCGTGACGCGTTCCAGCTTCTCCGCGAGTTCCTTCGCGCGGTGCGCCTTGTGGTACGCGAGACCGGTACCGGCCGGGATCAGGCGGCCGACGATCACGTTTTCCTTCAGGCCGCGCAGTTCGTCGCGCTTGCCCATGATGGCGGCTTCGGTGAGCACTCGGGTCGTTTCCTGGAAGGACGCGGCCGAGATGAAGCTGTCCGTCGAGAGCGAGGCCTTCGTGATGCCGAGCAGGATGTTTTCGTACGTGGCGGGACGCTTGCCGAGCGCGATCACGCGATCGTTTTCGTCGAGCATCTCGCTGCGTTCGACCTGCTCGCCCATGATGAAGTTCGTGTCGCCCGGATCGGCGATCTGAACGCGGCGGAGCATCTGGCGGACGATGACTTCGATGTGCTTGTCGTTGATCTTCACGCCCTGCAGACGGTACACGTCCTGGACTTCGTCGACGACGTAGCGCGCGAGCTCTTCGATGCCGAGGAGTCGCAGGATGTCGTGCGGATCGACCGGACCGTCGACGATTTCCTCACCCTTCTGGACGACCTGGCCGTCGTGAACGAGCACGGTCTTGTCCTTGCTGATGAGGGTTTCGTACGTGTTCCCTTCGCTGTCCGTGATGATCAGGCGCTGCTTGCCCTTCGTTTCGCGGCCGAACGTGACCGTACCCGTGACTTCGGCGAGCATGCCGGCGTCCTTCGGGGAACGGGCTTCGAAGAGTTCCGCGACGCGCGGCAGACCGCCGGTAATGTCTCGGGTCTTCTGGGATTCGGTCGGGATGCGTGCGAGCACCTCACCCATGCCGATCTGCTGACCGTCGCGGACGACCACGAAGGCGCCCACCGGCAGCTGAATCGTCACGGCGTGGTCCGTACCCGGGATCTTGACTTCGTTGCCGTTTTCGTCGAGGAGGTGGACCAACGGACGGAGCACGCCCGCGCTCGAACCCTTGCCGCTCTTGGCGGAAGACTTCTTCGGGTCGATGACGACGAGGCTCGAAAGACCCGTCACTTCGTCGACCTGGTTCATCACCGTGACGTTCTCGATCACGTTCTCGAACTTGATCGTACCGGCGTATTCCGAAATGATCGGACGGGTCATCGGGTCCCACGTCGCCAGCTGCTGACCGGCCTTGATCGGCTGGTCGACCTTGACGAGGAGCGTCGCGCCGTAGGGCACCTTGTGGCGCTCACGTTCGCGGCCGTGGTCCGTGATGACGATTTCGCCGGAACGCGAAATCACGACGAGTTCGCCCTTGTCGGACTTCACGAAGCGCATGCCGGCCGAGTACGACACCGTACCCGCGGACTTCGCTTCGACGCTCGAGGCGACCGCCGCACGCGACGCCGCACCACCGATGTGGAACGTACGCATCGTGAGCTGCGTGCCCGGTTCGCCGATCGACTGCGCGGCGATGACGCCCACGGATTCGCCCGCGTTGACGAGCGAGCCGCGGCCGAGGTCGCGCCCGTAGCACTTGGCGCAGAGACCGTAGCGCGTTTCGCAGGTGAGCGGCGTGCGCACCTTGACCATGTCGATGCCGCGTTCGTCGATCAGATCGCAGCAGTCTTCATCGATCAGCGTGCCCGCGGCGATCACGACCTGGTTCGAATCCGGGTCGATCACGTCTTCGGCCGTCACGCGGCCCAACACGCGGTCGCGCAGAGCCTGGATGACTTCACCGCCTTCGACGAGGGCGCGCATTTCGACGCCGTTCTTCGTGCCGCAATCGTCTTCGACCACGACCAAGTCCTGCGTGACGTCGACGAGACGGCGCGTGAGGTAGCCGGAGTTCGCGGTCTTCAAGGCCGTGTCCGCGAGACCCTTACGGGCACCGTGGGTCGAGATGAAGTACTGCAGAACGTTCAGACCTTCGCGGAAGTTCGCGGTAATCGGCGTTTCGATGATCGAGCCGTCCGGCTTCGCCATCAGGCCTCGCATGCCGGCCAACTGACGGATCTGCGCGGCAGAGCCTCGGGCACCCGAGTCGGCCATCATGTAGACGGAGTTGAAGGATTCCTGACGGACCTTCTTGCCGTGACGGTCGATCGTGGGCTCGGTCGAGAGCTCCTGCATCATCACCTTGCCGACCTGGTCCGACGTGCGGCCCCAGATGTCGACGACCTTGTTGTAGCGTTCGCCCTGCGTGACGAGACCCGAGGTGTACTGCGCCTCGATTTCCTTCACTTCCTGTTCGGCGGCGCGCACGAGCTGTTCCTTCTGCGCCGGGACGGTCATGTCGCCCACGCAGATCGAGATGCCGGCGCGCGTCGACAGACGATAGCCGTTGTCCTTGAGCTTGTCGGCAAACATCACCGTCGCACGCAGACCGCACTGGCGGAAGCAGCGGTTGATGAGGCGGCCGATTTCCTTCTTCTTCAGGGTGACGTTGAGCTCCTTGAAGCTCATGCCTTCCGGAAGGATTTCGGAAAGGATCGCGCGGCCGACGGTCGTCTCGTAGCGGACGATCTTCGGCGTCTTCTCACCGGTTTCCTTGTTGAGGTCGTATTCCTTGATGCGCACCGTGCAGCGCGTCTGAAGTTCGACGACCTTGTTGTCCCAGGCGCGCTGAACTTCGGCGACGTCCGCGAAGAACATGCCTTCGCCCTTGCCGTTGATCTTCTCGCGGGTGGCGTAGTAGAGACCGAGCACCATGTCCTGAGAGGGCACGATGGACGGATCGCCGTTCGCCGGGAAGAGCACGTTGTTCGAAGCCATCATCAGGCTGCGGGCTTCGAGCTGGGCTTCGAGCGACAGAGGAACGTGGACGGCCATCTGGTCACCGTCGAAGTCGGCGTTGAACGCCGCGCAGACGAGCGGGTGGAGCTGGATGGCCTTGCCTTCGATGAGCTTGGGCTCAAAAGCCTGAATGCCGAGACGGTGCAGCGTCGGAGCGCGGTTCAGCATCACGGGATGCTCGAAGATCACCTCTTCGAGGATGTCCCAGACCACCGCTTCCTGGTTTTCCACCATCTTCTTGGCGGCCTTCGGCGTGGGCGCGAGACCGCGCAGCACGAGCTTGTTGTAGATGAAGGGCTTGAAGAGCTCAAGCGCCATCAGCTTCGGCAGACCGCACTGGTGCAGACGCAGTTCCGGACCGACCGTAATCACGGAACGGCCGGAGTAGTCGACGCGCTTACCGAGAAGGTTCTGACGGAAGCGGCCCGACTTGCCCTTGATCATGTCGGCCAAGGACTTGAGCGGACGCTTGTTCGCCCCGGTCATCGCCTTGCCGCGGCGGCCGTTGTCGAGGAGCGAGTCCACGGCTTCCTGCAGCATGCGCTTTTCGTTGCGCACGATGATGTCCGGCGCCTTGATTTCGAGAAGGCGCTTCAGACGGTTGTTTCGGTTGATGACGCGGCGGTAGAGGTCGTTCAGGTCCGAGGTCGCGAAGCGGCCGCCGTCCAACGCCACGAGCGGGCGCAGGTCGGGCGGGAGCACCGGCAGGACCGTCATGATCATCCATTCGGGCTTGATGCCCGAGCGCTGGAAGCCTTCGAGAACCTTGAGGCGCTTGGCGTACTTCTTGATCTTCGCTTCAGAGGACGTCGCACGGAGCTCTTCGCGGATCGTTTCGACTTCGCGGTCGATGTCGATCGTGCGCAGAAGTTCGCCGATGGCTTCCGCACCCATCATGGCGCGGAAGTCGTCGCCGAATTCGGCCGTCATCTGGATGAATTCCTCATCCGTCAAGAGCTGGCCGCGCTCGAGCGTGGAGAGACCCGGGTCGACGACGATGTAGGCCTCGAAGTAGAGGACGCGTTCGATGTCGCGCAGCGGGATGTCGAGCACCATGCCCATACGGCTCGGCAGGCTCTTCAGGAACCAGATGTGCGCGACCGGGCTCGCCAGGTCGATGTGACCCATGCGTTCGCGGCGAACCTTGGCGAGCGTCACTTCAACGCCGCACTTCTCGCAGATCACGCCGCGGTTCTTCAGACGCTTGTACTTGCCGCAAAGGCACTCGTAGTCCTTGACCGGCCCGAAGATCTTCGCGCAGAAGAGACCGTCGCGCTCCGGCTTCTGGGTACGGTAGTTGATCGTCTCCGGCTTCTTGACTTCGCCGTAGGACCAGGAGTGGATCTTCTCAGGGCTGGCAAGACCGATGCGGATCGCATCGAAATGATCGTCCTGCTGGACCTGATTGAAAATGTCATTAAGCGCAGTTTTCATCGCTTAAGCTTCCTCTTAGTTCTTCACGAGGTCGATGTCGATACCCAACGACCGGATTTCCTTGACGAGCACGTTGAAGGACTCGGGCATGCCGGCTTCAATCTTGTGGTCGCCCTTGACGAGGTTTTCGTAGACCTTCGTACGGCCGTTCACGTCGTCGGACTTGACGGTCAGCATTTCCTGCAGCACGTAGGACGCGCCGTAGGCTTCGAGGGCCCAGACTTCCATTTCGCCGAAACGCTGGCCGCCGAACTGGGCCTTGCCGCCCAAAGGCTGCTGCGTGACGAGCGAGTACGGGCCGGTCGAGCGGGCATGCATCTTGTCGTCGACCAAGTGGTGGAGCTTCAGGTAGTGCATGTAGCCCACCGTGACGGGACGTTCGAACGCTTCGCCCGTGCGGCCGTCGTAGAGCGTCGCCTGCGTCTTCGCGGGCGTCAACTCCAGGCGCTTGGCTTCGTCGTCCGGGAACGCGAGGTCGAGCATCATGCGGATCTGCTCTTCGGTGGCGCCGTCGAAGACCGGAGTCGCAAACGGGACGCCGTTCTTGAGGTTGTTCGCCATCGCGAGGATTTCATCATCCGTGAGGCTGTCGAGATCCTCGGTCTTGCCCGTACGGTTGTAGACCTCGTTGAGGAATTCGCGGATCTGGCGGACGGTCTCGGTCTTCAACATCTGTTCGATGCGCCAGCCGAGGCCCTTCGCCGCCCAGCCGAGGTGCACTTCAAGCACCTGGCCGATGTTCATACGCGAAGGCACGCCGAGCGGATTGAGAACGATGTCCGCGGGACGGCCGTCGGCCATGTACGGCATGTCTTCGACCGGGCAGATCTTCGAGACCACGCCCTTGTTCCCGTGACGGCCGGCCATCTTGTCGCCGGGCTGCAGGCGGCGGCGTTCGGCGATGTAGACCTTGACCATCTTCAGCACGCCCGGCGGGAGTTCGTCGCCGCGGGTGAGCTTTTCGGACTTGTTCTTGTACTTCGCGGCGTTGGCTTCGCGGGTGTGTTCGATCGTCTGGCGCGTGAGTTCGATGAAGTGCATGCCTTCTTCGTCCTCAAGGCGCAGGTCGAGGAGCGCGTAGCCCTGAACCTGTTCGAGCACGTCGGCCGTGAGCACGCGGTCCTTCGCAAGACCTTCGAGCGCCATCGTCGCGACGACCTTGCGGCCGACCAACTGGCGGCGCAGACGGTCGAAGGCGTCGCGCTCCACGATGCGGAGCTGGTCGTCGAGGTCGCGGTGGTACTGCTTGAGCGCTTCGTTGATGATGCTCTCGGCACGCTTGTCGCGCTTGACGCCGTCGCGCGTGAAGACCTGAACGTCGATCACGGTGCCGGTCATGCCGGAGGGGACGCGCAGCGACGTGTCCTTCACGTCGGAAGCCTTCTCACCGAAGATCACGCGCAGGAGCTTTTCTTCCGGCGTGAGCTGGGTTTCACCCTTCGGCGTGACCTTGCCCACGAGAACGTCGCCGGCCTTGACTTCCGCACCGATGTACACGATGCCGGATTCGTCGAGGCGCGAGAGCTGGTTCTCGGAGAGGTTCGAGATGTCGCGGGTGATTTCCTCAGGCCCCAACTTCGTGTCGCGGGAGACGACGTTGAGCTCTTCGATGTGGATCGACGTGTAGCGGTCGTCCGCAACCACGCGCTCGGAGATCAAGACCGAGTCTTCGTAGTTGTAGCCGTTCCACGGCATGAACGCGATCAGCATGTTCTGGCCGAGCGCGAGCTCGCCCGTGTCGGTCGAAGCGCCGTCGGCGAGGACGTCGCCCTTCGCGACCACGTCGCCCTTGACGACGATCGGACGCTGATTGATGTTCGTCGACTGGTTCGAGCGGGTGAACTTCTGCAGGTTGTAGATGTCCACGCCGGTTTCGCCGGCGATGCTCTCATCGTCGTTCACGCGGATGACGACGCGGTTCGCGTCGACATAGTCGACGACGCCGCCTCGGCGGGCCTGAACCGTGGTCTTCGAGTCGACCGCCACCGTGCGCTCGACGCCGGTACCGACGACGGGCTTTTCCGGACGGAGGCAGGGCACGCCCTGACGCTGCATGTTCGCGCCCATCAAGGCACGGTTCGCGTCGTCGTGTTCGAGGAACGGAATGAGGGCCGCGGCGCAGGAGACGATCTGCGACGGCGCCACGTCCATGTACTGGATGCGGTCGGGCGAGGCGAGGATCGTTTCACCGTTGTCGCGGGCGCTCACGAGTTCCTGCGTGAGGCGGCCGGTTTCGTCCATCTCGGCGTTGGCCTGAGCGATGACGTACTTGCCTTCCTCGATCGCGGAGAGGTAGTGGATCTCGTTGGTCGCCACGCCGTCGACGACCTTGCGGTACGGCGTCTCGAGGAAGCCGTACTCGTTCAGGCGCGCATAGAGGGCGAGCGAGTTGATCAGACCGATGTTCGGACCTTCAGGCGTTTCGATCGGGCAGACGCGGCCGTAGTGCGTGGAGTGCACGTCACGGACTTCGAAGCCGGCGCGTTCGCGCGTCAGGCCGCCGGGGCCGAGCGCGGAGATGCGGCGCTTGTGCGTGATCTCGGAGAGCGGGTTCGTCTGGTCCATGAACTGCGAGAGCTGGCTCGAGCCGAAGAACTCGCGGATCGCAGCCGAAATCGGCTTGGAGTTGATGAGGTCCTGCGGGGTGAGACCGTCGCTTTCGGCCTGGTTGAGGCGTTCGCGCACAGCTCGCTCAACGCGCACGAGGCCGGAGCGGAACTGGTTTTCGGCGAGTTCGCCGACGCAGCGGACGCGACGGTTGCCGAGGTGGTCGATGTCGTCCACGCCGTTGACGGCGCAGGTGCGGACTTCGCCCATTTCGTCGATGAGTTCGACCTCATCCTGACCGTTGCGCAGCGCAACGAGCATGGCCATCGTGTCGACGATGTCTTCCTTCGTGAGGGTCATCGGGCCCGTGGGCTCGGCGCGGCCGAAGCGCGCGTTGACCTTCATGCGGCCCACGCGCGACAGATCGTACGCGTCGGCGTCGAAGAAGAGACGGTCGAAGAGCGCCTCCACGGCTTCTTCCGTGGGGGGTTCGCCCGGACGCATCATGCGGTAGATCGAGACGCGTGCCGCGAACTGGTCGGGCGTGTCGTCGAGACGGAGCGTCTGCGAGATGTAGGCGCCGTGGTCGAGCTCGTTCGTGAAGAGCGTCTCGATTTCGGCGACGCCCGCGCCGCGCAGCGCCGCGAGGACCGCATCCGTGATTTCGGCGTTGGCGTTCGCGATGATCTCACCCGTCGATTCGTCGACGATGGTCTTCGCGAGGGTGCGGCCGAGGATGTAGTCGTCCGGAACGGGAATTTCGGAGATGCCGGCCTTGGCGAGGTCGCGCACGTGCTTCGCCGTGATGCGCTTGTCGCGCGGCACGATGATCTTGCCTTCGTTGTCGACGATGTCGAACGACACCGTCTGGCCCTTCATGCGCTCGGGCACAAAGGGGAGCGTCGCGCCCAGGGGCTTCAGGCTGAAGCGGTCGAATTCGAAGAAGCGCTCGAGGATTTCCTCGGCGGTGTAGCCCAGGGCCTTCAGGAGGATCGTGCCGGGCATCTTGCGGCGACGGTCGACGCGGAAGTAGAGAATGTCCTTCGCGTCGAATTCGAAGTCAAGCCACGAGCCGCGGTACGGAATCACGCGCGCGGAGAAGAGAAGCTTGCCGGACGAGTGCGTCTTGCCCTTGTCGTGCTCGAAGAAGATGCCGGGGGAGCGGTGCAGCTGGCTGACGATGACGCGCTCGGTCCCGTTGACGATGAAGGAGCCCTTCTCCGTCATGAGCGGGATTTCGCCCATGTACACGTCGTTTTCGCGGATTTCCTTGATCGTGCCGGGTTCGGCGGCGTCACGGTCGTAAATCTCGAGGCGGATCTTCGCGCGCAGGCGGCTGCTGTAGGTGAGACCGCGCAGCTGGCACTCGGCGACGTCGAATTCCGGCTCGGCCAAGGTGTAGTCCTCGAACTTGAGGCAGGCGTAGCCGTTGTTGCTCAGGATCGGGAAGATGGAGGTGAACGCGGCCTGCAGACCGACGTCTTTGTTCCGTGCGGCAGGGGGCACGTTGTCCTGCAGGAAGTCTTCGTAGGAGCGAAGCTGGGTTTCGAGCAGGGAGGGCACTTCAAGGACGCTCGGACGAGAGGCAAAGCTCTTCCGGATGCGCTTCTTTTCAGTGAACGAGTACGACATGGAGACTCCGTTCGGCACTAGGGGCACCAAGGACACGAGGGGATGAGGCGGCGGACCTGAGGAACGCGGAAACTATGGACGCCGAAAAGCCGCTCGGCACTTCAGTTTTTGGACTGAGTCCGCGCGGCAGAGGTTGCAACGACTTGATTGAGTATAAAACGCGTTCATCAAGGCGGCTTTGATCTGGGCTCCGGTAGGAAATCGTCTGCCGGGGGCAAGATCAAAGCCTCCTTTCGGAGGCTTTGAGAGCCTGGGCAAAGCGGTCGGTTATTATCGCTCGCTTCACCCGGGCATTTCAACCAATTCGGAAGAATTGTTGAATTACTTGAGGACGACCTTGGCGCCGGCTTCTTCAAGCTTCTTGGCCGTGGCTTCGGCGTCAGCCTTGGGCATGGCTTCCTTGACGGTCTTCGGGGCGCCTTCGACGAGGTCCTTGGCTTCCTTGAGGCCGAGGCCCGTGAGTTCGCGGACGACCTTGATCACGGCGATCTTGTTCGAACCGGCGGATTCGAGAACGACGTCGAATTCGGTCTTTTCTTCAGCAGCGGCGGCACCGGCGGCAGGAGCGGCGGCAACGGCGACGGCGGCGGCAGCGGCGGAAACACCGAACTTCTCTTCCATCATCTTGATGAGTTCGGAGATTTCGAGGACGGTCTTGGAAGCGATCGCTTCGAGGATTTCTTCATTGGTAAGGGCCATTTTGTGACTCCAGATTTACGTAGTGTGAATTGATTGGTTGTTTAGGATCAGGCGGCCTGATCCTTGGCATCGCGCACGGCAGCCACGGTGCGCACGAAGCGCGCCGGGACTTCGTTGATGGTGCGGACGAACTTCGCGATCGGCTCGTTCATCGTGGCCATCAACTTGGCAAGGAGTTCTTCGCGGCTCGGCATCGAGGCGAGGTTCTTGACGGCTTCCACGTCCATGACGAAGTTGGCCATCGCACCGCCCTTGATAACGAGCTTGTCGTTGTCCTTGGCGAAGTTGACGAGAACCTTGGCGGCGGCGACGGGGTCGGCGGAGAACGCATAGACGAGCGGGCCGACGAACTGGTCGGCAAGCCCGGCGAACTCCGTGCCTTCCACGGCACGACGCACCAACGTGTTCTTGACAACACGCAACGTCACGTTGTTCTTGCGCGCATCCGCGCGGAGCTTCGTGACGGCCTCAACGCTCAGCCCACGGTATTCGGCGATGACGATCGCGGAAGAAGCGGCGACGATGCCGGAGACTTCCTCGATGACAGCAGCCTTATCTTGACGATTAAGACCCATGGTCTGGCTCCTAGAAATAGTGCCGCTCATCCGACGGATCGGACGAACCGCACCGGTTCGCAAAAAACCGGCATCCTGGGAGTTTTTGAGCTGAATTCATCTTCGTCCTTCCCTGCCCCATCGGACGGGTCCGGACGCTTAAAACACAACGCAATTTCTCTTCGGTTGCCGTCTGCGCTGGACATCTTGGCGGTCTCCCCCGCGGCGCCGGAAGTGGGCCCGATGCGGGAGGCACAAGACAATTAAAAGCGTTCTTCGGTCGCGGGCGCCGCACTAATTGCGCGCTTCCCGCACCAGCGTCCACGGAACGCTCTCCAGCGGTCTTTGACAGCAGCCCTGCCGTCCGCATGGACGACGGGGCCACCCAAAGCCCTTGAGGCCTCACGACCTCAATGAACATCCCTCCCCGAGGGGAGGGTTCGACGGCACGCCCTGGTAGAAGCGTGCCGCCGCAGGAGTGTTCGCCCCTGAAAAACGGACTGTCTTAAGACAATCAGGCGTTGTTGACGGAACCGACGTCAACACGCACGCCGAGGCCCATCGTCGAGGAGACAGCGACCTTGCGGAGGTACTGACCCTTGGCGGAGGCGGGCTTCAGCTTGTTGAGCTGCTCGATGAGCGCAGCAAGGTTCTTCTGCAGGCGTTCGGCTTCGAAGGAAGCACGGCCGATCGGGGCGTGGATGATACCAGCCTTGTCGGCGCGGAACTGGACCTGACCGGCCTTGGCGTTCTTGACGGCCTGAGCAACGTTCGGCGTGACCGTGCCGACCTTGGGGTTCGGCATGAGGCCGCGCGGGCCGAGGATCTGACCGAGCTGACCGACAACGCGCATGGCGTCGGGCGAGGCGATCACGACGTCGAAGTCGAGTTCACCGGCCTTGACCTTGGCGGCGAGGTCGTCGAAACCGACGATGTCGGCACCGGCTTCACGGGCGGCGTCAGCGTTGGCGCCCTGCGTGAACACGGCGACGCGAACGGTCTTGCCCGTGCCTTCCGGCATCACGACGGCGCCGCGGACGGCCTGGTCGGACTTGCGGGGGTCGATGCCGAGCTGGATCGCCACGTCGATCGATTCGTCGAACTTGGCGGTCGCGGCGGACTTGACGATGTTGAGCGCGTCGAGGGCGGGGTAGACCTTGCCGGCCTCAACCTTGCCCTGGAGGGCCTGCATGCGCTTCGTAAGCTTAGCCATTACATACCCTCCACGATGATGCCCATCGAACGAGCCGAACCGGCGATCGTGCGGACGGCGGCGTCAAGGTCGGCAGCCGTAAGATCGGGTTCCTTCGTCTTGGCGATTTCTTCAGCCTGCGCACGGGTGATCTTGCCCACCTTGTCGGTGTGCGGACGGGCGGAGCCCTTCTGGATCTTCGCCGCCTTCTTGATCAGGATCGTGGCGGGCGGGGTCTTCATGATGAACGTGAAGGACTTGTCCGCGTACGCCGTGATCACGACCGGGATCGGAAGACCGGCTTCCATGCCCTGCGTCTTGGCGTTGAAGGCCTTGCAGAACTCCATGATGTTCAGACCGCGCTGGCCGAGCGCCGGGCCGATGGGAGGCGAAGGATTGGCCTTACCCGCAGGAACCTGCAGCTTGATAAAGCCGACGATTTTCTTAGCCATTTGGTAAAAATCCTTTTTGGGTTCAAGCGCTTCCGACGCCGGGCTTCGGCGTGTTCGGCTCCCCAGTGAGGTGAATCAAGAAGCGCGACTATACACGCACGGAAATTGCCGTGCAAGCGAAAGTCCCGCTTTTTTTAAATCTTCTCGACTTCGTTGAAGGCGAGGTCGACCGGCGTGTCGCGGCCGAAGATCGAAACGTAGACGTTCAAGCGGCTCTTGTCGTAGTCGACGGCGTCGACGCGACCCGTAAAGTCCTTGAACGCGCCCGACTTGACGCGGACCTGTTCGCCGATTTCGAACTCGATCTTGGGACGGGGCTTCTCGGCGGAGATCGAGGCCGCGTTCATGATGTTGGCGACTTCGGCGTCGGAGAGCACCACGGGGTTGTTGTTCCCGAGGAATTCGATCACGCGCGGCGTCGAGTTGACGAGATGCCACGTGGCGTCGTTCATCTCCATCTCGATGAAGACGTAGCCCGGGTACATGCGGCGTTCGCTCGTGACCTTGCGGCCGTTGCGCACTTCCTGCACGCGTTCGATCGGAAGAAGCACCTGACCGAAGCTCTCACGCAGATCGCTGCGCGCGATGCGTTCTTCAAGAGCGTTCTTGACGCTCTTTTCCATCGAGCTGTACACGTGCAGCGTGTACCACTTCATGTTCTCGCTCATGTGAGTCTCCGAAGGGTGCGGTTAGATGGAGAGACGAAGGAGCACGTCGTAGAGGCCCCATTCGATGATCTTGTCCACCAGGAAGAGGAAGAAGGCCATGACGATGACGAAGGCCATCACCATGCCGGTCGTGTTGAGCGTTTCCTTCTTGGTGGGCCAGACGACGCGACGGAGTTCCTCGTAGGACTGGCGGCCGTAGGCAAGAAGACGCTTGCCCGAGGGCGAGAGCCAGGCGAGCAACACGGCGAGCACGAGGCCGCCGGCGAGCACACCGAGACGCACGGAGAGCGGCTGTTCGGTGAGCAGCGCGAAGGCGATCACGCCGGCGAGCGCGGAGAGCACGGCCAGCGTCACGAGAATCACGTCGGACTTCGTCGTGACGGTTTCCACGTTTTGGTTGTTCATCACGGTTCCTTGATGCCGGAGCGGGTCGCTCCGGATGAGGATTGGGAATTCGGAAATAACTTGTGATTTTATCCGTTCCGGCGCGCCGATGTTGCCGTTTCGGCGGGGATTTTTCGCGTCTTCCGGACAAACAAAAGCCAGAACGCTCTCGCGTCCTGGCTTTTGAATTTTGGCAGGGGCAGAAGGAATCGAACCCTCAACCTACGGTTTTGGAGACCGTCGCTCTGCCGATTGAGCTATACCCCTGTCGGAGTCGGCGAAGTTGAAACCTCGCCGACTTCAGTGATCATTACTCGATGATCGAGGCGACGACGCCGGCGCCG
>NZ_JH604854.1 GCF_000250875.1 Sutterella parvirubra YIT 11816 | reverse complement strand
ATTACACGTTATTCCCTTACTAGTCCTCACCCGAAATCTCAAGCGCGGGCTCGAGCGCGCCAAAACGCTCGGAGTCACGCTGCGCCCGCACCTCAAAACCCACAAGTCGATCACGATCGCGCGCCGACAGATGGAGCATCTCGACGGCCCCGCCACCGTCTCGACCTTGGAGGAAGCCCGGTGGTTCGCCGAGCGCGGCGTTTCGGGCCTCATCTACGCGGTCGGGATCGCCCCGCAGAAGCTCCACGAAGTCTCACGCATCCGCCGCTCGGGGTGCGATTTGAAGATCACTTTGGACAGCGCGGAAGCCGCGAAGATGGTGTCGGACTTCTGCATGGCGGAAGGGTGCGTGATGCCGGTACTCCTTGAGATCGACGTCGACGGCCACCGTTCGGGGCTTCTCCCCGACGCGGACGATCTGATCGACACGGCGCACGCTCTGAAGCACGGCGCGATTTTGGCCGGGGTGTTGACGCACGCGGGCGGGAGCTACGACCACGAAGGGGTGGAGGCCGCGAAGAAGGCGGCCGAAAACGAGCGCGCCGGGATCGTGAAGGCGGCGGAGCGCCTCCGCCAGGCGAGGTTCCTGGTCGACATCGTCTCGGCGGGTTCCTCCCCCACCTTCATGGCGGCGGAGAGCATGGAAGGCGTCACGGAAATCCGTGCGGGCGTCTACGCCATGGGAGACCTCTTCCAGGCGAACCTCGGGACCGTGGGGCTTGACGACATCGCCGGGTCGGTCCTCTGCACCGTGATCGGGAAGAAGGCCGAGAAGGGGCAGCTCATCGTCGACGCCGGCTGGATGGCGATGTCGCGCGACCGCGGCACCGCGAACCAGCACTGCGACTACGGCTACGGGCTCGTGTGCGATGTGGAGGGCGTCCCGCTTCTGGGCGGGAACGTCGTTATGTCGGGCGCGAACCAGGAGCACGGGATCATCACGGCGCGGGAGGGCTACACGCTCCCCTTGGACCTCTACCCCGTGGGGACGCGCCTGCGGGTGCTCCCCAACCACGCCTGCCCCACGGCCGCGCCCTACCGGACGCTCCTTCTGGTCGACGGCGCGGGGGTCGTGACGGACGAGATCGACCACGTGCGCGGGTGGGGTTGATGCTTTGAGCGGAACCCGACCGCACGCCGGTCCCTGAAGACAAGAACGCCCGGGAAGCGCAATGCTCCGGGCGTTCGGTTTTCTGTGGATGGGTCGGAGGATTCGGAGGACTTCGCGGATGCCGTCAGCGGAGCGGATCCTTGTTCTTGTAGACGGCGTCGAGCGCCGCTTCGGCTTCTTCCCCCCGGACGCTCATCCCGGAGAAGTCCGCGTCGTTCTGGCTCGTGAAGTAGAAGGTGGCGAGCTTCACGTCGCCGCCAGTCACCCGGAACTCGAACTGCACCTGCGTCGCGTCGTCGTAGTGGCACACGAACGCCACCCTGCCCGGCTCCAGCTCCTCCCAAACGCGCGACTCGGGGATGCACATGCCCCAGGTCTCAAACGCCGTTTTGAGGTTGATCGACGGATCATGCGCGGTCGAGGCGGCCTGGACCTTGAGGACGTCCGGCGTCACGGCGGGAGGCGGCGCCACCGGCATCGGCACGTCCTTCGGGGCCCCGGCGCAGCCTGCGAGAAGCGCGGCGAACGTCAGGAGGGGAAGAAGACGGGCGGAGGCGGTCTTGGACATCGTGGGCATGGTCGGTCCTGGAGGTGGTCGGGTCGATGATGGGGCTGGTCGGCGTGCGGGCGCGGTCTGCGGTCCGCAGTCTGATGAGGCCGGAGAGCCCCGGACGGGCGCACGCATCCCCGAATCTTAGCGAACCGCGGGAGAAGACGGCGTTCGCTTCTCTCGAACAGGATGTTCGGGATGAGATCCTCAATTGGGGCGGAGGGAACGCCCGTTCTGGGATGCGGAAGCACCCGTCGTGAATGGCAAAGCGCCCGTCGGGCGCGGAGCCTCGGCGGGCGCGTATGAGTTTGTGGGGTTTGCGGCTACAGGAACTCCGATCAGTTCTTCCGGAGCACGTAGTTGTCGGCGAGAGCTCCGGTGATCGGATTCCCCTCGATGTCCATGAGGCGGAGTTCGTTCCCGTCACGCTCGGCCCAGCGGATGGGCTTCTTCGGGTCCAGAGGCGTCATTTGGATGCGGTTTCCCTTCACCGTCCAGCGGCCGTCCTCGACGGTCGTGAGGTTCTTCTCCAGGTACGTGTCGATCCTCGTGTAGGTCCCGACGGCGCGCACGTAGAGCGCCACGCGGATCCCGGGGCCGTCCGCCGCGGGAATGACGCCTTCGTAGACGCCGGAGGCGGCGCGCTCGGCTTCGGTCGAGATCTGCATCTGCCCGTCGGATGTCGTGCGGTCAGGGTTCCCCACGCCCGCGGCGCAGCCGGCGGCGAGGATGACGGCGCCCAAAGCGGCGAGCAGCGTGTGTTTCGGCGGGATTGAAGACTTGGGGGCGTCGGCGGACTTGGCATTCTTGGCGGCGTCGCCGGCCATCTGAGACCGGACGTCCTGCGCCTTGGTGCGGCGGCGGGAGGCCGGGCGGAGAGGCTTTTCGAGCGTCTCGTCGGCGGAGGGGGCGGAGGACTTGCCGGCCTTCGCGGATTGGGGTGAATCGGAGGACTTCGAGGAACGGAAGAATCGAACCATCTGTCGGTGCTCCTTTGGGGGCGTGAGCCCCTGCGTGCGTTGTGGGGCGATTTCAAGGCGGTTTTTGAGTTCGGACGACCCTCTGGTCCGGGCGTCCTCGGAGTGCAATCTAAGGGGCGCGGAGCGCAACATGTGCAAGCAATTGCGCGGCGAATGTG
>NZ_JH604853.1 GCF_000250875.1 Sutterella parvirubra YIT 11816 | reverse complement strand
AAGGGCCCCGGTGAAGAGGTTCCTTAGGTAGCAAAATATCTTTGGCAAACCGATAGAAGGCTAGTACGGGGAATTCCAACCCGGACATGATTTCATGCCAATTTTTTTCTTGATTTTGGGCGTAGAGCTGGGATTCACCCATAAAGCTAACAAGACTGCGCGGGCCGTTCGTGTGCGTGTACTCAAAGACGTTTTCAATCGCCGAAAATAAATTGGAACGAGCGCTTAGATAGTCGTCGTGTTCACGCTGTACGAACCCGTCTATGAATTCTTCACGGTCCAGCGATTCGCCGAGTTGAGCATGGTAAGAATCCAGCCGATACCCCAACAACAGGGTACAGGCCTCCGAAACGGTCCACCTCTGTCTCTTCAGGGCGTTCAGAAAATCTGATTTTGTAGCCTTCTCCGGAGGAGTGCCGCGGGAGTACGTCCTACTGTCGTCCAAGCGCTGATTCTCTCTTTCGATTTCCTGAAAATACTTGTCTGCGTATGCTCCCATCGGATGCCCCTTCGCCCCAGCTGATTGAATCAATGCAAGTGAAGGGCGCGCGCCCCGGTCAGCGGGACGGATGAGCCGGGCGCCCGGGGTAGCTACTCCCCAAGCGTGCGCGCCTTCGGTCATTTTAGGTCGACACAAGACGGCGCCGGACGGGGTAGGGCATCCCCTCTTTATGGGACTGCAAAACCTGCAAAGCGAAGCCGACGGAGGAGCGTGCAGCTCGAAACTGGTCTCAAGTCCGCTGAGGCGGCTGGAGGCGCCTGAAGCCCTTTTTTAGGTCTCCGCAAAATCCGCAGAAAGAAGCCGGGCGACGTGCCGCCAGTGCGGATGAGAGCCGACAGAGGGCGCCCGAAACGACCAGCCGCGCGGCGCCTTCGGCCGTGACCGGCGACGCCGACGAAAGCACCTGAAAAGACCAGAGCGGAGGGCGCCGAAAAGCCTCCGGCGCCCGACTCCGGCAAAGCACCGGAAACCGTGACGGACCGAAGTGCGGCCGGGGCCAAGGTCGTCCGTTTCTCGCGCGCACGCGCGGAACGCTGAAAAAATTCAGTCCCGACAGGGGCGGCGGTGAAGCTTTGACCGTCCGGCCGGGAGTTGTGAGATCCATTCTTCACGCGCACAGGCCCGCGCGCGGACCGGCGTAAAAACTCAGGATTGAGGCGCCCTGAGGGCCGTCCGGCCCGGTCCGTTTCTCGCGCGCGCCCGCGCGGACCGATCAGGAAATTCGGGGCGCCCCGACGCCCAACGGTCGGACGCCGACAGGTGAGAGAAGCATCCGGGCCGCCCAACACTACCGTCGGTCAGCGTTGATCCGGCTCGGCACGATCATCCCGCAGGCGCATCCGACGCCGCCCGGTGCGGTGCATTCTTCGCGCCCGCGCGCGGATTGGCTCGGAAATTCGCGCTAGGAGGGCCGCCAAGCGCACGCCGAAGGCGGCATGAGGGTGTACGCAAGCCCAAGGCCGCGCCGCGCGCTCAGAGACGCAGGAGACGCGGACGGCGCCCCGAATCTTGGGAAGGAAACGCCCCTAAAAAAATTTTGGGAATCTTCCCCGGGTTCGGGCTTCGGAGCGCCGCCGCCGAAACACCTCCCGAAAGGACCCGGGCGCCCATCCGACCAAAGCCACGAGGAGGGCCGTCACGCGCACGAGGGCGCCCGACGTGGGTACGTGCCGCCGGGGCGTCGACGTGCGCTCAGAGAGGCCTGAGACGCCGATGAGAGGGCGTCGGACCGCCTTCAGGCGCCTGCGTCAGAATCCCCCGAATCGCACGCGTACGAATTGAGTTGAGGGGCGCGGTCTTGCCGGGTGCGGTTTCACTTTGAGTCCGCCCCTCCCCCTCAGCGACACGGGCGCCGACACTGGGGCCGACGGGCTGACAGTGCAGCTCGAATTTTTCCCGGGGCAGCTCGAAACCGTGCTCAGGCGCGTCCCGATGATGAACGCCGTCAACACGACCGCCGCTGACGGTCCGGAGGAGATTCAGGCGCCCGCACCTCGGGTACCGGCGACGCCCCCGCACCGCCTCCGCGGAGAGAGACGCCGGAAGGGGGGTTTCCGCAGTTTTCTCTTGCTTCGCTCTTGCTTCAATTCCTCTTTGTTCGCTCTTTGTTCAACCCCTTTTTCGGGGTTCGTCCGGCGTTCAACGCGGGTTTTCTGTCCGTCCTCCGGCTTGGGAAGTACGCCAAATCCTCAGCTTTCTCAGTACCGCAGAGTATTCCAACGGTCCCCGCGGTCCCCGCGTGGCCCCCTTCCATGATTCCACGGGTTTGCTAGAAACACAGGCGGTCCCCGGGTTCCCCTTCGTCCCCCGCAGAAAAACAGAGAATCAGGATCTAAGGGTGAATGAACGTCGGGGCATGATGAGCCGAGTGGGGCGCCGGTTGGAATCGTTCACCGGCTGAAGCCGCAGAGAAAACTGATTCAGTCCCTTCAGTTCCCTTCCTAAGGAACAAACCAACTAACCAACCTTGTAATCGTTGCAATGTTTGAGGTTGAGTAGGCTGAAAGCTCAAGCCCATTCGGCGTCCAAGGCGCCCCGGCGCCGGGCACGAAAAACCTCCGCCGTGGCAGGGGTCCAAAGTCATTCGTCGTCGGGTTCGTCGGGCCACTTCCCCGTAAGGCAGTAGCGACCCCATGCGTTCATAAGATCCCGGCATTGTTGAATCAGTTCGCCTGAAAGGTCCGGACGATAGTAGGCGCCGCCGAGTCTGTCTCTAACCGCGTGGCCTACGCACAGCTCAACCGTGTCCGGATTGAAGCGCTTGAAATTGTCGCGGCCCTGACGTGCCCAAGTTGTGAACGTCGCCCGCATCCCGTGCGGCGTCACCGCGCGCGGCTCTCCGTTTTTCAGATACTTCGGGTCAACCCACTTCGGAAGACCGACGCGGGAGCGCTCACCGTTCATGTTATTGATTAGAAAACCCAAGGTTCCGAGTGCCAGTGAACGCGTCCCATGTCTATCGGGAAAGACGAAGGGACAACCGTCAACCCGCGGCAGGCTCTTGAGCAAATCGACCGCATAGGTCGACAGAACCAAATCCATATCTTTTTTCATCTTGGTCCAGTCCCTCGGAAGGTGCCATATTCCAGCATCCAAATCCAAGTGTTCCCATCGAAGACCGAGAACCTTGCCCCTATCGTTCACAATCGAATCTTGTCGACACGCCGTGAGAATCAAGAACTCCAGCGCGCGCGCTGACGGCCCGTTGTGCCGCTTCAATTGGCTCATGAACTCGGGCATGTCTTCCGGCCGTAGTGCCGGATTGTGTCCGCGCTTCGGAACCTGACGCAAGTAAGGCTTGAGCCTTTCTCTCAAGATCCCGTCCAACTTCCCAATCTCCTTATCGTCGCGGCGGTAACCGTGGATATAGGCCCAAGTACCGATAGCCGTCAGCGTGGAGCGGCACTTATCGGCAGTGTCAACCTTCATATAGAGCTTGTCCCGCTGGAGGAAGTCAAACACCTCTTCACGCCCAATCTCATCCAAGGGGAGATTTCCAAGCGCTGGAATAATCCAGTTTTTGAGGTAGCCGCGAAACCTCTGATATCCCCTCGAATCATCGGCCCATTTACCCGCCTTGTCTTGGTCTTCCAACCAAAGCAAAGCGACCTTGCTCAACGGCGTGTTGTATTTGACGGCTGCGGCCGCCGCTTTCTTGGCTTCGGCCAGTTCCTCCTTACGTCGACGCTTTTCATCCAAGGGGTGAATTCCTTGAGCAAGCATCGCCGTAATTTCTGCGGCCTTCTCCCGCGCCCTCTGAAGAGACACGCCGGGCGGACGTTCACCGTAGACGCCTAGACCGGCTTCAAATCGCCGGGCGGGGTCTTTGTGTTGCTTTCGATAAACCCACTTGGCCGCCACGCCGTCAGGCGCGGGCGTATAGACAATCAGAAGGCAGGGCATTCCGCCATCGGACTGTTTAGGAACCTCTTCACGGAAGAGGTTCGA
>NZ_JH604852.1 GCF_000250875.1 Sutterella parvirubra YIT 11816 | reverse complement strand
TGAGAGTCGCAGCAGCGAGGAAGTTCAGGAAAGAGCCGAGGGTGCTTTCACCACCCGACGGCCGAGCGCCCGCCGCCATTCCGTCGGAGGCCGTCATCCGGTCGGTCGAAATTCTTCGGCCTCCGCCCGGGTGCCTTTACCGGCACCTTTCCGGCCCGCCCGAGCTCCTCGGTGCGGGCCTTTTCTTGTCTTCGAGCCTTCGCCCGCGGGAGGCCGCCCGCCCGTCCGACGGTTCCTCCGGGCGGGCGGCGTTCCCGGTTCGCGGCAGACGTTTCGGCGGCCCCGCTTCGGCCGTTTTCTATCGACGCGATCGGGGTGCGCCCGCGGCGCGCCGCGCTTCCCGATCGGGAAGCCCCCGGAGGACGCCCGCCGGTCACCGCAACCCGACCCCGGCCGCCGCTTCCTGCCGACCACCCGCGCCCCTCGCGGGCTCTCCGACCTTCTCACCCGTCCGCCCCATATCCCACCTCGGCCCGTCCCTCAACGTAAAGATGCGTAAAGACGCGCTCACCCGCGCATACGGTTTCTTAGCCCGCCCTTTCCGATCTGCAACCTCGGTGAAGGTTTGTTTCCGCGGCCGGACCCTAAGCAAAAACCCTCATAGAATGCCCTTCATCCGCCCGGTGCGGCGCGCCCTGCGGCGGCACCCGCACGGCGCGCCCCGGCCGGACCGACAACCCGAACCCGAACCCAAACCCCGATCACCCGATCTCCTCGTCCCCGGCCCCGCAGGCCTGAGACGTCCTCTCGAAGAAGGAACCCGTCATGAACATGAAGCGCACCGTCCTCGTCCTCTCCGCCCTCGGTCTTTTGGGCACCGGCCTCGCCGTCCAGGCGATGCCGCACCACGACGCCTCCGGCGTCCCCGCCTGCTGCGACGCGGGCGCCGACCCCGTGGGCCACATGGGTCACATGGGGCACGCGATGGGCGGGATGAGCGGCATGAACCCGCACGCCATGATGATGTCCGGGATGAGTGAGGCCGACCTGGCGAAGCTCACGCCCATGCAGCAGGAACTCATGCAGGGGATGAACCAGATGCACGGCGCGATGCACGACGGCATGACGCACAAGAACCCCGACGCCGCCTTCTCGGCCGGGATGATCCCGCACCATCAGGGCGCGATCGCGATGGCGGAAGTCCAACTGAAGTACGGCAAGGACCCCGAAATGCGCAAGCTCGCCCAGGCGATCATCGACGCGCAGGGTCCTGAAATCGCCCGCATGAACGACTGGATCATCAAGCACCCGAACGCGATGAAGGAAAAGGCCAAGAGCCACGCCGACATGCTCCCGATGCACCAGGAGCTCTTCGCCGGCATGACCGCCATGCACGACGGCATGATGAAGGGCATGATGCAGGCGGACGCCGACGTGGCCTTCGCCGCCGGCATGATCCCGCACCACCAGGGTGCGGTCGACATGGCGAAGGTGGAACTCAAGTACGGCAAGGACGCCGACATGAAGAAGCTCGCCGAAGAGATCATCGCCGCGCAGGGTCCCGAAATCGAACAGATGTCGAAGTGGCTCGAAGCCCGCGGCATCGACCCCGCCCAGTTCATGTGATGAAGTAATCGTCTGGACGGCCCCGAACAGCGACGAGCAACGCGCTGGAGCAGCGCCCCGAAGCCCTGACCGCTTCGGGGCGTTTTTCATGGGCGGCGAGGGCCTTGCCGACGGGGACGCGCGGTGTCCGGAGGTTGAGCGCGGAGATCCTCCGCGCCCGACCCGGTCGCGAACAACTTCCGAAAGACGCCCCGCAGGAGGCCCCCGCCAAGGGCACCCCTCAAACGATGAGAGGACGGCTGTCGAACCGTCCTCCCACGTCTCTCATCGGAGCGCCGCCGTCAAAGCAGGCCTTTCATCAGAGCGCCGCGGACACCCGTCGCGTCCCGAGCCCCACGACGACGAGGAGCCCCGCCAGCACCGCGAAGGCATGAAGGAGCGACGAGTATTCCGACACGAACCCGAGAAGCGCCGGGCCGGCGGTGAGCCCCGCATACCCGATCGTCGTCACGGCGGTGACGGCAGGCAAAGCGGGCATCGTGCGCTGGCGGGAGGCCGCCGAGACGATCAAGGGCGCGACGTTCGCGATTCCAAGCCCCATCATGAAGAGCGCGGTCAAGACGACGGCCGGCACCGGGAACGCGACCATCGCCGCCAAGGAAGCCACCATCAGGAGCACCCCGCCCCAGACCATGCGCACGGCGCCCAACTTCGTGACGAGCTTGTCGCCCACCAGACGCGCCAAGGCCATCGCGATCACGAAGAGCGTGTAGCCGATCCCGGCCTCTTCCAAACGGACGCCCGCTTCTTCCTTCAAGAACAACGCCGACCAGTCGAGCATGGCACCTTCGGCCAAGAAGATCACGGCGCAAAGGAGCGCCAGCCCCCACACGACGCCCTTGGGCATCTCGAAGGCACCCTCCTCTTCGCGGCAGAGCGGGAGCTCCAGCACGCCCGGGAGCGACCAGATGAAGACGACGCCCAAAAGCGCCATCATGATCGTGGTCGCGGCGAAGGGCGTGAGCCCGAACCAGAGCGCGCCCGAGACCGCCACGGCGGCCGCCACCTCGCCGATCGAGTAGAAGGCGTGGCAGCCCGACATGAGGCGCCGCCCGTGGTGGCGCTCCAGCGCCGCACCGTAGAGGTTCATCGAGACCTCAAGGCACCCCAACGTCACGCCGTAGAAGAAGAGAGACGCGCACTCGATGAGGTAGCCCGGCACGGCGGCCAAAAGAATGAGCGCGAGACACGAGCCCAGCCCCGAGAGCGCGATCGAGCGGCGGGGGCCCAAGGTGACCGCAAGCCACCCGGCCAACGGCATCCCGAGAATGGAGCCGAAGCCGAGCATGAGAAGAAGAATGCCGAGAGAAGAAGGACTGGCCTGAAGCGCTTCCTTGACGAACGGGATGAGCGGCGCCCAGGCGGCGATGGTGAAGCCGGCCGTGAAGAAGCCGACGTAGGAGGCGGTGAGCCCCTTCCGTGAAGACATAAAAAACCGGGGGTTGTGGAACTTGAGCTCATTATGGTTGGAAAATTCCGGAGGAGCCAGTTTGCACCCATCGGAAATTCCGATGGATAATCCAACCACCCGTATTCAGAATCCGCCACGTACCGGGCGATTGCGGAAGGTGAACGGAAAAGCGGTGGGCGGCCATTTCGGGTCTGCATGTAGGGTTGCATGTGGAGCTGCATGTGGGGCTGCGTGAGGGCTCCTCCGGCAGCGCCCCGCCCACCTCCGTCTTCGCACGCCGCGCCGTCCTTCTTCAACCCATCTTCAGCAGAGGAGCTCACCATGTCCGACGTGCTCGACCTCGACTTCATGAAGGCCTTCGTCGAAAGCGAAGCCGAAGGAAGCTTCTCGAAGGCCGCAAGGCGCTTGGGCCGCAGCCAGTCGGTCGTGTCGGAACGCATCGCCGCGGCGGAGGGCGTCCTCGGATACCCTCTCTTTCACCGCGGCAGAACCCTGAGGATTACGGAGCGCGGCCGGGAGCTCCTCCCCCGCGCGAAGCTGGTGCTTGAGCACTACGGCCACTTCGCGCGCGACGCGGAATCGCTCGCGCATACGGAGACGGGGACCCTTCACATGGGGGTGGACCTGGGGCTGACGCCCGCGATGATCGCGACGCACTTGGAAGCGTTCGCCCAGGCCTTTCCCCGGGTCGATCTTCAGATCGAGACGCTCACGTCCTTCGACACGGCCTGGTTCTTCCGGCATTCCGGCATGTCGATGGCGTTGGTCTTCAAGGACAGCACGACCGCCCAGTTTGAAGAAACCCAGATCGCGACGATTCCGATGGTGTTGGTCGCGGCGAAGACGCACCCGGTCGCGCAGTCCGCGCCCGACGGGATCGTGAGCCTCGAAACATTGAGGGAGCACCGTCAGATCGTCATCACCGCCCGCGACCCGGACGCGCCGCCGCCCCTCATCGTGTCGTCGCGCTTCTGGTCCATCAATTCCGGGACGCACGCCCTGTCGCTCGCCGCCCGCGGGCTCGGGTGGGCGGTGCTCTCGAGGCGCGTGCTCGCCGCCAACCCCGCGTGGGCGAAGGCGGTGACGGTGTTGGATTCGGTGCTCCCGTTGCCCAAGGAGCGGCTCGTGCTGGAGTCATCCTTGGAAAAGGTCAACCCCACGTTCTTCGCCTGGTGGCGGCACGCGCTCCTCAAGTGGGGGAAGACGTGGCGCCCGGCGGATCCGCAGCCGGCGTCGCAGGGGCCGTGAGATCGGAGAGGGTGCCGAGGCGAAGTCGCGCGAACTCGCGAAGTACGTCGAACCGATCGTGCGCGCGGGCGGCGCGGAGTTCCTCGACGCCGCCGCGGTGGTGGGCACCCCGAAGCAGGCGGACGGCGTGCACCTCACGCCCGAGCAGACCAAGGCGTTGGGTGAGGCCGTTGCGGCGAAGGTCAAGGAGATGTTCCCCAACTGACGGCTGACGGTCACCGGCGGGCCGGGCGTTCCCGAAGCCGGGGACGCCCGCGAAGCCCCGTTCACTTCGTAGAATCGTCTGAAGAGGCGGCGCAGGCGCATCCGGCGCCCGCGCCGCCTTCTCTCTTTCTCCAAATCTCTGCGCAGCCCTCCGGAGCCCCCTCATGCCCACCCTCTTCGTCAAGACCGGCGACATCACCGAAGAAGCCGTCGACGCGATCGTCAACGCCGCGAACGCGACGCTCCGCGGGGGCGGCGGCGTCGACGGGGCGATTCACCGGAAGGCCGGGTGGGAACTTTTGGAGGAGTGCGTCCGGTTGAAGGGCTGCGCCCCGGGCGACGCCAAGATGACGCGCGCCTACCGGCTCCCCTGCCGAGCGGTCATCCACACGGTGGGGCCCATTTGGAAGGGCGGCGCTCAGCGGGAGGCCGAGACGCTCGCGTCCTGCTGGCGGACGTCCCTCGACATCGCCCTGCGGGAGGGCTTCCGGACGGTGCGCTTTCCCTCGATCTCGACGGGGTCCTACGGCTACCCCATCCGCGAGGCCGCCCGGATTGCGGTCTCGACCGTGCTCGCGCATCCTTTTGCCGGAGAAGTGGGGATCGTCTGCTTTACGGATGAGGACCGGGCCGTCTACCAGGAAGCCCTGGAGGAGGCGCTGCGGGAGGGCGTCGGGGCGACCGTGAAGGGAGGAGCGGCCGGGGCCGGGGACCCCGCGGCCGCGCCCGGAGCCCTGCCCGTCGATGCCGGGGACGCATGGGCCCGGATCCCGACCGACGCGCTTCTCGTGGCCTACGCCCGGCGCTTCAAGGCGGCCTTCCCCGCCGGGCGCTTCGCGCCCGACGAGGCGCTCCTGCGGGCCGCTCTTGTTGAGTGCCTGCGGGAGGGGAAGGCGTTCGATCCGACGAACCTCGACAAGTACAGGTGAGGTCGGCGGCTGTTCGAACCGGTCATCGTCCGCCCATCCCCTCCTCCCAGAGCCCGACCAATCCGACCCACGCAAAGCGCCGACTGCGCCTACGGCCGGTGACCTCACGGAGCACCCCGGCCTCGACGAACGCCTCCACCAGAGCGGTCACCGTCGGGAAACTCAACCCCAACGCCTTCGCCGCCCAGCCGATCTCGATCACGGGGTTCGCTTCCAGAAAGTCCAGAAAGGCGAGCTTCCGGCGCCCGGCCGCGGAAGAAGCCGACTCCGGTCTCCCGGACTCTCCCGCCCCGACCGCCATGACCGCCGCCTCGGCCTCCCGCCTCACGGCCCGGGTCCCGCGGAGGATCCAGGCCGCCTCGTCGGCGCTCCGCCCGAGGATATCGAGGAAGAACCGCACCCAGCCCTCGAAGTCCCCGCGCTCCCGCACGGCCGTGAGCGCGGCGTAGTAGTCGCCTCTCCTTGCGAGAATCGGGACGGAAGGCGCGATCAACGCCGCCGCCCGGACGCCCGACGCCAAAAGTTCCCGTAGGATGAGCGCGCGCCCGAGGCGGCCGTTCCCGTCCCGGAAGGGATGAATGGTTTCGAACTGGTAATGGATGAGCGCCGCGCAGATCAACGGATCCAGCGGACCGAGCGGATCCGTCCCGCTCCGGTCCGTGCGGGCGAGATCCTTCATCAGCGCGGGCACGTCGTCGGGGTGCGGCGGGATGTAGGCGGATTCGATGGAGGACCCGCGCGGCCCCACGCCGACCAACTCCCGGCGGAAGGCGCCCGCGCCGGCGTCGCCGGGGAAGAGTTCGGCGTGCGCGGCGAGAAGCGCCGACCAGGGATCGCTTCCTTCAATCCACTCCGCCCGACCGTCTTGACCGTTTTGACCGTTTTGACCGTTTTGACTGAAAGGAGGTTCCAAGAGCAGCTCCGTCGCCCGAACGAGCCGACCAACGGCGGCGACGTCTTCCTTGTCTTCCGAAGCGTTGGGGTGAAGGAGCGCCGTCCAGTCCGCCCGGATCCCTTCGACGGCCGAGGACGCGCCCGCTTCGCGAAGCATCGTCATCCGGCGGAAGGTCGTCAGGAAGTCCCGGCCTTCAGCCTTTCCCGAGGTGCGACGAACGTTGAAAGCATCCACCTCAAACCCACCGGCAAGCCCCTCTGCGAGCCCCTCCAGATAGGCGAGCCGCGCGCGAACGTCCGTGAGCTCTGCGTGGAGCTCCCGGGTGAATTCGAGCGGCGGGTCGGGCGGGAGCGGCGCCGGCACGAAGGTCTCGACGGTCGTGCGGCTGAAGCCCTCGACCGGGCGGCTGCGGAGCGTGCCCGCGCGGGGCGATGGCGTGCGCATGAGGTGGTTCCTGACGGGGAGAAAAACTTCAAAAGCGAAGTCGGTTGTTCAAAATTTTAGGACTTTTCCTGAACAACGATGCGGACCGACGGCGAACGTACGGTGAACCAACCACGAACCAACAGCGCGCCCGCCCGCGCCCGGATCCGCCCGATCCACCCCTTAAAAAAGTCAGGGTTTTCACGCAGGAAACCGCGGTATCGGGCCGAACCGGACATTTTCGTCCCGCAGAAATCAAATGACAAATTCGCGTTCCCGTTTCCCATGAACCGTGAATTTCTCGCAAACGGGTACACTC
>NZ_JH604851.1:2797-9551 GCF_000250875.1 Sutterella parvirubra YIT 11816 | reverse complement strand
TCCTCTTCTTCCTTGCGTTGGTACTTGGAGGCGAGCTCGGCCTGCTTCTGCGCGGGAAGCGGCTGGTAGCTGTCCAATTCCATCCCCCAGGAGCCCGTCCCCTGGGTGAGCGCATGCAGACGCGTGGCGTAGCCGTCGAGTTCCGCCAACGGCACCGTACCCGTGATCGAGATGATGCCGCCCGGGAGCGATTCCGTGCCGGAAACCTGACCGCGGCGGGACGCGAAGTCGCCGGCGATGTCGCCCATGTACTGTTCGGGCGCGTTGATTTCAACGCGGACGATCGGTTCGAGGATCTGCGGCTTCGCGTTGGCGAGCGCGTCGAGGAAGGCCTTGCGGCCGGCGGAGACGAAGGCGACTTCCTTCGAGTCGACCGGGTGGCTCTTGCCGTCGTAGACGATCACGCGCACGTCCTGAATCGGGTAGCCCGCGACGTAGCCCGAGTCGAGCACTTCGCGCACGCCCTTTTCGACGGCCGGGATGAGGTTGTACGGAATGACGCCGCCCTTGACCTGATCGACGAACTCGAAGCCCTGGCCGCGCGGGAGGGGTTCGACCCTGAGGTAGACCTCGCCGAACTGGCCGGCGCCGCCCGTCTGCTTCTTGTGGCGGGCGTGGCCTTCGGCGTTCGCCGAAATCGTTTCGCGGTACGGGATCGACGGCGTGCTCGTTTCGACTTCAAGCTTGAAGTTGACCTTCATGCGCTCGAGGATCGAACGGACGTGCATGTCGGTGAGGCCGCGGATCACGGTTTCGTTCAGAACCGGGTCGTGCTCGACCGTCATCGTCGGATCTTCGCCCTGCATCTTCGCGAGCACTTCGCTCATGCGGCCTTCGTCGCCGCGGCGGGCGGGCTTCACCGCAAGACCGTACATGGGCTTCGGGAAGTCGATCGGACGCATGCGGATGCCGCTCACGTTCGGGTCGCTGTGGATGACGGAGCCGTAGTTCAATTCATCGATCTTCGCGAGGGCGCCGATGTCGCCCGGGCAGAGACGGTCGGTCTCGGCGGTGTTCTTCCCCTGAAGCAGGAGCGGATGCGCCGCCTTGATGGGCTTCTTGCCGTCGTCGACGTAGAGCGTGCTGTCCTTCGTGATCGTGCCCTGGTGGACGCGGAAGACGCCGATCTTGCCGATGTACGGGTCGTTGACGATCTTGAAGACCTGGGCGACCACCGGAAGGTCGCGTTCGGGCTTCGTCACGTAGGGTTCGCCTTCGGCGGTGACGAAGAGCGCGTCGTTCGCCTCGGCCGGGCTCGGCAGATGGCGGATGATCACCTTCATGAAGTCGCGGATGCCAATCAGGTTCTTGGCCGAGGTGAAGCACACCGGAATGATGTGGCCTTCGCGCAGCGCCTTCGTGATGAGCGGGTGGAGGATGCGCGGGTCGACGCTCCCTTCTTCGAGGTAGCGTTCGAGCGCTTCGTCGTCCTCTTCCACGATGCGTTCGATGAAGGCGCGGTGAACGTCTTCGACGCTCATGATGTCGGATTCGCCTTCTTCGCGTTCGAAGCAGTCGATGACGTGCGTGTGGTTCTTCGTGGGGAGATTGATCGGGAGAACGCCCGGGCCCCAGATTTCGCGCATCTGTTCGAGGAGCCCCTCAAGGTCGGCGTTGGGATCGTCGAACTTGTTGACGACGATCATGCGGCAGAGACGGCGATCGGCGGCGACCTGCATCATGCGGCGCGTGAGGAGTTCGACGCCCTTGGTCGCATCGACGACGGCGGCGACGGACTTGACGGCGTCGAGCGCCGAGAGGTCCTGGCCGAGATAGTCCGAATACCCCGGGGTGTCGAGCACGTGAATGCGCACCGGCGTCAGGTTCGGCATCGCGGTGTCGACGTGCGCGACGGCGAGGCGGATCGAATGGCCGACCTGCTTTTCGAGCGGGTCGTTGTCGCACATCGTGTTGCCGCGTTCGACGGCGCCCAATTCCGGGATCATGCCGGAACGGTAGAGCATGGCCTCGATGAGCGAGGTTTTGCCGCAGGAACCATGCCCTACCAGAGCTAGGGTACGGAGATTTTCAGGCTCGTAAATCATGGTGAGTTCCCCTTTTTGGTCGAATTCGGGATAGGTTCGACCATTCTGCTCCCCGGGACTCCGCGCCTGCGGAGGGGATCTCCCTCGACTTGACGCGGGTTGAAGAGTTGTGCGCGGGGACTCGCTTTTGCGGCCGAAAAGCGCGAAAATTGAAAAGTTGCCCGCGATTCCTCGCGGGCAACGTCGTTTCGGGGTCGGGATGCCGGCGCTCAGCGCGCCGTGGGGAGCGTCGTGCGCACGATGAGCCCCGAGCGGTCGGTGCGGTTTTCCGCCCGGACGCTCCCGCCGTGGAGCTTGATGATGCGCCGCGCGATCGCGAGGCCCAGGCCGAACCCGGTGCCGGTCGCTTCGCGCGTGCCGCGCACGAAGGGGCTGAAGACCTGCTCCAATTCTTCCGCCGGGATGCCGGGCCCCTGGTCGACGCAGAGGATCTCGAAGGTGCCGGGGGCCGCGGGCTCCGCACGAAGTTCGATCGAGCCGCCCTCGGGCGTGTAGCGGATGGCGTTCCGCAGGAAATTGTCGAAGGCGCGCGGGAGCGACGAGAGGTCCGCCTTGAGGAAGACGTTCTCCAGCGACGGGTCGATCGTGAGCGTCACGCCGATGCTGCGCTTCTGCGCTTCGTATTCGGCCGTCTCGCGGATGTCGTCCAGAAGGGCCCGCAGTTCGATGCGCTCCAGGGGAAGTTCTTCCCCCGCGTCGAGACGCGCGTACGTGAGCAGCCCGTCGATCAGTTGGTCGACGGCGCCCACTTCCTTTTCGATGCGGTCGAGGCTCGCGGGCACGCGGGCCGGGTCGCGCCGAGCGAGTTCCAGCGCCACCTCGATGCGGGCGAGCGGACTCCTCACCTCATGGCTCACGTCGTGAAAGAGCCGTCGCTGACGGTTGACCAACTGCTCGATGCGCTCGGCCATCCGGTCGAAGACCTCCGCGAGCGAGGCGATTTCGCGGTCCGTCGTCCCGATGTCGCCCGAGACGCGGGTGGAGAGTTCGCCCTGGGCGAAGCGCTGCATGGCGCGGTCGAGCCGCCGGAGCGGCCGCGTGTAGTAGAGGGCCAGGACGTACGCGACGAGCAGCGTGATGATGAGCCCCGCCGCGACGGCGACGTCCGCCGGGTAGCGCGGGTTGAAGGGCACGGGGTCGATGCGCACGAGCCTCGGGTCCGTGCGCGTGGCGAAGACGATGTAGGGGTGGCCATCGATCTCGATTTCCGTGATCGAGCGGTTCCGCATGCGGCCGTGCATCCCCATCGCCTGCGGGGGAAGACGCCCCTGACGGAGGTCGGCGAGCATCTCGATGGCGGGCTCGGGAACCTTGCGCCCCGAGAGTTCCACCCCGTTGCGGCCCAGCACGTAGACGATCGGGTCGCTGTTGACGGGGCTTCGGAGCCACCGCTCCAGCTGCTCGCGCCCGCCGTAGCGGTGGACGATGAGCGCGCTCTCCACGGCCTTCTGGGCGCTGCGGCGCCAGTCGATCGTGCCCACGCCTTCCTCGCGCGACTGCACGACCCAGGAGTAGATCCAGACGAAGACGCCCGTGGCGATGATCACGGCGAGAAGACCCGCGAAGATCCGCCAGAAGAAGCTGTTGATCGGGAAACGCCAGCGCATGGCCGTCGACGGGGGATCAGGCGGGCTCTTCGGGGCGGTGGACGAGCTGGTAGCCCACCCCGCGGATGCTCTCGATCAGAACGGTCTTGCCGAGGACGGCGGCGATCTTGTGGCGCACGGCCGAGACGTGCACGTCGATCGCGCGGTCGTAGGGACCCATCTGGCGGCCGAGAACCTTGGCGTAGATTTCGTCCTTCGGAACGGGCTTGCCCGCTTGGCGCGCAAGGAGCTCAAGGAGCGAAAACTCGGTGCTCGTCAATTCGATGGGCTTGCCCAACCCCATCGCCGTGCGCGAGGAGGGTTTCACGACGAGGTCGCCCACCGTGATGGGCGCGACGCTCGATTCGGACTGCGCCGTGCGGCGCAGGATCGCGTTGATGCGCGCGAGCAGCTCGCGCGGCGGGCAGGGCTTCGGTACGTAGTCGTCGGCGCCCAATTCCAACCCCACGATGCGGTCGATCGGGTCGCCCTTGGCGGTGAGCATCAGGACGGGGAGCTGGCCCTTGGCGCGGATTTCCTTCAAAACCTCCACGCCGCTCATCCCCGGCATCATCACGTCGAGAACGACGAGGTCGAACGTCTCGTCTTCGAGACGCTTCAGGCCGTCGGGTCCGTTGTTGGCGGACGTGGCGGAGAAACCTTCCATGTTGAGGTAGTCGGTCAGAAGGTCGGTGAGTGCGCCGTCATCGTCGATGATGAGGATGCGTTTGGGAGCGGTGTGCATGAGGCGTCCGTGCCCGGTTTTTCGGGCTTGAAAATCCTTGGGAATCGGATGTCATTTTATCATTCGACGCCTTGAAATCCCTAGAATGTCGGGCCGCTAAACTTTTTTAACAGAGGCTGAGCCGAATTAACGCGGGCCCCGCAAAGCGCGGTGCACAATGACCTTGAAACGATCCGGGCCGCCCCCTCGCGCGGGCGCCCTCACGAACCCCCGAACACCGAAGATGATCAAGACAACATTCCGGCCCATCGGCCTCGCCGTCATGGCGGCTTCGCTCGCGATGCTCGCGGGCTGCGCCGTCGTCGCGCCGGACACGGCGCGGCTCGCCGCCGACGTGACGCCCGCTTCGTGGTCGACCGACGCGCTCCCCGCCGGGGAAAGCGAAGTCTTCCGCGACTTCTGGACGCGCTGGCAGGATCCGACGCTCTCGCGCCTCGTCGAGCGCGCCCGCGCCGCCAACACCGACGTGCTCTCGGCCGTCGCGAATCTGCGTGCGGCGCGCGCGAGCGTCATGAACGCGAACAGCATCCTCTGGCCCACCGCCGCGTTGGGCGGCTCCGGGAACCGTCAGCGCTCGGGCGGGCACACCACGACCGACTACGGTGCGGACCTCTCGGGCGCGTGGACGTTGAACCTCGCCGGGAGCGAATACCAGCAGCGTGACGCGGCCGAAGCGGAAGCCCTGGCGAGCGGTCTCACGCTGGAGAGCACCCGCGAGCTCGTCGCCGCGCAGACCGCGCAGGCCTACGTCAACCTGCGCGCGGCCTTGGCGCAGCGCCAGGTCGTGATGCAGAGCATCCAGAACTACGCCGAGACCGCCCGCGTCGCCGAATGGCAGTACCAGGCCGGGACCGGCACGGCTTCTGAAGCCGAAGACGCCCGCACGCAGTGGGCGAACGCCCGCGCCCGCGTCCCCGAAATCGAACGCTCGATTCAGGAGTACCGGAACGCGATCGCGCGGCTCACCGCGATGCCCGTCGACGAACTGAATCTCGGCGAAGAAGCCGCGATTCCCGTCCCGCCCGAGGGCGCCGCGGTCTCGATCCCGGCCGAGACGATCATGCGCCGCGCGGACGTGGGTTCGGCGCTGGCGACCCTGGAAGCGAAGGTGCTTCGATTGAAGAGCGCCAAGAGCGACTTCTTCCCCACCCTGAAGCTCACCGGGAACATCGGGACGGCCGCAGGGACGATCGGGGCGCTCGGTGCCTCCGGCACGGGCGTCGCCGGTTTGGCGGCGGCGCTCTCGCTTCCCGTCCTCAACTGGGGGAGCCTGATGGCCGCGGAAGAAACCGCCGCCGCGGAACTCGACCGCGCGCGCTCGGACTACGTGGCGACGCTTTTGACCGCGCTCGAAGAGACCGACAACGCGTTGGCGGGGATTTCGAGCGCCGAACGCCGTTCGGGCGACCTCGAAGTGGCGCTTCGCCACGCGCGCACCGCCGCGCTGCTGGCCCGACTTGAATACGAATCCGGCATCGGCGACTACACGATGCTGCTCTCCACGGAACGCTCGCGGTTGTCCGCCGAGGAGTCGCTCCTTTCGAACCAGGCGGAGCGCGCCAATCAGTACGTCGTGCTCTACCGCGCGCTGGGCGGCGCCTGGGCCTTCGATGCGGTCCCCGAAGGGACCGCGGCGACCGTCGCCCTGGAGGCGCCCGAAGGGGCTGAAGAGACTGAACAGAGGTAATCCGTCATGACCGAACAGAAGAACGAACAGAAGAAGAGCGCCCGCGTGCTCTTGGATGACGGGAACCGCCGTCCCTGGTATGTCCGCACCCTGATCTGGGGCTGCGCCGTCGCCCTCGTGGGCGGAGGCGTCTACGCGTGGATGTCGACGCGCCCGGACCCCAATGCCGTGAGCTACGTGACGCAGGTGGTGGAGCGCGGTCCGATTTCGGTGACGGTCTCGGCCGACGGGACCTTGAACCCGATGCGCACCGTGACCTTGGGGTCGGAGCTCTCCGGGATCGTCCGCAAGGTGAACGTCGACGTGAACGACGAGGTGAAGACCGGGCAGACGCTGATCGAGCTCGACACGCGCAACTTGGAGGCGAAGGTCTCGAGCGCGAAGGCCGCGCTGACGAGCGCCAAGGCGCAGCTCAAGGAATCCGAAGCGACGTTGAACGAAGCGAAGCTCCGCTACGACCGTCTGAAGGAGCTGAACCGCATCTCGGAAGGCCGCATGCCGACCCGCGCCGAACTCGACCAGCAGGAAGCGTCCGTCGAAACGGCGCGCGCCTCGGTGGAAGTTTCCCGCGCGTCGATCGCCGATGCGGAAGCGACGCTCGACACGGCGGAAACGGACCTCGGGAAGGCGATGATCGCCTCGCCCATCGACGGCGTGGTGCTCGCGCGCTCGGTCGAGCCCGGCTACGCCG
>NZ_JH604851.1:0-2787 GCF_000250875.1 Sutterella parvirubra YIT 11816 | reverse complement strand
TCGGTCGAGCCCGGCTACGCCGTGGCGGCGAGCCTGCAGGCGGTGGAGCTGCTGACGCTCGCCACCGACCTGCGCGAACTGGAACTCCGCGTCGACGTGGACGAAGCCGACATCGGCGTCGTCGCGGCCGGGCAGGACGCCTACTTCACGGTGAGCTCGTATCCGGACCGGCGCTTCCCCGCGGTCTTGAAGAAGGTCGCGTACGGTTCGACCGAAACGGAAAACGTCGTCACGTACACGACGTACCTGAACGTCGACAACAAGGACCTGCTGCTGCGCCCCGGGATGACCGCGTCCGCGACGATCTCGACCGCGCACAAGGACGACGTGCTCTTGGTCCCCAACGCCGCGCTCCGGTTCCAGCCGCGCCAGACGACCGCCTCGACGCAGTCCGCGCTCATGATGGGCGGGCCCCCGCACGCGAGCGGCGAAAAGAGCGTGAAGGAAACGTCGCTTCACGGTGAGCGCATCCGCACGATCTACGTGCTGCGCAACGGCCAGGCGCTGCCCCTCGAAGTGACGACGGGCTTGACCGACGGGAGCCAGACCGAAATCGTCTCGGGCGAACTCGCCGAAGGCGACGAAGTGATCGTCGACCAGCGCCGCGCGGGCAAGTGACGCTCGGAGGGTTGGACATGACCGAACGGGTTCCGCTCATCGAATTCCGCGGCATCGGCAAGCGCTACGGGACGGGCGAATACGCCTTCACGGCGCTCCACGACATCGACCTCACGATCGACGAAGGCGAATTCGTCGCGATCATGGGTCCGTCGGGGTCGGGGAAGTCGACCGCGATGAACATCATCGGGGCGCTCGACCGCCCGTCCTGGGGCGAGTACCTCTTCGCGGGCGTGCACGTCGAGAACCTCTCGAACGACCAGCGCGCGATGCTGCGCCGCAAGTACCTCGGGTTCGTCTTCCAGGGGTTCAACCTCCTGGCGCGCACGACGGCCTTGGAAAACGTCGAACTCCCGCTCATCTACCGCGGGATGTCGACCAAAGAACGCCACAAGTTGGCGCGCGCGGCCTTGGACCGTGTGGGTCTGCTTGAGTGGGAGACCCACACCCCGGCCGAACTCTCGGGCGGGCAGCAGCAGCGCGTCGCGATCGCCCGCGCGATCGTCACGCGCCCGAAGCTCCTTTTGGCCGACGAACCGACGGGGAGCTTGGACAGCGCGCGAAGCGTGGAAATCATGGAGCTCCTCCGGGAGCTGAACCGCGAGGACGGCATCACCGTCGCGCTCGTCACGCACGAGCCCGACATGGCGACCTACGCCTCGCGTAGGATCATCTTCAAGGACGGCCATCTCGTCGATGACGGCCGGGGAGGCGGGGCATGATCTGGAACGCCTTTCTTCTTGCGCTGCGCCAGATCTGGCGCAATCCGATGCGAAGCCTTTTGACGGTGCTGGGCGTCGTCATCGGCGTCGCCGCGGTCGTCACGATGGTGACGGTCGGGAACGGCGCCTCGGACGCGATCCGCACGCAGATCGAGAGCTTCGGGAACAACCAGCTGATGCTGCGCCCCGGCATGCGCCTGGGGCCCGGCCAAAAGGTGGGCGCCCCCGACTTCAAGTTGGAAGACGCCGAAGCGCTCGTCAACCAGCTGGCCGGCATCGAAGCCGTGGCGCCGCAGACCTCGAAATCGCTCACGATCGTCGCCGAAGGCCGCAACTGGCAGACGAGCGTCATCGGGACCGACAACAACTACTTCACGATCGACAACCGCGAGTTGGAGAGCGGCCGCTACTTCGAAGACGCCGAACTCATGGCGGGCTCGGCCGTGTGCGTGATCGGCGGGACGATTCAGCGTGAACTCTTCGGCGCGAACGTCGACCCGGTCGGGAAGTCGCTTCGCACCGGCGGGTTCTCCTGCCGCGTGGTGGGGCTTTTGAAGACCAAGGGCACGGCCGCGATGGGCGGCGACCAGGACGACCTGGTCGTGATGCCGTTGAAGACCGTGCAGCGCCGCATCCTGGGCGAAAGCCGCGTCGCGAGCCTGATGCTTCGCATCAACGCGGACTCGGACCGCGAGCGCCTCAAGGACGCCGTGCGCGACCTGATGCGCGAGCGCCGTTCCTTGTCCGAGGGCGACGACGACAACTTCCAGATCATGGACACGGCGGAAATCGCCGCGAAGGTCGCCTCGACCACGCAGATCATGACGACGCTCCTGGCGGCGGTCGCCGCGGTGAGCCTCGTCGTGGGCGGCATCGGGATCATGAACATCATGCTGGTGTCGGTTACCGAGCGCACGCGCGAAATCGGCATCCGCCTCGCGATCGGCGCCTTGGGCCGCGAAGTGCAGCTGCAGTTCCTGATCGAGGCCCTCGTGCTCGGGTGCCTGGGCGGGATCCTGGGGCTCGTGGTCGCGCTGGGCGCTTCGAAGATCTTGGCGAGCGTCATGAGCGTTCCCTTCCTCTTCAACCCGGGGATCAACCTCCTCGCCTTCACGGTGTCGGCCCTGACCGGCGTCGTCTTCGGGTACTTCCCGGCGCGGCGCGCGGCGAAGCTCGACCCGATCGAAGCGGTGCGCCACGAGTAAGCGCGGACCGGCTGTAAAAACAAAACGGGCGGCCCCCTGCGGGACCGCCCGTTTTTCAATTCAGGTCGGCAGCCGATCAGAACGGAACGTCTTCGTCCAACGTGTCGATCGAAGCGCTCGTCGCGGGCGCGGCGGCCGGGGCGGCAGCCGGACGGGCGGCGGGACGCGGCTGCGATTCGAAGCCGTCCGCGGCGGGACGCGGGGCCCAGCCGCCGGACTGACCGCCGCCGGCGGGCGCGCCG
>NZ_JH604850.1 GCF_000250875.1 Sutterella parvirubra YIT 11816 | reverse complement strand
ACGGCGCTTGAGCGTCGTCCCCATCGTCCCGAAGCGTCGGACCGGCCGAAGCCGGATCAGTCGATCACTTCTTCTCGCCGAAGAGCTTTTCCTTGATGGCGTCGCCCGCCTTCTGGAGGTCGTTCATCGCCTTGTCGTAGCCCTGCTCAAGGCAGGCGGCGGAGAGCGACTTCGCCTTTTCGACGCCTTCCTTCTGGGCGATCTCGTTGATGTAGGCCGCGGTACAGGTCTTGTCGCTGGGCTTCAGGTCCGGGCCGCAGCCGGCGAGGAGCGCCGTGCCGAGGATGACGGCGGCGACGATGGCGGTCTTGGATTTCTGCATGGTCTTTCCTGGTAGGGATGGAGTTGGCGGGCGGTGGTCGGCAGTGCCGTCGGTACGCGGTCGGCCGAACCGGCCCGGAAACATTCTACAGACATGCGGGATTTCGCCGCGCGCCCAAGCGCCCCGCGGTAACGATCGGAAACTTCCGGTCAGAAAAACGCGCCGGTGAGATGCGGTTTGGGGTGCGCTTTTGGGTCGGTTCTGCGGCGTAATCAACTGCTCATGTCGTCTTATTCCGGAAGAGCCACATCGCCGCGGGGATCGTGATGAAGCTGGTGACGATCAAGGGCCACATCTGCGGCCACACGCCCCGCCAGCCGGTCCCTTCGAAGTAGACCATGCGCACGGCGGTCATCCCGTAGCGGGCCGGGTTGAAGAGCGTCACGGTCTGCATCCACTCGGGCATCGCGCCGATCGGGGTCATGAGGCCGGAGAGCACGAGCGCCGGGAGCACCATGAAGAAGGCGAGAATCACCGACGTCTGAATCGTGGAGCTCATCGCGGAGAGCGCGAGCGCGATCCCGACGATGGAAAGCGAAAAGAGCGCCAGGACGCCGCCCATCACGAGGTAGTCCCCCGCGAACGGGATCCCGAACCACCACCGGCAGACGGCGAAGATCAAAAAGCTCTGAAAGAGCGCGATGGCGATGGGCGGGAGCGCCTTCCCCACGAAGATCTCCCACGGGTGCGCCGGCGTCATCAGCATCATGTCGAAGGATCCTTCCTCGCGCTCGCGCGAGATCGCGAGGCCGGCCAAGAGCATCACCTGCAGCATCGAGAGCGCGACGATGAGCCCCGGCATGATGTTGAAGCGCGTGATGTTGTTCTCGTTGTAGCGGTAGCGCTCGCGCATGGCGATGGTGCCCGAGCGGCCGTCTTGGGCGTTGAGGTTCGCGACCACCGCATTCACGTACCCCGTCGCGACGTTCGCGGTCGTGGTGTTGCGGGCGTCGACCGCGACGAAGATCTCGCCCCCGGTGCCGTCCGCTTCGTGTTCGTCGAATTCTTCCGGGATGAGGATCCCTACGAGCGCGTAGCCATCGTCCACCGCCCGCGTCCAGTCCTCGATCGAGCGCTCGGGGTGGAGCCCCGGCGGGAGCGGCGCCGGCGTGAAGACGCCGTTTTCCGTGACGGCGCGCACGACGCGGGTCGACGCGGCGGAGTGCGAGAGGTCGAGGATGACGGTGGGGACGCGCTCCAGGTTGAAGGTCGCGCCGTAGCCGAAGAGGACCGACTGCGCCACGACCGGGACGATGAGGATGCGGCGCACGCCGGGGTCCTTCAAAAGCGTCACGAGCTCCTTCATCAGCACCGCGCGAATGCGAAGAAGCGAAAGACGGACGGCGGTCCAAAGCGTTTGAAGGATCGTCATCGCTTAGTCCTCCGGCTGCTCTTCCGGTCGGGTTGGTCCCCCGCCGTCACGACGCGGATGAGGTCCGAGGCGGTCTCCATGTTCTCAAGGCGTTTCGGCGTCAAGAGCACCGCCCCCGCGAGGAAGACGACGGTCAAGAGGACGAGAAGCCCGAGGTTCGAGAGGATCACGGCTTCCGACCCGCCCGAGAGATGCAGGATCTTCACCGACTCCACCGCGTACGTGGGCGGCATGATGCGGCCCACGGCCTCGATCCACCAGGGAACGCTCCGAAGGTCGAAGAGGAACCCCGAGAGAATGAGGGCCGGAAGGTAGGAAAGGATCACCGCCATCTGGACCGCGACGAACTGCCGGCGGCAGAGCGCCGAGAGGAAGAGCCCGAAGGAGAGCGCCCAGCCGTTGTAGGCGGCGTGCGTGAGAAGGAGCATCGTGAAGCTCCCGCGCACGGGCACGTCGAAGACGAAGAGCGTGAGGATGAGCGACACCGCGACCCCCAGCGCCGCCAACCCCAGGGCCGCGAGGAACTTCGCGGTGATGAGGAGCACGGGCGAGACGGGGGTCGACGCCAACGACTCCATCGTGCCGCGCTCCCACTCGCGCGCCACGACGACGCTCGCCAAGAAGCTCGACACCAAGGTCATGATCACGACGGTGAGCCCCGGCACGAGGTACCAGGCGGAGGTGTTGGCTTCGTTGAACCAGGCGCGCGGCGTCACCGTGATGGGGCCGGAGGCGGCCGCGTCCGCCGTGCTTCGGAGCCCCGTCGTCAACGTCTCGCCGCGCTCGGTCCGGGCGGCCTGATGCTGCGCGATCGTCGCCGCCACGTACGTGCGGATGATCATCGCGGCGGAGGCGTCGACGCCGTGGATGGTGACGCCCAAGTCGGCGACGCCCGTCACCGCGGACTCGGTGAAGCCGGAGGGCATCTCCACGATCAGGTCGACCGCGCGCTCGTCCATCATGCGTTCGGCTTCGGCGCGGGTGGGGACGGGCGTCGTCCTGAACCAGGGACTCGCCTGAAAGCGGTGCGCGAGCGCCGTCGTTTCCGCCGTGCGTTCGCCGAGGACCACCGCCGTCGGGACGGCCTTCAAGTCCATCGAGAGTCCGAAGCCGAAGAGAATGAGGAGCGCCGCGGGGAGCACCACCGCGACCCAGAGGACCGAGGGCTCGCGCAGGATTTCGAGCCACTCCTTCTTGATGAGCGCTCTCAGCATGCCCGGTTCCTCTCGATGATGCGGATGAAGGCTTCTTCGACCGTGTCGGCCGCGACCGAGCGCCGCACTTCCACCGGGGTGCCGATCACGAGGACGCGCCCCGCGTCCTGAATGAGGAAGCGGTCGCAGTATTCGGCCTCCTCCATGAAGTGCGTCGTCACGACCGTGGTCGTGCCGGCGTCCGCCAACGCGCGGATCCGCCGCCAGAAGGCGCGCCGCGACGCGAGGTCCGCGCCCGAGGTCGCCTCGTCCGCAAAGAGCACGGCGGGGCGGTGCACGAGCGCCGCCGCCATCGCGAGCTCACGCTTCGCGCCCAAGGGGAGCACGTCCGTGCGCCAGTCGGCGTAGGGCCCGAGGGGACCGTCCAGAAGCTCCCCGATCCGGGCGCGGAGCACCGCGCCCGAGAGGCCGTAGGATTCACCGAAGTAGCGGAGGGTCTCCCGCACCGTCAGACGCTCGTAGAGCGAGAACTTCTGCGCGACGTATCCGACGCGCGCACGGGCCGAGGCTTTGGACGTCCGCAGATCCGCCCCCGCCACGGTGACGCTTCCTTTGGTCGGTGCAAGAAGCCCGCAGAGCATCCGGAAGGTCGTGGTCTTCCCCGCGCCGTTGGGGCCGAGAAGACCGAAGATTTCGCCGCGCTTCACCGTGAAGGTCGTGTCCTCGACCGCGACGAAGTCGCCGAAGAGGCGGGAGATCCCGCGGGCGACGACCACGTCGTCGGCGGATGCCGCCGACGTGGGAGCCGCGAGGCCCAAGGCTCTGACGGGGAAGGCGGGTGCCGTCTCGTGAAGGTTGATGTGAGTGCCCGGCGCGTGCGCGAGCGTCGCCGCCGCGTAGGCGTCCTCCAGCGTGGGCGCGCGGGGGCTCAGCCGCCCATGGAGGTTGAGGTCCGGGAGGTTGCTTGTCGCCGTAAGACCGTCTTCCGCCGCCAGGAGGTCGAGCCCGTCCCCGCGGGGGCAGGCGTCGAGCCAGAGGCTCGCCGGGTCGACGGCCCTCACCAAGGGCACCGACGGCACGGAAGGTGCCGGAGGAACGCCCGGTACGGAGGCCGCGGCGGCATCAACGGTTTGCGCCGCCGAGAGCCGGAAGGTCCGCCCCGCGACCCCGGCGGTCCAGGCAGAAGGCACCACGTCCGCGATCAGCCGCCCGTGCTCCAGCACGAGGACGCGGTCGGCCTTCGCGGCTTCGTCGAGGTACGCGGTCGAGAGGATGGTGGTGACGCCCGCATCCTTCATGCGGCGGATGATCCGGAAGAGTTCGCGCCGAGAGAGTGGGTCCACCCCGACGGTGGGCTCGTCGAGAATCAGAAGCCGCGGCTCCGCGGCCAACGCGCAGGCGAGCCCCAGCTTTTGCTTCATGCCGCCCGAAAGGTGTCCGGCGAGGCGATCCTCGAAGCCGGCCAACCCGGTGAGCGTCATGAGTTCCTCAAAGCGCTTCTTGGCGGCCGTCTTGCCGACGCCCCGCAGCTGCGCGAAGAGTTCGAAGTTCTCCTCGACCGAGAGCCGCTCGTAGAGCCCGAACTTCTGCGGCATGAAGCCGATCAGCGTCGTGAAGGCGGCGTTTTCGGGGTCGGGCCGAAGGCCCGTCAACCGCGCCCACCCGGCGTCGGGGCGAAGGAGGCCGGCCAAAAGACGAAGCAAAGTGGTCTTCCCTGCGCCGTCCGGTCCGATGAGCGCGATGAGCTCGCCGGGTTCCGGAACGGTGAAGCGTGCGCCGTCCACCGCCCGGAAGGGTTCCCCCTTCGGGTCGGGCCAGATCTTGGTGAGGCCGTCGACCTCGAGGAAGGCGGGCCCGGTGCGGGTGCCGCTCAAGGCGCGAACTCCACCGTGACGGGCTGCCCCAAGCGCAGGCGGTTCTCGGGATCCGCGAGCGTGAGCTTCACCTCATAGACGAGAGCGGTGCGGAGCTCCTCCGTCTGCACGGTCTTGGGCGTGAATTCGGCGGTGGACGAAATGAAGGCGACGGTCGCCTCCAGCGGTTCCGTCGTGTCGGTCATGACGCGCGCGCGCGAACCTTCCTTCACCAGCCCCAGCTGCGCTTCGGTGACGTAGGCGCGCACCCACTTCGGGTCGGTGACGGAAAGCTTGAAGACCGTGCGGGCGGCCGAAGCCATGTCGCCGGGTTCGGCCAAGCGGCTCCGCACGACGCCCGCGATCGGGGCGCGCAGCACCGAGGCCTTCTCCATCCGGTACGTGATCGAGCGGACTTCCTCCCGGGCGGCGGCCGCCGCGGCTTCGGCCTTCGCGACCTCCTGGGGGCGAAGGCCCGCGTGAAGGCGCGAGAGCTGCGCCTTGGCGGCCGCGAGCTCTTCCTTCGCGGCTTTGGCCGCAAAGCGGGCGTCGTCCAGGGCCTGCTCCGAGGCGGCGTCGGCCTTCGCGAGGTTCTCCAGACGCGCGGCCGTGCGGGCGGCGAGCTGCGCCTGGGTCGTCAGGGCTTCCGTTTTGCGCTCGGCCTCGGTGATGTCTTCCTTCCGGTAGCCTTCGCGCGCCAAGGCGAGATCAGCTTCGGCCGCCCGGGCGTTCGCTTCGGCGAGCTTCAGTTGAATCCCGAGGAGTTCGGTGTCGAGCTTCCCCATCACCGCGCCGGCTTCGACGCGGACGCCTTCTTCAGGGATCATTTCCGCGATGCGGCCGGAGGCTTCGAACGCAAGCGAAATCTCCCGCGTGTCGACGTGCCCCCAGGCGCGCGTGCCGGGGGCGGCGGGACCCGAGGGCGTGCGCAGGTTCCAGAGGAGCGCGGCGGCGAGACCGGCGGCAATCAGAAAGACGAGGATCCGTAGGGGCTTCGAGGTCGTCATGGAAGGGCGGCAAAGAGGATGTGCGGACGGCGGGGAAAAAACGTCTGCGGAAGAACCGTGCCGGGCGGTTGGGACGCGTTGGGTGACCCGTCAGCGTCCCGTCGTCCGGCCGGGCGTATGGTTCCCAAATTGTTCACTGCGCTATGCTACACGGCACGGCGGGCGAAGGCGTCCGTCGTGCCTTCGAACCCCAAAAACACGGAATGAAAATGTTCACGCTCCGCCAAGCCCGTCCCGACGATCTCGACGTTCTCACCGACCTTGAGGCCCGCAGCTTTCCGCCCGAAGAAAAGGCGACGCGCGAGCGCTTCCGCGAGCGCCTCGCCGCCTACGGCGACTGCTTCCTGATTTTGGAAAAGGACGGGAAGGTCGTGGGCCTGATCGACGGCCCCGTCACCAACCACGAGACGATCGTCGACGAGATGTACGAGCACGCCACCTGTCACGACCCCGAGGCGAAGATCCAGGCGATCTTCGGTATCGCGGTCGATCCGTCGGTGCGCCGTCAGGGGTGCGGCGCGATGCTGATGGAGGCCTTCATCGAAAAGGCCCGCCGCGAAGGCCGCGAAAAGGTGATCCTCACCTGCAAGGAGCACCTCATCCACTGGTATGCGAAGTTCGGCTTCGTCAACATGGGCGTCTCCGGGTCGGTGCACGGCGGCGCCGTCTGGTACGACATGACCTTGACCCTCTGACGCACGGGCGGACATCCCCGCCGGGCCTTCCGGGCGCCTTTGCGGTTGGGTCGGGTCCGCTCGGGTCCGCTTGGGTCCGGTTCCGATTTCCTTCCCGATCGGGTGCTTTAAGCCATGATGCCTAGAGCGGCGGCGATAGCGCCGCTCTATCCGTCCGACGGGGAAAAGATGCTCCGCGGCTTTGACGCGGGTCAAATCCCCTTGTGCGGGAGGCGGCTGCGGGCCTGGGTACGCCGTTCGGTAAAGGAAATCCCTATCGGGCAAACCCCGATTCGGGCGCTTTCTCGGTACGTATTGACGCAGACCCTTACGCCTTTGGGCTTAAGCCGGTGAAGTGCGGCTGAAAACCGCTGTTTTTGCGAGATCAAAAACTGATGTCACGAACAATCATCCTTCCCCTTTGGGAACTTTGGTCACTGCGTAGACGGAAATTCAGCTATTCCCGATTGATAGGGAACTATGTGGAGAAACGCCAACGGAAATATTTCTTCAGGCTCCCCCTTGCTTGTGTAGAATGGAGCACTCCATAATTCAAGCGAAGATCCCGTCATGCCGTCCGGCCCCAAAGGGGTCCGGCTACTGCGGAGAAGGACATGCCCAACCAGATGCCCAAAAAGGATCGCAAGAAGCGTGCGGCCGTCGAGCGCACCAAGTTCGTCAAGGTGAGCGACCCCGCCGCCCTGGGCGCGCTCATCCGCGTGCTCCGTCTACGCATGGGCTTTTCGCAGATCGAAGCCGCCGAGCTCCTCGGCGTGGGCCGCCGCTGGTACAACGACCTTGAAAACGGCAAGGAGACGATCCGGGTCGGGATGATCTTCGCGGTGTTGGAGAGCTTCAACTGCTCGCTCGCGATCTCCGGCCCCGGCGCCGAATTCACCGTAGAGGAGCTGGAGCGCACCGCCGTCATCAAAGGCCGCGAGCACCATGTCTGGGAAGCCGAACTCATGGCCTCCAAGACTCCGAAGGGAGCGGCCCCGGAAGAGCCGCCGCACCGGGGGCACCGCCGCGGGCACATCAAGCTCTCGACGAAGCTCTCCACGAATTCGGTGAAGCCGCTGTGAGTCGGCCGACCGATCTTCAGTCTGACCAAACCGCCCAACGCACCAACCAGTACGAAGAAGAACCAAGAAGCGCATCAACCGTCATGCCTCACCAACCGGCCGCCGCGAAGAAATCCTCCGGCGGCCGTTCTTGTCTCGGGGTCTCACGATGCCGCCCGGACCGACGGTTTTGGCCCGCCAGGCCCCCTCGCGGTAGAATGCCGCGCAACGAAGAGAAACCGAAGAGAAACCGCAGACACTCACGAAGGCGCCTTCCGAAGAGGGCGCCTCCCACGCACCGGACCGCCAAGACCCCATGCTCAAGCTCGAGAACATCACCCAATCCTTCGAAGGACGCGAAGTCCTTCGCGGCATCTCCTTTTCGGCCGAGAAGGGGGAGATCGTCTCGATTCTGGGGCCCTCGGGCTGCGGGAAGACAACGCTCTTGAACATCGTCCTCGGGCTCGTGCGCCCGACGGGCGGGCGGCTCGTCTATGACGGGGAGGATCTCACCCGCGTCCCGATGGAAAGGCGCGGCTTCAACATCGTCTTTCAAGACTACGCGCTCTTTCCCAACCTCAACGCCTACGAGAACATCGTCTACGGACTGCGGAACGTCAAAAACCGCACGACCGACGCCGAAGTCAAGGACCTCGTGAAGCTCCTCGGCTTGGAAGAGCACCTCCAGAAGAAGATCGACGAACTCTCGGGCGGGCAAAAGCAGCGCGTCGCGTTGGCGCGCACGCTCGTGATGAAGCCCCGGCTCCTCCTGCTCGACGAACCCTTGTCCGCCTTGGACGGCCTCATCAAGGAGTCGATCAAGGCCCGCATCAAGACGATCGCGCGGCAGTTTCAATTGACGACCCTCATCGTCACGCACGACCCGGAGGAAGCGCTCACGCTCTCCGACAAGGTCTTGATCATCAACGAAGGCCGCATCGCCCAGTACGCGACCCCGATGGAGATCGTGAGCGCCCCGGCGAACGACTTCGTCGAGCACTTCATCCTCTCGCAGCTCACGATCAAGCGCGACAACATCTACAAGCTCTTCGAAGGCTCCGGGCGCTGAGCCGACGGAGCACGCAGAAGGGCAGGGCAACGGCCCCCGACCGCCCGTCCGGTGGCCCGGTCTTGGGGTTCGTGCGCTTCTCCGGTTTCCCCGAAGAGGTCTATCCTTCTCGGCATCGCTTGAAGGCGCGTCGGCCGACCAACCCGGCGCGCCCCGACCAGACCCAAGAAGGAGAAACGACATGTACGACCTGATCCTGCGCGGCGCGCGCGTGGTGGATCCGCTGAACGGCCTCGACGCCGTCGCGGACGTGGCGATGGAAAACGGGAAGATCGCCGAGGTGGCCCCGACGATTGCCGGTTCCGGACGCGAGGAGATCGACTTCACCGGGCTCGTGGTCCAGCCCGGCATCATCGACAGCCACGTCCATCTCGGCTCGATCTGGGGCTCGCCCTTCGGCCCCAAGATGCTCGCGATGGCGGGCGTGACGACCTGCCTCGACATGGCGGGGCCCTTGGCCGACGTTCTCGACAACGTCCCCCAGTACGGCGCCGGCATCAACATGGCGATCCTCCAGTACGCGTCGCCCCCGTTCACCTTCAAGACGAGTTCGCCGTCCGAGTCTGAGATGGTGGAATTGATTGAAACCTCGCTCGCCGAGGGCGCCTTGGGCGTGAAGCTTTTGGGCGGCCACTACCCGCTCGAACCCAAGGTCTCGTCGCTTCTCGTCAAGACCGCGCTCGAGCGCCGCGCCTACGTCGCGTGGCACGCGGGCACGACCGAAAACGGCTCCAACATCAACGGCATGCGCGAAGCCGTCGAGATGGCGGCGGGACGCCCCTTGCACCTCGCCCACATCAACGCCTACTGCCGCGGCGCGGTGAAGCCCGAGATGGAGGAGTGCGCGGAAGCGGAAGACCTCCTGATTGCGAATCCCAACATCCTCTGCGAGGCGTACGTGAGCCCCAAGAACGGCACGCGCCTCACCTGCGGGCCCGACGGGAAGATCCTCTCCAAGGTGACGGGGAACTGCCTGCGCCGCTTCGGCTTTTCGGAAGACCGTGAGGGCGTGCGCGCGGCGCTCCTCGCGCAGAAGGCCTTCGTCGTCTACGACGCGGGCGGGTATTCCGACCTCATGACCGGTCCCGAAGCGCTCGCGCGCTGGGAGGCCGCGGGGACCGACGTGGGCGGGAGCTTCAACGTGAACCCGCCGCTTCCCCGCATCGAGCTCGCCCGCGCGGTGCGCCCGGACGGGGCGTTCGTGGTGGACGCGATCTCGACGGACGGCGGCTGCATTCCGAGAAACGTCATCCTCTCGCAAGGGTTGTCGCTTGTGAAGTTGGACGTCCTCACGCTCCCGCAGTTCGTGCAGAAGACGTCGCTCAATCCCGCCCGGATGCTGCGGCTCAAGACCAAGGGCCACTTCTCCGTGGGTGCCGACGCCGACATCACGGTCTACGACTTCGCGACACAGACGCCGGTGGCGTCCTTCGTCGCGGGCCGCAGGGTCCTCTGGAAGGGTGAGGTCGTGGGGAAGAGCGCGTCGGTCATCTGCACCGAACGCGGCCGCGCCGCGATCGAAGCCCGTGGGATGAAGGCCGTCACGGTCGACCCGGGCGAACAGGTCGAGCGCTTGAAGGCCGTGTGAGCCTGATCAACAGAGATCCCGCATGAAGAAACCCCCGGCGGCCGAGGCTTCCGGGGGTTCTTGGTGTCTTGGTCCGCGTCCCTCTCTTTCGGACGAGGGGCGCGGGACCGTCGGGTTACTTCCGGACGACGAGGATGGGCACCGTCGAGGTGGCGGCGATCTTCATCGCGGTCGAGCCCATGACGGCGGCCGTGAAGTTGCCGCGGCCGTGCGAACCCATGACGAGGATGTCGAGGTTTTCGCGGGCGTATTCGGAAATCGCTTCGCCGGCGTCGCCGAAGAGTTCGACCCCGGTCGCCGGGAGGCGCGCCGTCTTGAAGAGTTCAAGCGCGGGGTCCACGGCGTCCTTGTAGGCCTTTTCGGCTTCTTCGCGGAATTCGTCCTGGGTGAGAAGAGGCCCGATCGTGTCGAGCATGTACGCCGACTGCGACATGACGTCGCGGTAGTCGGGCTGGGCGTTCAGAATCCGGAAGCTCGCGTTCTTCCCGAAGAGTTCGGCGTTGGAGAGCGTCACCGCCACGGCGGCGAGACCGTGCTCGGAGCCGTCGACCGCGATGCCCACGCGCATCGCGTCGCCGCCCGTCACCGGGGTTTCGGGACGAACGAGAAGGAGCGGACGCTGGGTCTTCGAAAGGACGCTGTTCGAGACGGAACCGAGGAGGTAGACCATCGGGGCGTTGAGGCCGCGCGTCCCCATCATGATGAGGTCGGCGTCGATGCGGTCGGCTTCCGCCGCGATCGCCTCACCCGCGTCGCCGTAGAGGACGGTTTCCTTCACGTCGGCCCTGAGCTGCGAGATTTCGTCGCGGAGCTTGTCGAAGACCTGACGGCCTTCGGCTTCGCAGGCGGCCTTGACGCTCTGGAGGTCGAGGAGGCGGATCACCGCTTCGGGGACCGAGTACTGGACGTTCGCGAGCGTGATGTCCGGGTGCGAGCCGAGCATCGTTTCGCGGCCGGCCAAAAACCGGAGCATGTGGCGGCTCTGTTCGGTGCCGTCGACGGGAACGAGAATGCGCATGGAAGGTCCTCCTCGAGTGCTGTGATGGGGCTTTTGGGTTGCCTGTTTCCGACCGGCGCGGGCCGGTCGCCTTTTGTTCCATTATGAGGCCGAATCCGCTTTTTGTTGGGCGGAGGCGCGAAAAATAGCGGGCCCGCGGGATGGATCCCTGTGCGCGCAGATCCGTTGGGAGGTTGGGCGTAGGGAGTTCTCTCTAGCGGGATTGGTGTCGGCGGGGGATGAAGAAGGCAGGTCTTCGGATGCTGTGCCTTCCGGTACACAACGGGGTTTGAGGCGAGGGATCGGACCCGTTGCCCGGGATCTTCCGTTTGGAGGCGGATTTGGAGAGGCTCACCGCAGCGATTGGGCGGAGCGAGTGCTAACCCGAATCGTACGGAAAAGGGCGGGGCGGCGAGGATGGACGGTGACGATGGGCACGGACCGCGCGTCCGTGCCTTGTCCTCTCAAGTACCCATGCGCTGCGGGGGCGCCCCTTCATGGGAAGGCGGCGGCCGCGGCGGCATGAAGGAGCTCCCGTATGTTCAAGAAGACTTTGGCGGCAGCGGCCATCCTGGCCGCTTTTGCGGGCTCCGCCCTTGCGGCGGACATTCAGCTCTACGGTCGCTTCAGCATCGGCCTCAACTACACGAATTCCGACGTCGACATCCCGGACGACGGTCTCGTGAGCGGTGATGCGAAGTCGCACTCCTTCACGATGAACTCCGGCGACTACACGGGTTCCCGCTTCGGTCTGCGCGGCGCGGAGGAATTCGGGAACGGTTGGAAGGTGGGCTTCGTCCTTGAAAACGGCTTCAGCGGCGACTCCGGCGAGCTCGGCGACGGCGACCGGATCTTCGACCGCGAAGTGGGATGAGGGTACGTATTTCGGACCTGT
>NZ_JH604849.1 GCF_000250875.1 Sutterella parvirubra YIT 11816 | reverse complement strand
TTTTTTATGCTAAAATTGAGTTGTTATATAGCCACTCAATTTTGAGCGCAAATGTACCTTTCCGCCACTGTCAAAGTTCCAGAAATTCCGGGCAAGATCACCCGTCGGAAAATGGGCACTAACGTCTATGTGCTTTTTGAGGTGGGTCGAGTTTATGACCCCAAACGACAGTTCAATGTTCCCCAGCGCGTCACCATCGGCAAGTTGGTCTCTGAAGCCGACAACACGCAGATGCAGCCCAACGAAAAATTTCTGGAGCTCTTCCCAGAGTGCCGTCCGTTGCCGCAGGAGCAGGCTTCGGTACGAAGCAATACGATCAGTGCCGGAACCTTCATCGCTTTGGACTCCATCGTCAGGGAATACAAGCTTCGGCAGTTACTTGATGACGCCTTCGGCAGAGATGCCGGCTTTATTCTTGATCTGGCTGCCTACATGATCGTGAGTGAGGACAATGCCGCCCAGTATTACCCCGACTACGCCAGGCGGCACCCGCTCTTTACAGAGGGCATGTCCGTCAAAAGTGATAGTTCTGTCTCCCGGCTGCTCTCCCGTATGGGTCGAGATCAGATAACAGCCTTCCTCGATGCCTGGAATGCCCGACAGGATCACCGACATCGTATCTACATATCGTACGATTCGACAAACAAGAATTCTCAGGCCGGAGAGCTTGATCTTGTCGAGTTCGGACACCCGAAAACGGATATGGGGCTGCCGATCTTCAACCTCTCACTAGCTTTTGACCGGACCAATCAGATCCCGCTTTTTTACGAGCTGTACCCCGGCTCCATTCCGGATGTCTGCCAGCTGCGCTATTTGATCGAAAAGATCGTGGCCTACAACTATCGCTCTGTCGGCGTCGTGCTCGATCGCGGCTATTTCAGCCGCGCCAATATCGAGTTCATGGATGAAAAGAAGATCCAGTTCCTTCTGATGGTGAAGGGATGCAGATCATTGGTTTCAGACTTTGTGACAGCGTCCAGAGGGTCTTTTGAAACAGACCGTGCCTGTCGTGTCTCCGGCGCAGATGTCTACGGCACAACGATCAGGCATAAGCTGTATGACTCCGACAAGAAGCAGCGCTATTTCCATCTCTTTTTCAGTCCGTCGAAGTTGGCTCAGGAACGAGCCGCACTTGAGGCCCGTCTCGACGCCATGGCCGCAGAACTCACTAAGCTCGAAGGTCGCGAGGTCGAAATCGATGCGCCCTTCAGCCGCTATTTCACATGTCACTATTCAGGCGAAACGAAGGGTAGCAGAAAGTTCTTGTTTGCCGAAGAAAAGAGAGACGTCACGAAGCAGGAACTTGAACTGTGCGGATACTTCTGCATTATCAGTTCCGAAACAATGACGGCACAGGAAGCCTACAGCCTATACCGAGGACGCGACGCATCAGAGAAGCTCTTTCGCTCGGATAAATCGTTTCTCGGTGCACGTTCTCAGCGCGTGTATTCCAACGAGGCAGTGCAGGCCAAGATCTTTATTGAGTTTGTGGCCCTCATCATCCGAAACCGCTTCTACAACCTGCTCAAAGAACAGATGTGTCGGCTCGTCACGCGGCGCAACACGATGACAGTACCGGGCGCTATCAGAGAGCTCGAGAAAATCGAAATGACGAGAAGAAACGGGGCTCAATACATGCTCGACTACGCCCTCACGAAGACTCAGAAGATGCTTCTTCAGTCATTCGGGCTGAACGCAGACGATACTGTCAGCCGCGCCATGGAGATTGCTCGGAAACTTGCCGAGTCCAAAAATGAAATCGTAAACGAACAAGGAGAGGAAGACGATGCCCAGACGGAAGTCGATGAGCTCTATTGACGCTGAGATCAGCGCACTGAAAGATAAGATTAGCGCAACCAAAACACGCTACGAGAATCTGTGCCGGGATCTCGAGAAACTGCAGCAGGAAAGGGAAATGGTATTGGCCCAGGACTTGGTCCGAGCATTGCGCAAGAGCGGAAAAACCTACCACGAACTTATGGAACCTCTTCACCGGGGCCCTTTCTGAG
>NZ_JH604848.1 GCF_000250875.1 Sutterella parvirubra YIT 11816 | reverse complement strand
TGTCGAACCTCTTCCGTGAAGAGGTTCCCTGAGGCTCGAAGACGACCTTTTTCAGGTCGAACGGACATTTAATAGAATCTCCTCCGGCTCTAGCGGAGCCGCGGCCAAAGTCCTTGCATTTCCATGGGCGTTTGGGCAAAACCCTCAGGAAACCGCTACGCTTGAAGGATAGGCACTCACAAACCGGCCGCCGACAAGCTCCTCCGGACGCTTGGCCGCGCGGCTTCTCACCGAACGTACTTGAAGCATGACCCTCACCTACGACCCGGTCGGCGCATCGAAGTTCGCCGCGGAACTGCGCGAACTCCAGGAAGAGAACGCGGCCGACGACATCGGGATCTCCGCCCGCGCCCTCGAACTCGCCCAAGCCATTGCGGACTTCACCGAAGCGGGCGACGACGAAGGTCTCGTGAAGTTCGTCGAGAGCCTCCCCAAGGAGGAGCGCATCCCCGGCATCGAGACCGAGCTCGCGCGCGCCTGCACGAACATCGGCATCAAGACGAACGACCGCGAATGGCTGAAGCGCGCCCTGCGGGTGTTGGACGACATCCCCGAGGACTATTCCGAAAACTTCTGGTGGTACCTGCGCCGCGGGACGGCGTACCTGAGGCTCGAGCAGGTGGTCATCGCGCAGGCGCACTTCAAGGCCGCGCTTGATTTCGACCCCGACGACGAGGAGGCGCAGGACCTTTTGGAAGAAACCGAGTTCTTCCTCCACGGGCAGCCCTTTGAAGATCCCTTCCGCACCCGGGTGGAGAAGGCGTGGGCGGTCTTCGCGAAGGAGGCGCCGGAGCTCGACGCGTCGCTCAGGAAGGGCGGGGCGCCGACGCTCTGGACGCAGCGGCGCGCACGCGAAATTCTGGAAGACGTCCTCCCGGAGGACGCGGCCCTGATGGTGATCCCGGACCCGCTCAGCCCCAAGGACCGGACCCTTCTCGCGGTCTCTCCCTGCGGCTGGAGGCTGAACGCCTTCATCACGGCCGAGATCGTGCGCCGCGCGCCCAAGATTCCCGGTTGGCGCATCATCGGCGGGGCGGAGGCCTTCCCGAAGGACGGTTCGGACGGCGTGCGCTTCACGATCTGCGGCAGGAAACTCACGGTCGACAACGTCTGGGTGTGGCGCACGAGCGGCCCCGCCGGGCGGCGGACCCTCTTCTGGAGCGAGGAATTGGAAGGGATCGGCCGCGCCGATCCGGAAGAGCGCGACGAGGTCCTCCAGTCGCTGGAGTGGCTCCTCAAAACCACGGTGGGCGAAGCCGCGCAGATGCACTGGCTCGGGAACCTCGACTTCGCGAGGAAGAAGAGCCCGAAGGCCGTGCTCATCCGCGACTTCGCGGAAGTCTTCGCGAAGGAGGAGCCCGCGAGCGTGGACTTCACGATGGAGGATCACCTCAAGGCGGTGACGGAAGGCGAGGGCGCCTTGTGGCTGATTCAGCCGGACTTCCCCCGGGAGGTCGGGCACTACCGCACGGCCTGCGTCGAACTCCATGAGGCGTTCGTGACGGGAAACCCCGTCTTCATGAAGGAGCTCGAAGAGGTGGGGGCCACGGCCGGCGTCCTGATGACGGGGTGCGGGGAGGACGCGAGCGCAAACGAACGCGAAGCCTTCCGGCGGGAGCTCGCCGACTATCTCGCAACGGTCCCCGCGGACGTGTTCCGCCGCACCGGCGACGGGACGGGCGCATGGTTCGACTACGTGGAGGGGATCGTTTGGGATTCGACCCGGTTCCTCGACGCGCTCGCCGACTGGATGAGGGAAGGCGACCGGGCCGAGCGCTTCCCTGCGCTCATCTGGCACCCGTTCCTGAGGCATACGGGCGGGATCGAGCTCAATCCCGCGCGAAAGTACTGGCCGGGGCGTGATGAATGGGACGCTGAAGACGACTGGACGGCGGACGAAGAGGACTTCTTCGAAGCCTCGGACGATGAGGACGACGAGGATCCGGACGAGGTCGCCGACGGGGAGTTCGATGATGAGGACGACGAAGAGCTCTTTGACGACGGCGGCGACGACCTCGACTTCGACGAGAAGGCGGACGCGGACGAAGAGGTTCGCACGAAGCCCTTCGTTGCGGAAGGCGACTACCGTCTTCTCGAGGACTGCGAGCGTGCGAAGCTACTGCACGACGCGGAAGAGCGCCTGCGCGACCACTTCGAAGGCTTCATGAAGCGGATCGGGTGGGAGTACGACGTGGAGCCGACGACGGGGCTGTACTTCACGGGGGTGACGTTGAGCGAGCCCCTCAAGGACGTGCGGATCGCCGTGGAAATCGAGTCCGAAATCCTTCAGGCCTACGCCTATGCGAGGAGCATCGTGCCGGAGGCGAACCGTCCTGCGGCGGCGGAGTTCCTGATGCGCGCGAACCTGGGGTTGAAGCGCGGGGCGTTCGAACTCGACATGGACACGGGCATCATGCGCTACCACACGTATGTGGACGTGCCTTTGGATGCGGGACTGCCGTCTGAGCAGACGCTCCGGAACTTCCTCCTCCTTCCCGTCGGCATGTTCGAGCAGTACGGGAAGAGCTTCGTCGAGGTGGCGCTGGGGAAGAAGATCCCCGCCCGGGCGGTGGAGGAAGCCGAGAGCCTCGTGCGGGGAACGCCGGACGGCTTCCCGACGGTGATCGGAACGGCGGAGGCCTGAGGACGGTCGAATAGGATCGACGAGAAGGTCGTCCGAGAAGGGGAGGGGCTTCAAAAATTCTTTCCTCTTCCCTCTCAACCTTCTCTTTCGCTGAGGTTCAAGGAAAGCGCGGGCGCAGGTCCTGAGCTTTTTCTTCAAAGCGGGAAGGAAAAATGCGGTTTGTGGTTTGACCTAAGTCAAATCGTTGGCATCTCACCCTTGCGCTTTTCCGGAATCAGGTGCACAATGCGTCTCCTCTTCGCCGCGCACGGGGCCGCGGAGAAAGTTCTTTAAAAATCAGAATTCAACGAAC
>NZ_JH604847.1 GCF_000250875.1 Sutterella parvirubra YIT 11816 | reverse complement strand
ATTAGATTTATTGTATCAGTTTCGAGCCCTTGTCTGACCCGAACGAACGACCTGCCGCTCCAAACGAGAGGGCAACAAATGTGAAAACACCCGGTCACCACGACGGATGACCGGGCGTTTCCTTCTCTTCTTCGTTGAGAAGTCTTTGCCGCTTTGTTCGGTGTTACTCGACCGCGTTCTTGCGCTCTTCGGCGAGTTCGTCAACCTCTTCCTGCGAGCGGCCGAACCAGCGCACGAGCCAGATCCCCACCTGGAAGAGGAGCACGATCGGCACCGCGAGGAGCGTCTGCGAAAGGACGTCGGGCGGCGTGAAGATGGCCGCGACGATGAAGGCGCCGACGATCACGTACGGGCGGATCTTGACGAGCTTTTCGTAGGAGGCGAAGCCGAGGCGGTTCAGAACCACGACGACGATCGGCACTTCGAAGGTGAGCCCGAACGCCACGAACATCGTCAGCACGAAGCTGAAGTAGGAGTCGATGTCCGGCGCGAAGTTCACCGAATCGGGCGAGAACCCGGCGATGAACTGGAACACCATGCGGAAGACGATGAAGTAGCAGTAGGCCATCCCGACCGCGAACATCACGATCGAGGAGACGATGATCGGGAGCGCCAGGCGCTTTTCATGCCGGTAGAGGGCCGGCGCGATGTAGGCCCAGGCCTGATAGAGCACGATCGGAAGCGCGATGAGGAACGCGAGGAAGAGCGTCACCTTCAGCGGCACCATGAAGGGCGCCACCACGCCCGTCGCCAAGAGCTTCACCCCCTGCGGGAGCGCCACCATCAGCGGCGCGCTCAGGTAGTCGAAGATCTGCTTCATGAAGGGCGAGAGCGCCACGAAGACGACGAGCACGGCGATCGCCGACTTCACGAGGCGGTTGCGCAGCTCCACGAGGTGGGAGACGAGCGGCTGCTCGTTGGCGGGATCGTCGGGCGCCTCAAGTTGTTGGGGTTGGTTCGACATCTTCTCTTCCACTTAACGGTAGATGCGGGGGCGGTTGCTGCGCGTGCGGGGCGCAAGCCGCCGGGAGCTGCCGACGGCGCCGCCCAACTGCGCTTCGCGCATGCCGAGTTCGCGGCGCAGGCGTTCGATTTCGCCCGCGAGCTCGTCGACGGAGGGCCCGCTGTGGTAGCGCTTCTTGAAGATCTTCGTCTCGGCTTCGGACGACGTGTGCCAGGGGGTCGGGGCCGAGTTGACGGTTTCGGGCGTACCCCACCCGTAGACGCTCGCGATGTCTTCCGAGCTCGCCGTACGGGCGGCGTTCACTTCGGAGCTCACCTGCGAGACGGCGTCGTCGACGGACTTCTCGATCGAAGCGGCGTTGGTCTCCACCTCGTCCGCGACGGCCTTCACGTCCTTTTCCATCTGGGTGGCGGCCTTCTCGACGGTCGACTTGAGGTCGGAAGCGACGGCGCGCGCCTCTTCCTGAATCTTCTTGAGCTCGGCGAGTGAGGACTCGCGGTCGATGTCGGATTTGACCTGGGCGACGAAGCGCTGCGCCTTGCCGACCCACTCGCCCGCGGTACGGGCGACGGTCGGGAGACGCTCAGGACCGAGGACCACCAACGCGATCACCCCGACCACGAGCATTTCGCTGAAACCGAAATCAAACATGAAAGCTCCGCGAATGCATTGAAAAGGCCGCGGTCAACCCGTTGGGGCTGCCGCGGTCGTCCAGCGTTTCTTCTGGGAACGCGTACCTTGGCGGTCGCGTTAGTCGGCCTTGGTCTTTTCCTTGGCTTCGACGTCGACGGTGTCCTTCGACTGGGAAATCTGCGCGGCGGGCTTGTCGTCTTCGCCCTCACGCATGCCTTCCTTGAAGCCCTTGATCGCGCCGCCCAAGTCCTTGCCCATGTTCTTGAGCTTGCCGGTGCCGAACACGAGAACGACGATGACGAGAACGATCAGCCAGTGCCAGACGGAAAAGGAACCCATTTTGTACTCCGGGGAAAAAAAGAATTACTTCCAGGGCTGGGGACCGCCCAGCACGTGAATGTGAAGGTGCGCGACTTCCTGCCCGCCGTCGCGGCCCGTATTGATCACGGTCCGGAAGCCGTTCACGCAACCTTCCTGCAGGGCGAGCTTGCGCACAAGCGTGAGCATTTTACCCAAAAGGGCTTCATCCTCGGGCTGCGCTTCGGCGAGCGAGGCGATGTGCTTCTTCGGAATGATCAGGAAGTGCACGGGGGCCTTCGGGTTGATGTCGTGGAAGGCGAGGACGTCGTCGTCCTCGTAGATCTTGCGGGAGGGGATGTCGCCGCGGCCGATCTTGCAGAAAATGCAGTCCTGCATGCTGCTCTCCGTTCGTGTGGAAGTCATCCGTTCATTATGCGGCATGGGGACGACTCCCGTCGTCCCCACTTTGGTCTAGGCCTCAAGCGTTTTCCCGAACAATGTCGGCGCCCAACGCGCGGAGCTTCGCCTCCATGCACTCGTAGCCGCGGTCAAGATGATAGATGCGGTCGACCGTGCTCTCGCCTTCGGCCACCAAGGCCGCGATGACGAGGGAGGCCGAAGCGCGCAGGTCGGTCGCCATCATCGCAGCGCCGGAGAGCTTCTCGACGCCTTCGACGATCGCCGTCGAGCCTTCGATGCTGATCTTGGCGCCCAAGCGCATGAGTTCGGGGACGTGCATGAAGCGGTTCTCGAAGATCGTCTCCGTCACGTGGCCCGTCCCTTCCGCGACCGTGTTGAGCGCCATGAACTGCGCCTGCATGTCGGTGGGGAAGCCGGGGTGCGGCGTCGTGCGCACCGACACCGCCTTCGGGCGGTGCGTCATGCGAAGGCGCACCCAGTCGGCACCCGTTTCGAGTTCGGCGCCGGCTTCGCGCAGCTTGTCCAGCACCGCCTCCATGTGGTGGGGCTCGCAGTGCGTCACGAGGACGTCGCCCTGCGTGGCGGCCGCCGCGCAGAGGAAGCTCCCCGCTTCGATGCGGTCGGCGATGACGGTGTGCTCCGCCCCGTGGAGGCTCTCGACGCCTTCGATCGTGATCGTGGGCGTGCCCGCGCCCGAGACCTTGGCGCCCATGGCGTTCAGGCAGTCCGCGAGGTCCACGACTTCGGGCTCACGCGCCGCGTTTTCGATCGTGGTGACGCCGTCGGCCAACACCGCGGCCATCATCAGGTTTTCCGTGCCGGTGACGGTCACCATGTCGGTGACGATGCGCGCGCCTTTGAGGCGCGCCGCACGGGCCTTGACGTAGCCGTGCTCGATCTCCACCTCGGCCCCCAGCTGACGGAGCCCCTTGATGTGCTGATCCACGGGGCGCGCGCCGATGGCGCAGCCGCCCGGGAGGCTCACCTCGGCGCTCCCGAACCTCGCCGTCAGCGGGCAAAGCGTCAGGATCGAGGCGCGCATCGTGCGCACGAGCTCGTACGGGGCCGTCGTGTCCGAAACGCTCCCCGCATTCAGAATCACCGCATCGCCCTCACGGCGGACCTTGACGCCCATCCCTTCGAGGAGCTTCAGCATCGTGCGCACGTCCGCCAAGTCGGGGACGTTCCGGAGCACCAGGTCTTCGGCCGTCAAAAAGGCGGCGCAGAGGATGGGAAGCACGGCGTTCTTGGCGCCGGAGGCGCGGACTTCGCCGACCAGGCGGCGGCCGCCGCGGATACGGAGTTTCTGCATGAATCGGATTCCGGTGTTGGGTGTGCTGAGTCGCGAATTGTATAGGGGCCGCCCGAACGGGCGGCCCCTTTGTGCGTCGCTGGAATGGCGATAAATGGTTAACGCGCGGCGGGCGGCAGATACTCGTCCAAAAGCGCGTCGACGCCGTAGAGTTCCGCGAGGCTTCTCAACCCCGCCGGGAGCCCCGTGAAGGTCACCCGGGCGCCCTCGGCTTCGGCGCGCCGCACGAGGGACGCCACCAAAGCGAGAGCCGCGCTGTCGACGTGCCGGACGGCCGAAAAGTCGAACGTGCGCTCGCCCTTCGTCCAGGCGTCCAGAGCTTCACGCTTCACCCGGGCGGCGTTTTCCACCGTGAGGTCGTCAACTTCGATGCGCATAGAGGGTCCTCAGGACTTGGCCTTGTTCTTCGCGGCGAGCTCGTCCGCGCGGGTTTCGAGCATCTTGATGAGGCCGGGGACGCCTTCGGAACTCAGCACCGAGGCGAACTGCGAGCGGTAGTTTTCGACGAGCCAGATCCCCTCGACGTTGACGTCGACGATCTTCCAGGCGCCGTCCTTGGCGCGGTAGATGCGGTAGTCGAGACCGAGGTCCTTCTGGCCGGAGGCTTTGAGGAGCGTGCGGATCACCATCTCGTCCTTCACGGTCTTGACGCGCGTCGGACGGAGTTCGCAGCGCTGATCCTTCACCTGAAGGAGCGCGCCCGAATAGACGCGGATCAGCAGCCCGCGAAAGCCCTGCTCAAGGCGCTGACGCTCTTCGGCCGAGGCCTTGCGCCAGTCCGGCCCCACCGTGAGGCGCGTCATCAGCGTGAAGTCGGTGACGGGGAGGATCTTCCCGTCCACCAACTGACGGACGTGTTCCGGATCCCCGTGCGCCAAGGCCGGGTCCCTGCGGATCTCGTCCAGGATTTCGTTGCTCACGTCGACGACGAAGGCGAACGGATCACCCTTGTCGTCCCAAGCCCAAACGGCGGGCGCGGGGGCGGCGAGCGCAAGGCCCGTGGCGAGAATCAGTCGGCGTCGCTGCATGGCGTTGTCCTCTTGTCTAGCGTTGAATGGGTTGATCCGGTCGTTATTCTTCGTCGTCGAGCGGGAGCGGCGTGAGCCTTTCGAGCTCGGCGTCGGGGTCGGCGACGCCGCCGTCCGCGACGGCGCGCTCGCGCCCCGCGAGGTAGGCGTCGCGCATCGCGGCGTATTCGTCGACGACGCCCGCGCGGAGATCCTCATATTCGAGAAGCTGCGCACGCGTGTCGATGACCCCGACGGCGGTGATCGCCGCTCCGATCCACCAGTCTTCGTTCCAGAGCGCGTAGGTCATCGGACTCGTCACGAACTCTTCGGGGTAGCGCCACACGTCGCGCGTGGACGAAGGCCCGAGGAAGGGAATCACGAGGTAGCTCCCCTGCCCGACGCCCCAGACGGCGAGCGTCTGCCCGAAGTCTTCCTGCTTTTCTTCGAGCCCGATCATGTCGGCCACGTCGATGAGGCCCAGCAGCCCGAAGGTGGAGTTCACGAGGAAGCGGAAGCCCTGCCCGATCCCGTCGCTCACCTTCCCCTGAAGCACGTTGTTGACGGCGTGCGAGGGCGAAAAAAGGTTGTCGGTCGCGTTGCTCACCCCGGTCTGCACGATCTCGGGCGTCACGGCCTTGTAGCCCTTGGCGACGGGTTTGAGCACCGCGCGGTCGATCGAATCGTTGAAGGCGTAGACGTGGCGGTTCATCGCCTCGTAGGGGTCGGCGGGATTCTCGCCCGCGTTGGGCGGCACCTGCGCGCAGCCCGCGAGGACGAGCGCGCCCGAGAGCGCCGCGAGGGCGCCCCGGAGCTTTTTCGGGGCGAAAGTGGCTTCCATGATAAGGTCTCTGTGAGGATCTCTTTTTTGGACTTCGGTTCTTATTTTGCGCCGTCTTCGGCCTTCGAATAAAGGAACTGGCTGATGAGCGACTCCAACACCACCGCGGACTGCGTGCGGCGGATCGTGGAGCCGTTCTCCAGGTTCGCTTCGTCGGCGCCGGGCTCGATCCCGACGTACTGCTCACCCAAAAGCCCCGACGTGAGGATCTTCGCGGAGCTATCCGTCGGGAACGGATACTTCGCATCCATCTCCATCGTCACGCGCGCCTGGAAGGTTTCCGGGTCGAAGACGACCGACTGCACGCGGCCCACGACGACGCCGGCGCTCTTCACGGCCGAGCGGGGCTTCAGGCCGCCGATGTTGTCGAAGTCGGCGCTGATCACGTAGGTCTTGTGCCCAAAGGAAAAGCTCCCGAGGTTCGCCGACTGGAGCGCCATGAAGAGCGCGGCGGCGAAGCCGAGGAGAAGGAAGAGACCCACGAAGAATTCGAGTTTGCGGTTGTTCTGCATAGGTGGTGTCTTGGGTGTTGTGTTCGGAATGCCTCTGCGCCTTTCGTCAGACCGTGGTGAACATCCACGCGGTCATGATGAAGTCGAGCCAAAGGACCAAAAGGGAGGAAATCACGACGGTGAGCGTCGTCGCGCGGGCGACGCCGTCGGGCGTGGGCCGCGCGCTGTAGCCCTGGTAGAGGGCGACCAATGCGCAGGCGACGCCGAAGACGAAACTCTTGATGACGCCGTTGCCGATGTCGGAGAAGACGTCGACCGCGGCCTGCATCTGCGACCAGAAGGCGCCGCCGTCGGTGCCGATCAGCCCCACGCCCACGATCCAGGCGCCGATGATGCCGACCGCGGAGAAGATGAGTGCGAGGACCGGCATCGCGATGAAGGCGCCGATGAAGCGGGGCGCGACGACGTAGCGCATGGGGTCGACCCCCATCATTTCCATCGCAGCGAGCTGTTCGCCCGCGCGCATGAGGCCGATCTCGGCGGTCAACGCCGTGCCCGCACGGCCCGCAAAGAGGAGCGCCGTCACGACGGGGCCGAGCTCACGCACGAGGGAGAGCGCGGTGAGGACCCCCAGCGCCTCTTCGCTCCCGTAGCTCACGAGCACGTAGTAGCCCTGAAGGCCCAGCACGAAGCCGACGAAGAGCCCCGAAATCCCGATGATGAGAAGGGAGTAGTTCCCGATGAAGTGCACCTGGCGCACGATGTGCTGGAGCTTGGCGCCGGTGAGGCGCGTCAGCACCGTCCAGGAAAAGAGCCCGAAGCGCCCGAGCGCGGTGAGCCAGCGGACGACGGGCGTCCCGAGAAGCGTGATCGCGTTCATCGACGGCCTCCGATCTGGAAGTCCTCCGCGGCGTCCGCGGCCGGATAGTGAAAGCGCACGGGACCGTCGGGGAGCCCCTCGATGAACTGCCGCACGAAGGGATCGTCCGATGCGCGGAGCGCCTCGGGCGTGCCTTCCGCGGCGATCTTCGCCGAGCTCACCATGTAGACGTAGTCGGCGATCGCGAAGGTTTCCGCCACGTCGTGCGTCACGATGATGGAGGTGGCGCCCAAAACGTCGTTCAGGTTCCGGATGAGGTTCGCCGTCACGCCCATCGAAATCGGGTCCAGGCCCGCGAAGGGTTCGTCGTACATGATGAGGGCAGGATCCAACGCGATCGTGCGCGCCAGGGCGACGCGGCGCGCCATCCCGCCCGAGATTTCAGAGGGCATCAGCTGCGCGGCGCCGCGAAGACCCACGGCGTTCAACTTCATCATGACCAAGTCGCGGATCGTCTCTTCGTCCAGGTCCGTCTGCTCGCGCATCGGGAAGGCGACGTTCTCAAAGACCGAGAGGTCGGTGAAGAGCGCGCCGAACTGAAAGAGCATCCCCATGCGGCGGCGCATGCGGAAGAGCTTCGCGACGTCCTTCGGGTCAAGCGTCTCGCCCCCGATCGTCACGGTGCCCGACTGCGGCGCGAGGAGCCCGCCGATGAGCTTCAAAAGCGTCGTCTTTCCCATCCCCGAGCCGCCCATGATGGCGACCACCTGACCGCGGCCGAACCGCATCGAGACGTCTTCGAGAATCGTGCGGCGGCCGTAGCCGAAGGTGAGGTGTTCGATCTTGACCCAGTCTTCCATTCATCGGCCTCCGGCGTTGCGGCCCGTCGGGTTCCAGCGGGGCGCACGGGCGATGCCGAGCGCCGCGAGACGCTCGTCGTCCGCGGGCACGAGCGGGAAGGACGAGGCGACCGTCTCGGGGATGAGGCAGGGCCGCATCCGCTCGACGTCCACATAGACCCATTCGGTCGCGGCGACGGCGAGAAGGCGTTCGCCCGACTTCACCGCGAAGCGGCGCAGGCTCGCGGCGCTCCCCATCGTCTCCACCCAGGTGTAGAGGTCGATCTCGTCGCCCTGGTGCGCAGGCTGGAGATATTCGATCCAGTGCCGGTGCGCGCCCCACACGCCGCCCGCGCGCTTCATGGCGTCCAGCGGCCACCCGAGCGACTCGGCGTGCGCGGTCGCCGCGGTCTCCGTCCAGCGGAGGTACTCGCGGTTGTTGACGTGACCGAGCACGTCGATCGACGACGCCGTCACGGTGAAGTGCCAATGATGGATGGCGGGCCTGTCCATGCCTCTCGGGTCCTGTGGGTGCGTGAAGGGGGCGGCGGTCGGACCGCCCGTACGCCACGAAAAAGGATCCCCGAGGGAGTCGTCCTCCCGCGGGGGTTCGTTGTCCACCGATTCTATCAAAGGCCCGCAAAGGATCTTTTACGGGCGGACCCGAAGTTGTGTCCGGAACCGCGCTCAGAACCCGCAGCTTCCCCCGAACCGGTAGCGACCGGCGCGGCCTTCCGACCCCGGGTTTCTTTGTGACTTGTTGCAAGTCGGCTGCGGCGCCCGTCGGGGCGCGCCGCGGCCCCCAACTTATAATGGCGCTCACGACGCCGGCCGGGGCGCTTCGCGCGCGCCCGGCCTTTCTTTTGGCTCTGTTTCGACAAAGTGTTGATTTCTCCCGATGTTCACCGGTCGGGACCATCTCGCAGATTTCGGGATGGCTGTCAGCATTGTTGGTGACGACCTACCGAAATTGCCGAAATCCGTGCGTACCAGGCGAATTCGATCCCTCACGAAGCAACTCCTGAAAATCAACACTTGGTCCGAACAGAGCCTTTCTTTTCACCGCTCCCGCACCGAAAGATGCCCCGACAACCCTCCAAACCGACCACGTCCGCCAAGACCCGACGCCCGAAGAAGGCCGGCCGAAGCGCTTTCGGCACCTTCATGCGCTGGGCGCTCGGCATCGGGGCCGCAGGCGCCGCCGCGGGGACGCTTCTCGCCGTCTTCGTCTTCGCCTTCATCTACCAGCAGCTTCCGCCCTTGGACACGCTGACGGACTACCGTCCGAAGGTGCCGCTGCGCGTCTGGAGCGCGGACGGGAAGCTGATCGGCGAGTTCGGCGAGGAGCGCCGCGACTTCGTGCGCCTCAAGGACATCCCGGACCACGTGAAGCACGCGATTCTGGCCGCTGAGGACGCGGGCTTCTACGAGCACCCCGGGATCGAGATCACCGGGATTCTGCGCGCCGCGGTGATGAACCTCGTCATGGGGCGGCGCGTCCAAGGGGGCTCGACCATCACGCAGCAGGTCGCGAAGAACTTCTTCCTCTCGTCCGAGCGCACCTACACCCGCAAGCTCTACGAAGTCGCGATGTCCTTCAAGATCGAGAATTCGCTCACGAAGGACGAGATCCTTGAGATCTACATGAACCAGATCTACCTCGGTCAGCGCGCCTACGGGTTCGCGAGCGCGGCGCGCACGTACTTCGGGCGCCCCCTGGCTGAGATCAGCGTGGGCGAGGCGGCGACCCTGGCGGGGCTTCCCGTGGCGCCCTCCGCCTACAACCCCATCGTCAACCCGACGCGGGCGACCATGCGCAAGAACTACGTTCTGCGCCGCATGTTCGACCTGGGCTACATCGACGAGCTCACCTACACAATGGAGAAGAACGCGCCGATGCAGACGCGCCGCGAGGCGAGCGAAGCCGACAGGATCGCCGCGGGCCAGAAGAGCGACGAAACGAGCGCGCACTACGCCGCGGAGCTCGCCCGCATGTTGGTCTACGACATCTTCAAGGAAGAGACCTACTCGCGCGGCATCAACGTCTACACGACGATCGACACGCGCGACCAGCGCGCGGCGGTCGACGCCGTGCGCCGCCACCTCATCGCCTACGACCGCAAGTACGGCTACCGCGGGCCCGAAGGGTTCGTCGACGTCTCGGACGCGGCCTCTCGCCCCAAGGCGATCAAGCAGGCGCTCGCCAAGACCGCGGACTCGCCCTTCATGGTGCCGGCGGTGGTGTTGGAGGCGAGCCCCAAGAAGGTCGTCGCGGCGATTTCGCCCAACGACACCGTGACGCTCGACGCCGCGAGCCTCAAGTTCGGCGCGAAGAGCTTGGCCGCGAAGCCCGCGAAGAACGTGAAGCCCATCGTCGCCGGGTCGATCATCCGCGTCATGCGAAGCGGCAAGAAGATGGACGAGTGGACGCTCGCCCAGGTGCCGCAGGTGGAGGCGGCGTTCGCCGCGGCCGACTACAACACGGGCGCCGTGCGCGCGCTGGTGGGCGGCTTCGACTTCAACCTCAACATGTTCAACCACGTGACGCAGGCCTACCGCCAGCCGGGGTCGAGCTTCAAGCCCTTCATCTATTCGGCGGCGTTGGACAAGGGCTTTGCGCCCGCCACCGTCATCAACGACGCGCCGATCTCGATCGACCCGAAGCTGACCGGCAACAAGCTCTGGGAGCCGAAGAACTACGACGGGCGCTTCGACGGGCCGATGCCGCTTCACCGCGCGCTCGAACTCTCGAAGAACCTCGTCTCGATCCGCGTCATGCAGGCGATCACGCCGCGCTACGCTCAGGAATTCATCACGAAGTTCGGCTTCGAGGCGAAGGACCACCCGGCGAACCTCCCGATGGCGCTGGGCGCGGGGAACGTGACGCCGTGGCAGATGCTGGCGGCCTACACGGTGTTCGCGAACGGCGGCTACCGCGTGCAGCCCTACCTGATTTCACGCGTCACCGACACGGACGGCCGCACGCTCATGCGTGCCACGAACCGCCTCGCGGGCGACGAATCGATCCGCGCGATCGACGCGCGGAACGCCTTCATCATGCAGGATCTCCTTCACGGCGTCGCGACGCGCGGCACCGCGCGGCGCGCCTCGCGCCTCCTGAAGCGCGACGACGTGGGCGGCAAGACCGGCACGACGAACGACTCGCTCGACGCGTGGTTCTGCGGCTGGGCCGGGGACCAGGTTGCCGTGGGCTGGATGGGCTACGACACGCCGAAGCCCCTCGGCGCGCGTGAGACGGGCGGGGGCCTGGTGCTTCCGATCTGGGTCGACTACATGCAGACCGCGGTGAAGGATCAGCCCGAAACCGTGCGCGTGCGCCCCGACTCGGTCGTCGAGCGCGGGGGCCTTCTCTACTACCGGGATCCCGTCAAGGGCCCGGGCCTCACCGAGGAACTTCTCGGGAGCAAGGACGAAAACGACCTCGTCAGAAATCAGATCTTCTGACGCCGGCGGCTCAAACGACATGGGGGCGGACCGATCGGTCCGCCCCCATTCCTTTCGCTAAAATCGTCTCAGCCGCGAAGCTTTTCGAGATGCTCGTCCACGACCTCGTCGATCGTTCGGCCCGTCCGGCGTTCGCGCCAGACGCCGTCCTCGCCGCGGCTGAAGTGGCACCCGCCGAACTTCGTCGCCGTCCAGATCTCGCGCATCGGCGTCTGGATGTTGACGACGCAGCTGCCGCCATCATCCAATTCCACGTTGAGCACGTTCCCGGAACGAAGACACTCCACGTCGTCGTTGACCGTCTCCAAACGGTCCGCGAGACGCCGCATCTCCGCTTCGGCCCGTTCGACAAAAGCCGTTTCCTCATTGACCATCGACATGATCCGCAAAGTCCTCATGATCGGCGCCGCGTGCGCCCTGGTTCTCTCGGTTTCCGCCTGCGGCCTCAAGGGCGACCTCTATCTCCCTCAGTCGGCCGCGGCGATGCTGTTGCGTTGATTCTATAGAAACGAATTTCTCCCATGCCCGCATCCACGCTCATCCGCCGCGAAGGCACGCTCACGATGGAGCGCGTGCCGCTTCCTCAGATCGCGCATACCTACGGCACGCCCTGCTACGCCTATTCCCGCGCGCAGATCGAAAGACAGTACCGCCGGTGGGATTCGGCCTTCGGCGACCACCCGCACCTGGTCTGCTACGCCTTGAAGGCGAACGCCACCGCGGGCGTCATCGAACTTCTCGCCGCGCAGGGCTCGGGCTTCGACGCCGTGAGCATCGGCGAAGTGATCCGCGCGGTGCGCGCGGGCGGGGACCCGAAGCGGATCTGCTTCTCCGGGGTCGGGAAGTCCCGTCAGGAAATGCGCATCGCCCTCGCGCTCGGCATCCGCTGCTTCAATGCGGAGAGCCCCGCGGAGTTGGCGAGATTGAACGCCGTCGCGGGCGAGATGGGGAAGACGGCGCCGGTGTCGCTTCGCATCATTCCCGACGTCGACGCGCACACGCACGCCAACATCACGACGGGGCTTCGCACGAACAAGTTCGGGATCGCCTTGGAAGAGGCGTTTGAGCTCTACCGGCGCATCCCTACGGACTTCCCGAACCTTGAGATCGAAGGACTGTCGTGTCACATCGGGAGCCAGATCCTCTCGATCGAACCCTTCGAGCGCACGTGCGACGTCGTGTTGGGGTTCGTCCGCCGATTGCACGAGGCGGGCGTGACGCTCCGCCACATCGACTTCGGCGGGGGCGCGGGCGTCCCCTACCGGAAGGGCGAGAAGGAGCTCTCCCCCGAAGAGGTCGTGTCGCTCTTCGTGCGCCGCGTGCGCGCCGAAGCGCCCGACCCCGACACCGAAATCATCGTCGAGCCCGGCCGCTCGATGATCGCGGAGGCCGGGGTGCTGCTCACCACGGTCGAATACGTGAAGAAGGGCCCGGGCACCTTCGACTTCTGCATCGTCGACGCGGCGATGACGGATTTGATCCGCCCGGCGCTCTACGGCGCCTGGCACGAAATCGTCCAGACGGGCCCGAAGACCCCGCGTCCGGGGTCGCTCCCCGTCACGGTGGTGGGTCCGGTCTGCGAGTCGAGCGACAAGCTGGGCGAAGGCCGGATGCTCGACCCCGAAGAAGGGGACGTGCTCGCGATCCTCACGGCCGGGGCCTACGGCGCGAGTATGGCCTCGACCTTCAATTCGCGCAGGCTCCCGATGGAGGTTCTGGTCGACGGCTCGACCGTGACGCCGCTGCGCAGGAGCGCCGTTCTGGAAGACATCACCGAGCCCGAGATCCCCTTGGGGATGGTGAAGCACCCGCCCGTCACGCCCGCCATGCTCGAGGCGGCGCGCCGCGCCGGGGGCCGCGACTGAAAAGCGCGCCCGAAAGGGACTCGGATTCCCCACGGGGCGGGCCCCTTCAGGTAGAATCAATCAACGCCGGACATCCGAGAGGGATGCCGGCGTTTTTTGCGCCCGCACGGCTCGGGCGAACGACACAAGGACTGACATGCACATCGAAAACACCATCCGCCTCGACTTCAAGGACGTGCTCATCCGCCCGAAGCGCTCGACGCTCACGAGCCGCAGCGAGGTGGACATCACGCGCGAATTCAAGTTCCTGCACTCGCCCGTCCGCTACAACGGCATTCCCATCATCGCCGCCAACATGGACACGACGGGCACGTTCGACATGGCCCGCGCGTTGGCGAAGCACGGTCTCTCGACGGCGCTCCACAAGCACTACGCGGTCGAAGACTACGTCGACTTCTTCACGAAGCTCGAAGCCAAGCACACGGCCTTCTATTCGCTCGGCATCGGCAACGCCGACTGGGAAAAGTTCCAGGAAACGATGCGCCGCTCGAATAACGCCGTCCAGTACGTCTGCATCGACGTCGCCAACGGCTACACGGAAACCTTCGTCGCCTTCGTGAAGAAGGTGCGTGAAGCCTATCCCGAACTCGTCATCATGGCCGGGAACGTCGTCACGGGCGACATGACCGAAGAGCTGCTTCTCGCCGGCGCCGACATCGTCAAGGTCGGGATCGGCCCGGGCTCGGTCTGCACGACCCGCAAGATGACGGGCGTGGGCTACCCGCAGCTCTCCGCGATCATCGAATGCGCGGACGCCGCGCACGGTCTGGGCGGGCGCATCTGCGCCGACGGCGGCTGCACGGTCCCGGGCGACATCGCCAAGGCCTTCGGCGGCGGCGCCGACTTCGTGATGCTGGGCGGCATGTTGGCCGGCCACGACGAAGCGGGCGGCGAAACCGTCGAAGAAAACGGCAAGACCTTCAAGCGCTTCTACGGCATGAGCTCCGCGGACGCGATGAACAAGTACGCGGGCGGCGTCGCCCGCTACCGCGCGGCGGAAGGGAAGAGCGTCCTCATCCCGGCCCGCGGCCCGGTCGAGGACACCGTCCAGGGGATTTTGGGCGGCGTGCGCAGCGCGTGCACCTACGTCGGCGCCCGCCGTCTGAAGGAACTCACGATGCGTACGACCTTCATCCGCGTCGGCATGCAGTTGAACGAAGTCTTCGGGAAGAGCCTTTGATAAAGTCTCTCCCCTGACGGAAGGGAAGGCGGCGTGCGCCCCTCGGGGGCGCGGCCCCTTCCCTTTTTCCATATTTCCCACCGGTTCTCCCCGCGGCGCGCACACACTTGAGGAGCCGCTTTGACGACCCCCACCAACTACTACGCCGATCTCTGCACCGAGATGTACGAGATCCTCCACCCCACCGCCCCGCAGGACGAACTCGCCTTCTACCTCTCCTACGCCCGGGAGGGGGACCGGATGTTGGAGCCCCTCTGCGGGAGCGGGCGCTTCCTCGTACCGTTTCTTGAGCGCGGCTTCAACGCGGCCGGGATGGATTCCTCCGCGGAGATGCTCGTGAAGCTTCGCGTCAAGGCGCCCGAGGCCGAGGTCGAATGCGCCGACCTCCTCACCTGGACCCCGAAGCGCACGTACGACTACGTCTTCATCACCTCGGGCTCGATGTCGCTCTTCACGGACCCGGAGGCGTGCCGCCGGATTCTTGAGAAGACGAAGGCGGCCCTCGCGCCCGAAGGCGTCTTCGTCTTCGAGGTCGACACCGTGGCGACGAGCCTCCCGGACGACGCCGACTGGCGCACCTCGGTCGAAGTGAAGACCCCGGAGGGGTTCGACCTCGTGCTGAAGTCGAAAAACCGTTGGGAGGGCGACACCCGCATCCAGTATTCGCCCTCGATCTACGAGCTCCGCCGGGAGGGTGAGATCCTGAAGAGGGAACCCATGGACTTCCAGATCCGGCTCTACGCCCCGGGCGAGATGGAGGCCCTGTTGCATGAGGTCGGCTTCGGCACGGTCCGCACCTACGGCTCCTACGCGAAGACCCCTGCGACGGGAATCGAAGAGATGTTCCTCTTCGAGTGCCGCGTCTGAAGAAAGGCCGGGCACGACAGTCGGGGTCCCGCGGGGACCCCGCAGGGGCGCGTGTTTTAGAATGCCGCCCATACCTACGAAGCACGGGGCGCTCCGAAAAGGGCGCCCCTTCCACATCCGTTCCCGGACGCCTGTAACGCAGCGCTAAGCTACGCCTGTTAGGCTCAGTCCCCGAACGCACATGCGAGCACAAGCATCTTGAGCATCTTCGACACCGCCGAATTCGTGATTTCCGCCGCCAAGCTCTCGGGGCTCCCCCGCGGCGAAGGCATTCCGGAAATCGCCTTTGCCGGGCGCTCCAACGCCGGCAAGAGCACGACGATCAACGTTCTGACGCGAAAGACCCGCCTGGCCTTCGCGAGCAAGACCCCGGGGCGCACCCAGCTCATCAACTTCTTCCGGCTCACGCGCCGCAAGGATGAGGCGACGCGCGAGCGCGAAACCGTGGGGATGCTGGTCGACCTCCCGGGCTACGGCTTCGCGAAGGCGAGCGAGGAGACGCGCGGCACCTGGTCGACGCTCGTCGGCGGCTACATCGCCGAACGCGAGAACCTCGCCGGCCTCGTCATCGTCATGGACGCGCGCCGTCCCTTCATGCCGACCGACGAGTGGCTGATCGAATTCATGCGGGCGCGCCCCGAAGTGCGCATGCACTGGCTTTTGAACAAGGCCGACCAGCTCAAAACGATGCAGAAGCGCGAGACGCTGCGCGCCGCGAAGGCGCGCGCCGCCTCGATCGGGCCCCATGTGACGGTGCAGCTTTTCTCCGGCCTCAAAAAGGAAGGCACGACCGAACTGATGGCCGTGCTCGAATCCTGGATGGGGCTGCGCGAACCCGAACAACAGACCACCACGGACCCTCAGGGCCCTCAACAAGAGAACTAACCATGCAGACTCTCGGTGCCTATCCCAGCGTGCGCATGCGCCGCATGCGCCACGACGACTTCTCCCGCCGCCTGATGCGCGAAAACGTCGTCACGCCCAACGACCTGATCCTTCCGGTCTTCGTGATGGAGGGCACGGCCCGCCGCGACCCGATCCCGACGATGCCGGGCGTGGACCGCCTCACGATCGACGAACTCCTCAAGGTCGCGGGCGAATGCGTCGAGCTCGGGATCCCGATGCTGGCGCTCTTCCCCCATATCGAAGACGACCTGAAGACCCCGGACGGCCGCGAAGCCGCGAACCCCGACGGTCTGATTCCCCGCGCCGTGAAGGCCTTGAAGGCCGCCTACCCGCAGCTGGGCGTCATGTGCGACGTCGCGCTCGACCCCTACACGACGCACGGTCAGGACGGGCTCATCGACGAGACGGGCTACATCCTCAACGACGAAACGATCGAAGTCCTCGTGGAACAGGTGATGGCGCAGGTGCGCGCCGGCGCCGACGTCGTCGCCCCCTCCGACATGATGGACGGGCGCATCGGCATCATCCGCGACCGCCTTGAAAAGGAAGGCTTCATCCACACGCGCATCATGGCCTACTCCGCCAAGTACGCGTCCTCCTACTACGGTCCCTTCCGCGACGCGGTGGGTTCGGCGGGGAACCTCGGGCGCTCCAACAAGGCGGTTTACCAGCAGGACCCCGCGAACACCAACGAAGCCCTCTGGGAAGTGGGCTTGGACCTCGCCGAAGGCGCCGACATGGTGATGGTGAAGCCGGGCGTGCCGTACCTCGACGTCCTCTGGCGCGTCAAGCAGGAATTCAAGGCCCCGACCTTCGCCTACCACGTCTCGGGCGAATACGCGATGATCAAGTTCGCCGCGGCCGCCGGCGCGATCGACGAAAAGAAGATCACGTACGAAACGATGGTCGCCTTCAAGCGCGCGGGCGCGGACGGCATCCTCACGTACTGCGCTTTGGACGTCGCCCGTTGGATCCGTGAGGGCTACAACTACTAAGCCCCGGCGACCCACCGGTCACGCATAAGGAAAGCGCCTTCGTCCCCACAGCGGGATGAAGGCGCTTTTGCTTGGGGTGCTCTCCGGGAGCCTCCATGAGCCTCCCGGGGCCTCCTGAGCGCTTCCTGAGGGCCTTGGGAGCGGCATCAGTCCTCCCAGTCGAAATCCCCCTCGAACCCCTCGTCGTCCCACGACGTGGCGCGCCTGAGCGCGCGCCCCTCGGCCTTCGTGGGTCGGCCCCCGCGGATCGTCATCGCGGGTTCCGGCGCCATCTTCCGGCGCGCGGCCTGCGCCTCACGCGCGGCGCGGCTCTCGTCGGTTTCCCGGTAGAGCTTCTGCGCGACGGGGGCGGGCCCGCGGGTGGACGACAAGCCTTCCACGTAGACCGTGAACACCTCGTCGCCGCGACGGATCTCCAACTTGTCCCCCACCTTCACGTCGCGCGAGGCCTTGACGCGTGCGCCGCCCAGAAGGACGCGCCCCAGGCCCACGGCTTCCTGCGCGACCGAGCGCGTCTTGAAGAAGCGCGCGGCCCAAAGCCACTTGTCGATGCGGATCGAATCCATGAGGGTGCCTCCGGTATGGGGGTTGCGGGAAAGACGAGCGTCAATCATACGACGACGCCCTGAGGTTCGGCAGACGCGGCGGGGCGGCTGCGGAATCTCCGGCCAACAAAAAGCCCGCCGGTTGAGGGCGGGCTCTTCGGAGAAGTCAATCCTTGAGAGGATTATTCTTCCTTGGCTTCAACGGTTTCGGCCTGTTCGGCGGCGCGTTCCGTGAGTTCCATGTAGGCCATCGGGGCGTTGTCGCCGACGCGGAAGCCCATCTTCAGGATGCGGGTGTAGCCGCCCTGACGGTTCGCAAAGCGCGGGCCGATTTCGTCGAAGAGCTTGACGACGACTTCGCGGTCACGCAGACGGTTGAAGGCGAGGCGCTTGTTGGCGACGGTGGGTTCCTTCGCGAGCGTGATCATCGGTTCGACGACGCGGCGGAGTTCCTTGGCCTTCGGGAGCGTGGTCTTGATGGCTTCGTGCTTGATGAGCGAGCACATCATGTTGCGGAGCATGGCGAGGCGGTGGGCGCTCGTGCGGTTGAGCTTGCGGAGACCGTGACGGTGACGCATGGTGAATTCCTTGTTCGTTAGTCTTGAAAAATGTCGGGCGGAAAAGCCCTTTCCGACGGACGCCCCGTTGTCTTCTATCCCACACCGAACGCTCGGCGCGGGCGGTCGGGTGACGCCCATGAGAAAGGCGCGATCTTAACAGACCGCGCCCTTCGCTTTCAACCCCGAACGGGGTTTTTCTTCGTCACCCTATCAGAGCTTCTTCAGCCCGGCCGTGAGGCCGACGGGAAGACACGAGGTGAGCGAGCCCATGAGGTCCTGACGGAGACCGCCGGGGCCGGCGGCGGCGAGGCCCTGGATTTCGGCGGGCGGCCAGTTTTCGAGCTTGCTCCCGAGGGTGAGGCCGTGCGCCGCGAGCGTTTCCTTGATTTCGTTCAGAGACTTGCGGCCGAGGTTCGGCGTCTTGAGGAGCTCGTTTTCCGTGCGCTGGATCAGGTCGCCGATGTAGTAGATCGATTCGGCCTTCAGGCAGTTCGCGGAACGGACCGTGAGTTCGAGGTCGTCGACCGGACGGGTGAGGATCGGATCGAGCGGCGGGGGCGCGACTTCCTCGGGCTTGACGGCGACGGGTTCCGTGTGGATCGCACCGAAGACGGAGAGCTGGTCCTGGAGGATGCGGACCGATTCGCGGATCGCTTCTTCGGGACCGACGGCGCCGTTCGTTTCGATCGTGATCTCGAGCTTGTCGAGGTCGGTGCGCTGCGCGACGCGCGCGGCGGAGACGGCGTAGGCGACGCGAAGGATCGGCGAGAAGGACGCATCCATGATGAGGCGGCCGATCGTCTTCGAGTAGTCGTCGCGGAACGCGCGGACGTCGCCCGGCTGGTAGCCGCGGCCCTTTTCAACCTTGACCTGCATTTCGAGGCGGCCGCCCGAGAGGTGGGCGATCGTGTGGCCGGGGTTGAGGATGGTGACGTCGTGCGGGAGGTCGAAGTCGGCGGCGGTGACCGTGCCCACGCCTTCCTTGCGGAGGATGAGGGTCACTTCGTCGCGGCCTTCGAGCTTGAAGACCACGCCCTTGAGGTTCAGGAGGATGTCGACCACGTCTTCGAGGACGCCGTCGATCTGGGAGTACTCATGAACGATCCCGGTGATCTGGGCTTCCGTGGGGGCGTAGCCGACCATGGAGCTCAGAAGAATGCGGCGGAGCGCATTCCCGAGGGTGTGGCCGTAGCCGCGCTCAAACGGTTCGAGCGTGACGACGGCACGGTTGGGGTTGGCGGGATCGAGGTTGACCTCGACCTGCGTGGGCTTCATCAAAGCGGTATTGGCCATTTGTTTTCCTATCAATACCCTCGGCTCGTTACACCGATAAGGCTGACGTTGCGGAGAATGGTGAATCGGCACCCAGGCTGCGGACGCCGAAGCATCCGCCATTGTAGTGCACGGCAAAGCGTTCTTTCAGCAAAAAGAAGACTTTGCGGTGCAGAGGGATCGAAAAATTGCGGCCGCAGGGTCTGCGGCCGCAATTCGTTTTCCTGTCTGTGTGCATCGCCTTCGGGCGGCGTTCACGCCGCCCTGGGGCAATTAGCGCGAGTAGCGTTCGATGATGAGGGCTTCGTTGATTTCCGGAGCGACTTCGTCGCGGGCCGGAACGTTCTTGAACGTGCCTTCAAACTTCTTCGCTTCAACTTCAACCCAGGCCGGGAAGCCGTTCTGCTGCGCGAGTTCGAGCGACTCGGCGATGCGGACCTGCTTCTGGGCCTTTTCGCGCACGGAGATGACGTCCCCGGCCTTGACGGCGTAGGAAGGAATGTTCACCTTCTTGCCGTTGACGAGGATGGCGCCGTGGCTGACGAGCTGGCGGGATTCCGCGCGCGTCGAGCCGAAGCCCATGCGGTAGACGACGTTGTCGAGACGGCTCTCAAGGAGCTGGAAGAGCTTTTCGCCGGTGTTGCCGCGCAGACGGGCGGCTTCGGCGAAGTAACGACGGAACTGACGTTCGAGCACGCCGTACATGCGCTTGACCTTCTGCGCTTCGCGCATCTGGTTGCCGTAGTCGGACATGCGGGCTCCGGAAATCTTACCGTGCTGGCCCGGCTTGGAACCGACGTCCTTGACCTTGGACTCAAACGAACGACGGGCGCTCTTCAAATTAAGATCAATGCCTTCGCGACGCGAAAGCTTGAGCTTAGGACCGAGATATCGTGCCATTTAAAAATGCCTCTCTTATCCTGCGGATCGCTCCGCATTCAGTCCGCGTGCCTCAGTGAATGCATACGGACACGGGATAAAAATTCTGTTGTGTGGATGTGCCTTAGACGCGGCGACGCTTCGAGGGACGAACACCGTTGTGCGGAACGGGCGTCACGTCCTGGATCGAGGTCACGCGGATGCCGAGGGCGTTCAGGGCGCGGACGGAAGATTCGCGGCCGGGACCGGGGCCCCAGATGCGGACTTCGACGTTCTTCAGGCCGTATTCGAGGGCGGCCTTGCCGGCGACGTCCGCAGCGACCTGCGCGGCGAACGGCGTGGACTTGCGCGAGCCCTTGAAACCCTGCGCGCCGGACGAGGACGCGGCGATCGCGTTGCCCTGGCGGTCGGTGATCGTGATGATCGTGTTGTTGAAGGAAGCGTGCACGTGGGCGATGCCTTCCGTGACGACCTTCTTCACCTTCTTGCGGCCACGCTGAGCGGCCTGCTTGTTGTTGCCAGCCATAGTAATCCTTCTTTACTTCTTGAGCGCCACACCGGCCTTACGGGGGCCCTTGCGGGTGCGGGCGTTGGTGCGGGTGCGCTGACCACGGCAGGGAAGGCCGCGGCGGTGACGCATGCCACGATACGTGCCCAGGTCGATCAAGCGCTTGATCGAGAGCTGGATTTCACGGCGGAGGTCGCCTTCGACCGTGAACTGGTTCACGCCTTCACGAATCTTTTCGAGTTCGGCGTCCGTGAGATCCTTGATCTTCTTGGAATATTCGATGCCGCACTGATCGAGGATCGCGCGAGCGCGGGAACGGCCGATGCCATAAATGGCGGTGAGACCGATCTCGGCGTGCTGCTGCGGCGGAATGTTAATACCGGCGATACGAGCCATTCTGTGTTACCTCATTAGCCTTGACGCTGCTTGTGACGCGGGTCGGCGCAGATCACGCGCACAACACCCTTGCGCTTGATGATCTTGCACTTGCGGCACATCTTCTTGACAGAAGCGTTAACCTTCATTCTCATCTCCACGTGCTCTTCTGAGCACGATAAACAATGCCCACATGGCAGGAAACGACGAATCATAAAGTCTTTTCGCCGCGCTTGCAACTGATATGGGCGGGATTTTTATGGACAAAACGCCCGGTCCTCTCGGACCGGGCGTCTCGTTTTTTTCTGGGCCGGTGACCCTTACTTCTGGGTCAGACCACGGAAGCTCGACTTGCGAAGGAGGCTTTCGTACTGGTGGGTCATCATGTAGGCCTGGACCTGGCTCATGAAGTCCATCGTCACAACCACCGCGATCAGGAGCGAAGTGCCCCCGAAGTAGAACGGCACGTTGAAGCGAAGGTTCAGGAACTCAGGCACCAAGCAGACGAACACCAGATAGACAGCGCCGCCCAACGTCAAGCGAAGGAGCACGCGGTCGATGTAGCGCGCGGTCTGCTCGCCCGGACGGATGCCCGGGATGAACGCCCCGCCCTTCTTCAGGTTCTCCGCCGTTTCCTTCGGGTTGAAGACCAACGCCGTGTAGAAGTAGGCGAAGAAGACGATGAGCGCGGCGTAGAGCAGCGTGTAGAGCGGCTGACCCGGCGAGAGCGAGGCGGCGAGGTCGCGCAGCCAGCGGGTGGAGTCCCCGCTGGTGAACCAGCCGGCCAGGGTCGCCGGGAACAAGATCAGCGACGAAGCGAAGATCGGGGGAATGACGCCCGACATGTTCATCTTCAGAGGCAGGTAGGAACTCTGCCCGCCGTAGATCTTGTTGCCGATCTGGCGCTTCGCGTAGTTCACGGTGATGCGGCGCTGGCCGCGTTCCACGAACACCACGAAGGCGGTGACGGCGAGGACGATCGCGATCACGAAGATCGCCGAGAGCGGGCTGATGGCACCCGTCTGGACGAGCTGGAAGAGACCGCCCGCCCCGTTGGGGAGCCCCGCCACGATGCCGGCGAAGATGATGATCGAGATCCCGTTGCCGAGACCGCGCTCGGTGATCTGCTCACCGAGCCACATGAGGAACATCGTGCCCGTCAGCAGCGAGATCGTCGTGGTGATCCGGAACATGAAGCCGGGATCGAGCACGAGACCGGGCTGCGTTTCGAGCGCGACGGCGATGCCGAACCCCTGGAAGACCCCGAGCAGCAGCGTCCCGTAGCGGGTGTACTGCGTGATCTTCCGGCGTCCGGACTCGCCTTCCTTGCGCAAAGCTTCGAGCGACGGCAGCACGTAGGACAGCATCTGCATGATGATCGATGCAGAGATGTACGGCATGATGCCGAGCGCGAAGACCGAGAACCGCGAAAGCGCGCCACCGGAGAACATGTTGAACAGCCCGAGAATGCCGCCCTGCTGCTGATTGAACAGCTGATTGAGCATGTCGGGATCGATGCCCGGAACCGGCACATGAGCGCCGATACGGTACACAACGAGTGCGAGCGCCAGGAAGAGCAGGCGACCCTTGAGGTCGCCGTACTTGTTGAGGCCCGACTGTTGCTTATTGCTGGGGCTGGTCGCCACGTCGGTGTCCTCTCTGGTGATGGGTCTTAGTCAGCAATGACGCCACCGGCGGCCTCGATGGCCTGGCGGGCGCCCTTGGTGACGGCGATGCCGCGAAGGGTGACCTTGCGGGTGATTTCACCGGAGAGAATCACGCGGGCGCTCTGGGCGTGGATGGAGACGACGCCGGCGGCGACGAGCACGCCGAGATCGATCTCATCGGCACCAAGGCGCTGGAGATCCGAGAGACGCACCACTTCGCAGAACTTGCGGGTGAGCGACGTGAAACCGCGCTTCGGCAGGCGGCGATACATCGGCATCTGGCCGCCTTCGAAACCAACCTTGTGGAAGCCGCCAGCACGCGACTTCTGGCCCTTGTGGCCGCGACCGGCGGTCTTACCCCAGCCGCTGCCGACACCGCGGCCGACGCGGTGACGGGCGTGCTTCGAGCCCTCAGCGGGCTTGATCGTGTTCAAACGCATTTCGTTGTTCCTTCCGATCATTCGGCGCGCACGAGGTACGCAACCTTGTTGATCATGCCGCGCACGGCCGGCGTGTCTTCGAGCTCGCGCGTCTGGTTGAGCTTCTTCAAGCCCAGACCGAGCAGCGTGGCGCGATGGTCAGCCTTCGTGCCGATGGGGCTCTTAACCAGCGTAACCTTAACGGTCTTCTTTTCGGACATGGTCAGGTCTCCTGATTAGGCGAGCAGCTCTTCGACCGACTTGCCGCGCTTGGCGGCGATTTCAGCCGGGCTGCGCAGGTTGTCGAGCGCGTTGAGCGTGGCGCGGACGAGGTTGTACGGATTCGTCGAGCCGTAGGCCTTGGCGACGACGTTGCGGATGCCGACGGCATCGCACACCGCGCGCATCGGGCCGCCGGCGATGACGCCGGTGCCTTCGGGCGCGGGCATCATGATGACGCGGGAGGCACCGTGACGGCCTTCCACGGCGTGATGCAGCGTGCCGTTCTTGAGCGGGACGCGCTTCATCGTGTGACGAGCACGTTCCATCGCCTTCGAGACGGACTGCGGCACTTCGCGGGACTTGCCCGTACCCATGCCGACGGAACCGTCACCGTCGCCGACGACCGTCAGCGCGGCGAAGGCGAGAATGCGGCCGCCCTTGACGACCTTGGTGACGCGGTTGACCGCGATCATCTTTTCGCGCAGGCCGTCGTCCTGTTCGTCGATCGCGTTTTTAGCTTGAACCTTAGCCATAAGCCCCTGCCTTAGAACTTGAGGCCGGCTTCGCGCGCAGCTTCAGCGAGCGCGGCGACACGGCCGTGGTAACGGTAGCCGGAACGGTCGAAGGCGCAGGTTTCGATACCGGCAGCCTTGGCCTTCTCGGCAAGACGAGCACCGACCAGCTTGGCGGCGGCAACGTTGCCGCCGCGGCCGGACACGGACGCGAGCTGAGCGCGCACTTCGGGTTCGACCGTCGAGGCCGAAACGATGGTGCGGCTGTTGTCCGCCGAGATGATGCTGGCGTAGATGTGCAGATTGGTGCGGTGGACCGTCAGGCGATCGACCTTCTGCAACAGAATGCGGGCGCGCGTGGCACGCGCGCGGCGCAAGCGGCTTTGTTTCTTGTTGATCATCACTAACGCTCCGCTTACTTCTTCTTGGTTTCCTTGATCACGACGACTTCGTCGACGTAACGGACACCCTTGCCCTTGTAGGGTTCGGGAGCACGGTACGCGCGCACTTCAGCGGCGGTCTGACCGACCTTCTGCTTGTCGGCGCCCTTGATCACGATTTCGGTCTGGCTCGGGGTTTCGACCTTCACGCCGGCGGGCATCTGGTGCACGACGGGGTGGGAGAAACCGAGCGTCAGGTTGAGCTTGTCGCCCTGAGCCTGGGCACGATAGCCCACGCCGACGAGCTGAAGCTTCTTTTCGAAACCGACGGAGCAGCCCTTCACCATGTCGGCGACGAGGGCACGCATCGTGCCGACGTTCGCGTTGGCTTCACGGCTTTCTTCGAGCTGTTCGAAGTGAAGCGCACCCTCGGCCTCCTTGATGGCGACCTTCGGGAGGATGTGCATGGAAACCTCGCCGACCGGGCCCTTCACGGTGATGTTTTCAGCCGTGAGGGTGTAGGTCACGCCCTTGGCGATGGAAACGGGAATCTTGGCAATTCGACTCATTTCACACTCCTTGGATTAGGCGACGTAGCAGAGAACTTCGCCGCCGATGCCGGCAGCGCGCGCGGCGCGGTCGGTCATCACACCCTTCGGGGTGGAAACGATCGCGATGCCGAGACCGTTCATCACCTGGGGGATCGAGGCATGGTTCTTGTAGATGCGCAGGCCGGGACGCGAAACGCGTTCGAGGCGCTCGATGACGGCGCGGCCGGCGTAGTACTTGAGGGCGACGCGAAGTTCGGGCTTGCCGCTTTCGGCGGAAACCGCGAAGTCTTCGATGTAGCCTTCTTCCTTGAGGACCTTGGCGATGGCGACCTTCAGCTTGGAGGACGGCATCACAACTTCAGCCTTTTCGACCATCTGACCGTTGCGGATGCGGGTCAGCATGTCGGCGATCGGATCACTCATACTCATTGTCGTAATCTCCTCGCTTACCAGCTGGCCTTCACAAGGCCGGGAATGTCACCGCGCATGGCGGCATCACGAATCATGCCGCGGCAGAGACCGAACTTACGGAACGTGCCGCGGGGACGGCCGGTGATCGCGCAGCGGTTGCGCTGGCGGACCGGGGAGGCGTCGCGCGGGAGAGCCTGCAGCTTGGCGCGGGCTTCCAGACGTTCTTCCATCGAGCAGGTAGCGTCGTTAATAATAGCCTTGAGGGCGGCGCGCTTGGCCGCGAACTTCGCGACCGTAGCGGCACGCTTGGCTTCGCGGTTGATAAGAGCAAGTTTTGCCATTTGCGTCAGCCTCAGTTGCGGAACGGGAAGTTGAAACCGGCGAGAAGCGCCTTGGCTTCTTCGTCCGTCTTCGCCGTCGTGGTAATCGAAATGTTCATCCCGCGGAGCGCGTCGATCTTGTCGTACTCGATTTCCGGGAAGATGATCTGTTCCTTCAGACCGATGTTGTAGTTGCCGCGACCGTCGAAAGCACGGCCGGAGACACCACGGAAGTCACGCACGCGCGGGAACGCGATGGTGACGAGGCGGTCGAGGAAGTCATACATGCGTTCGCCACGGAGCGTGACCATGCAGCCGATCGGCATGTTTTCGCGAATCTTGAAGTTCGCGATGGCCTTGCGGGTGCGCGTGATGACGGGCTTCTGACCGGCGATCTTGGTCATGTCCGCGAGCGCGTTGTCGACGAGCTTCTTGTCGTTGACGGCTTCACCAACGCCCATGTTGAGCGTGATCTTGGTGATGCGGGGGACCTGCATGACGGTCTTGTAGCCGAACTTCTTCATCAGTTCGGGGACAATGGTGTCGTGATAAAGAGTATTAAAACGAGACATCGTCGCCCTCACTTAGGCCTTGGCGCCGACGACGGCACCGTTGGACTTGAACACGCGGACCTTCTTGCCGTCGACTTCCTTGAAGCCGACGCGGTCGCCCTTGCCCGTTTCCGGGTTGACCAGCATCAGGTTGGACTGATCGATGGGCATCGACTTTTCGATGATCCCGCCGGTCACGCCGAGGGTGGGGTTCGGACGAACATTCTTCTTGACGATATTCACGCCTTCGACGATCACGTGGCGTTCATCGACGCGGGAGAGGACGGTGCCCTTCGTGCCCTTGTCGCGGCCAGCGATGACGATGACTTCGTCACCCTTACGGATACGCTGCATCGCTTCTCCTTAGTTAGATCACTTCGGGAGCAAGCGACACGATCTTCATGAACTGCTCGGTACGCAGTTCACGCGTAACCGGCCCGAAGATACGGGTGCCGATGGGCTCCAGCTTGTTGTTGAGAAGAACGGCGGCATTGCCATCGAAGTTGATGGACGAGCCGTCGGGGCGGCGAACGCCGTGCGCCGTGCGAACGACGACCGCGTTGTAGACTTCGCCCTTCTTCACGCGACCGCGCGGGGCCGCTTCCTTGACCGTCACCTTGATGACGTCGCCGATGTTGGCGTAACGGCGCTTGGAGCCGCCCAACACCTTGATACACATAACCGAACGCGCGCCGGTGTTATCGGCGACGTCCAGTCGGCTTTGCATCTGAATCATTGTTGAAAAATCCCAACTTATTCCACATTAGCGGATAGTATTGGTCCCGTTTCGGGAGGAAGGTCGCTTACGAGACCGATCCGAAACCCGGCCGGGCGGCCGAGGGAAACGGGCTCAAACACAACCCTAGAAATGCATCGCCCGGAACACCACCAGGCATTCCGGGCGACGGCTAGCCACTATAACCGAGTGATCGGTGTCGTGCAAGCGGATGGGCCAAACTTTTTTAGCGTTCGGCCCCAAGGCTTCACTTAGATGATTTCGGCCTTGCTGATCACCTTGGTGACCGTCCAGGACTTCGTCTTGGAGATCGGGGCGCATTCAGCGATTTCGACCTTGTCGCCTTCGTTGCAGCCGAGTTCGTCATGAGCGTGATACTTCTTGCTCTTGACGACGTACTTGCCGTACAGCGGATGCTTGACCTTGCGTTCCACGAGGACCGTGACAGTCTTCTGCATCTTGCTGCTCGTGACCGTACCCTGGAGGGTGCGGGTCAGCGTTTCGTTGGTCTGTTCAGTCATTTCGTGTTCGCCTTCTCGGTGAGGATCGTGCGGACGCGGGCGATGTCACGACGGGTCGTGCGGATCGCGGCCGTGTTCTGCAGCTGTTGCGTGGACTTCTGGATGCGGAGCTTGAATTCCGTTTCGAGAAGGTCCTTGAGTTCCTGCTTGAGCGCGGCCTCATCCTTGGCGCGCAGTTCCTTAGCGTTCATGTCCGTCTCCTTACATGCCGATCTGGCGGACAACGAACGTGGTCTTCACGGGCAGCTTGGCCGCGGCGAGCGCGAAGGCTTCGCGGGCGAGCTGTTCGTCGACCCCGTCCATCTCGTAGAGCACGCGGCCCGGCTGGACCAGCGCGACCCAGTATTCCGGATTGCCCTTACCGTTACCCATACGGACTTCGGCAGGCTTCTCGGAGATGGGCTTGTCCGGGAACACGCGGATCCACACACGGCCGCCACGCTTGATGTGGCGGGTGATGGCGCGTCGGGCAGCTTCGATCTGACGGGCCGTGATGCGGCCGCGTTCGAGCGACTTCAGACCGAATTCGCCGAACGAGACGTTGGCGCCTCGGGTGGCGAGGCCGTAGTTGCGGCCCTTCTGGTCCTTGCGGTATTTGCGACGATTAGGCTGCAGCATCGTTATTCTCCGTCCTTAGCGGCAGGCTTGCGCGAGGCACCCTGCTTCATGTCGTTGCGACGGCCGTTGTTGCGGCGGCCGTTGCGGTCGTTGCGACGGCCGCGACGGTCTTCACGGGGAGCCTGAGCTTCTTCAGCTTCGGCCTGGCCGAAGTTGTCACCCTTGTAGACCCACACCTTCACGCCGACGACGCCGTACGTCGTGTGCGCTTCGGAGAAGCCGTAGTCGATGTTCGCACGGAGGGTGTGCAGAGGCACGCGGCCTTCGCGGTACCACTCGGAGCGGGCGATGTCGGCGCCGTTCAAACGGCCGGACGACATGATCTTGACGCCGAGGGCGCCCAGACGCATGGCGTTCTGCATCGCGCGCTTCATGGCGCGGCGGAACATGACGCGCTTTTCGAGCTGCTGCGTGATGCCGTCGGCGATCAGCTGAGCGTCGAGCTCGGGGCGGCGGACTTCTTCGATGTTGACGTGAACGGGCACGCCCATCATCTTCTGAACTTCAGCCTTGAGCGCTTCGATGTCGGCACCCTGCTTGCCGATCACGATGCCCGGACGGGCCGAGAAGATCGTGATGCGGGCGTTGTTCGCCGGACGTTCGATGAGGATGCGGCTGACGCTGGCGTTGCGGAGCTTCTTCAGAAGGAAGCTGCGCACGGCGAGGTCTTCACCGAGCGTGCGGGAGAATTCACGGCCAACCGCGTACCAGCGCGACGTCCAGTTGCGCGTCACGGGAAGACGGAAGCCGGTGGGATTAATTTTCTGACCCATGGTACACCTTTACTTGGCTTTCGCTTCGCCAACAGAAATATAGATGTGGCTCGTCTGCTTGTTGATGCGGGTGCCGCGGCCCTTGGCGCGGGCGGCGAAACGACGCAGCGTGGCAGCCTTCTCCACGTGAATCTTCGTCACGACGAGGGTGTCGATGTCGGCACCGTCGTTGTGTTCGGCGTTGGCGATGGCGCTCTCGAGCGCCTTCTTGATGATGACCGCAGCACGCTTCTGCGTGAAGGTGAGGATGGCGAGAGCCTTGTCCACGGGCTTGCCGCGAACGAGGTCAGCAACCAAACGGCCCTTCTGAGCCGAGAGGCGGACACCACGGACGATAGCAGTAGTTTCCATTTACTTACCCACCTTCTTGTCACCGGCCGCGTGGCCCTTGAACGTGCGAGTGTTCGCAAATTCGCCGAGCTTGTGGCCGACCATGTTTTCATTGATGTACACCGGCACGTGCTGACGGCCGTTGTGAACGGCGATGGTCAGACCGATGAATTCGGGAAGAATCGTCGAACGGCGCGACCAGGTCTTGAGCGGACGCTTGTCGCGGCTCGCCTGGGCGGCTTCAACCTTCTTCATCAGGTGCCCGTCAACAAACGGGCCTTTCTTCAAAGAACGAGACATTCCTAGGCCCCCTTACTTGCGGTTACGGCGCGAGACGATCATCGAGTCGGTGCGCTTGCTGTTGCGGGTACGATAACCCTTGGTGAGCTGGCCCCAAGGCGTGACGGGGGCGCGACCGGTACCGGTCTTGCCTTCACCACCACCGTGCGGGTGATCGACCGGGTTCATGGCGACGCCACGAACCGTCGGGCGGATGCCGCGCCAACGCTTGGCACCGGCCTTGCCGAGTTCACGCAGGGAGTTTTCTTCGTTGCCGACCGTACCGATCGTCGCGCGGCACTCGATGAGGACGCGACGGACTTCGCCGGAGCGCAGACGCACCTGAGCGTATTCGCCTTCACGGGCGACGAGCTGGGCGAAGGCACCGGCAGCACGGACCATCTGAGCGCCCTTGTTCGGGAGGAGCTCGATGCAGTGAATGGTCGTACCGACGGGGATGTTGCGCAGCGGGAGCGTGTTGCCGACCTTGATCGGGGCTTCCTGGCCGTTCATGATCTCCTGACCGACGGTCAGGCCCTTCGGGGCGATGATGTAGCGACGTTCGCCGTCGGCGTAGAGCACGAGAGCGATGTTCGCGGAACGGTTCGGATCGTACTCAATGCGCTCGACGCGGGCGGGGATGCCGTCCTTGTTGCGCTTGAAGTCGATGATGCGGTAGGCGCGCTTCGAACCGCCACCCTTGTGACGGCAGGTGATGTGGCCGTTGTTGTTGCGGCCGGACCCACGGTTCTTCTTTTCCGTCAACGCGGCCCAGGGCTTGCCCTTGTGGAGCTCCTTGTTGACGACCTTCACCGCGTGACGGCGACCGGCGGACGTCGGCTTGAGTTTGACGAGAGCCATTACTTCACCTCTTGCGCGAAGTTGATTTCAGTACCCTGCGGGAGCGTGACGATCGCCTTGCGGACGTCGTTGCGCTTGCCCATGAAGCGGCCGAAGCGCTTCTGCTTGCCCTTCAGGTTCAGGATCTGGACCGCGCTGACCTGCACCTTGAAGAGCAGTTCGACGGCGGCCTTGACTTCGGTCTTGGTCGCGGTCGGAGCCACGACGAACGAGACCTGGTTGTGCTTTTCGGCAAGCATCGTGCTCTTTTCAGAGATCACGGGGCCGACGAGCACCTTGTAAAGACGTTCCTGGTTCATGCCAGCATCTCCTCAATCTGGGCGACAGCAGCCTTGGTCACGACAACCTTGTCGAAGTAAATGAGGCAGAGCGGATCCGCGTAGCGGGGCGGAACCACGAGCACTTCCTTCAGGTTGCGCGAAGCAAGGATGAGGTTCTCATTGAGCTCTTCCTCAGCGACGACGATGAGGAGCTTGCCTTCGAGGCCGAGGCTCTTGAGCTGCTGCGCGAAAGCCTTGGTCTTCGGGAGTTCAGCCTTGATCGTTTCGATGACCGAGAGGCGGGCATCGGCGACGAGCTTCGAGTAGATGGTCGCCATGGCGGCGCGGTACATCTTCTTGTTGAGCTTCTGGCTGAAGTTTTCAAGCGGCGAGTTCGGGAACGCACGGCCGCCGCCACGCCACACGGGCGAGGAGGTCATGCCGGAACGGGCGCGGCCCGTACCCTTCTGACGCCAGGGCTTCTTCGTCGAGTGGTGCACGTCGGCTCGGGTGAGCTGAGCGCGCGTGCCCAGACGGGCGTTGGCCTGGTAGGCGACCACGAGCTGGTGCACCAGGGATTCGTTGTATTCACGACCGAACACGGCGTCAGCGGCAGCGACCGTCTGACCCTGTTCGTTCAGGACATTGAGTTCCATTGTTTCGCTCCGATTAAGCCTTCACCGCCGGACGGACGATGACTTCGCCGCCCTTGGCGCCGGGGACCGCACCGCGAACGAGCAGAAGCTGACGTTCAACGTCGACACGCGCGATCACGAGGTTCTGAGTCGTGCGCTGCACGTCGCCCAAATGGCCGGCCATGCGCTTGCCGGGGAACACGCGGCCCGGGTCCTGACGGTTACCGATGGAACCGGGAGCACGGGTCGTCACGGAGTTGCCGTGCGAAGCGCGGTTGGACGAGAAGTGGTGGCGCTTGATGGCGCCGGCGAAACCCTTACCGATGGTCGTGCCGGTCACGTCGACCTTCTGGCCTTCCGTGAACATGTCGGCCGAGAGGGCCTGGCCGGGCTTGAACTCGGCGGCCTGAGCGGCATCGATATGGAACTCTTTGAGCGTCGAACCCGCTTCGACGCCGGCCTTGGCAAAGTGGCCGGCAAGGGGCTTGCTCACGCGCGAGGGCTTCATGGAGCCGAACGCGACTTGGATTGCATTGTAGCCGTCGGTTTCTTCCGTCTTCACCATCGTGACACGGTTGTTCGACACGTCGAGCACGGTCACGGGAACGGACACGCCGTCTTCCGTGAAAATACGCGTCATGCCGATCTTGCGACCGACGAGGCCGAGCTTATCACTCATTGTTTTCTCCACCCCGGCTGCGATTGGCCGGGACCGTTTTCCAAAAAAATCCGAGACTTCGGTTCGACCTGCGAACGCAAGTCCGGACAGAAAGGCGCGATTTTAGCCGCTCAAAACCACCCGCGCAACTGAAAAGCGCGGAAATTTGAACGGCTTAGCTTGAGGTCGATTACTGGACCTTGATCTTGACGTCCACACCGGCGGGAAGATCGAGCTTCATCAGGGCGTCGACCGTCTTGTCGGTCGGATCGACGATGTCCATGAGACGCTGGTGGGTGCGGATTTCGAGCTGGTCGCGCGACGTCTTGTTGACGTGCGGCGAACGGAGGATGTCGAAGCGCTGGATGCGGGTCGGCAGGGGAACGGGACCACGAACCACGGCGCCGGTGCGCTTGGCGGTGTCGACGATCTCGAGGGCCGACTGGTCGATCAACTTGTAGTCATACGCCTTGAGGCGGATGCGGATGCGCTGAGACTGCATTTGAGTTTCCTGTAAAAAGAACTGTTTAAAAGAACAGAGGGAGCGGAGTATAAACTCCGCTCCCTCGAGCGATCAAGTCGAAACGCCGGATTTTTCACCGGCGTGGGGTTACCCCCTTTTTATTCGATGATCGAGGCGACGACGCCGGCGCCG
>NZ_JH604846.1 GCF_000250875.1 Sutterella parvirubra YIT 11816 | reverse complement strand
CTCAGCTCGACTTCGGCGAGATCGACGTCTTCCTCAATGGCGAGACCTGCAGGCTCATCCTCCTCGTCCTGACCTTCCCTCACTCGAACTACCGCATGGCCGTGGTGCTTCCCGCTCAGAACTTCGAGTGCCTGGCGTACGGCATCAAGCTCATGTTCGACCGCATCGGCCGCGTACCGCTGCGCATCCGCTTCGACAACATGAGCACTGCGGTCTCCCTGCTGGTGCCGCCCAGCAAGGCTCACGAGGTGGACAACGTCCACGACGTGAAGGATCATCCGCGCGTGCTGACGGAGAACTTCCGCCGCCTGCAGGTTCACTACGGCTTCAAGGCGGAGTTCTGCAACCCTGCCGCCGGCAACGAGAAGGGGTCCGTTGAGAATGCCGTGGGCTGGATTCGCCGCAATTTCTTCGTTCCGGCCCTGCGCTTCGACGGGAACTTCGCCGAGCTCAACAACAGCCTCATGACTTGGTTGGAGCGTCAAGCGGAGGAGCCCCACTACAAGAAGGCGCCCAGGGTGATCAAGGAGCTCTTCCTTGAGGATCTCGCCCTCATGCTCCATCTCCCGGCAGCGGATTTCGATCCGTGCTCTTGGGTCGAAGCGACGGTTGACAACACGGGGTTCGTCCGAGTCGACAAGAACGACTACCAGGTCAACGCGGCTCCCGGCCAAAAGGTCCACGTCTGCAAGCGTTGGGACACGCTGTCGTTCTACGACTCCGACCGAACCCTGCTC
>NZ_JH604845.1 GCF_000250875.1 Sutterella parvirubra YIT 11816 | reverse complement strand
GTGCCGTTCAAAGATGACATCGCTGAGGCGCGTCAGGATGAAGCGCTCCGTGCAGAGCCTCAGAGCACGCGTCAGAGCGTCGGAGAAGGCGTCTTCAGAGCAGTCCTCTTCCGCCTCTCTCTCCCTCGCGCAGGCGTCTGCCAGAGCCTCGCTGGAGGCCTCAGTCTCCGGCCAGTGCTCAGCATCGACATCGACGTTCATGCGGAGCTCAGCGTCTGTTCTCACCCATCTGTCGAAGAGCGCCGCTGTCTGATCGTGCATGTCTCGGACATCCAGAGCGCACTCACGGATGAATCCCTTGAGCTCGTCATGCGCCTTGCGGCCCCTGGCCTCCATGCCTCGAAGCGTGAGGACGTCGTTGCTCAGGCCTGTAGAGGCTCCCGTCAGCTCGTCATTGAGAAAGAGCGTCCCGTCGTCTTCAGCGTTGCGGACGATGGTCCGTGCCTGTTCCGTCAGGGCGCTGCGGTACGACAGCACGGTCTCGGTGTACGTGGTGTTGTGCGTGTTCTTCGTCATGGCTTACTTCATCAGAGAGTGGCGCAGGCGGTAGCTTTGGTCGGCGTGTTTGAGCAGATACCCATGGTGGACGATGCGGTCCATGATCGCAAGGAGGAGCCTCTCATCGCTGAAGATGCGGTTCCACTCGACGAACGGGAGGTTGGTCGTCACGATGATGCTGCGCTGTTCGTAGCAGTCGGCGATCACCTCGAAGAGCAGCCGCGTCCCGTCCACATTCGTCGGAAGGTAGCCCCATTCGTCGATGATCAGGAGGTCGCACTGTTCGATGCGGCGACGGTACCGCGGCCAGGCGTGGTTGTCGTGAGCCGTCTGGAGCTCCTCAATGAGGTTCGCCATGCGGCGGAACATCACCTTGTACCCAAGGTCGCAGGCCTTGATCCCCAGGGCGGAAGCCAGGTGCGTCTTACCCGAGCCGGGCACCCCCATCATCACGAGGTTCTGGCGTTTCTCGATGAAGCCGCAGCTTGCGAGGGCATCGAAGGTGAGCCCCGTCGGCATCGTGACGCCCTCCCGCTCGTAGACCTCGAGGGTCTTGTCCAGATTGGGAATGCCTGAGGCCTGACGGTTGCGCTTCACGCGCTCCTCGTTGCGGTTCTCGCAGAGCCGCTTCAGCAGGTCACGCACAAAGAGGGCCGGGGACGTAACGTCCCCCATTTCCTTGTAGGCGGGGACGACGTGTGAGCCCAACCTCAAGGCCGTCGCGTAGCCGCGGATTTCATCATCAATCGTCTGAGCAGTCATGTCAGGCAAGCCCCGCATAAGGTTCGAGGGAGACGGAGGGAACGGTCGGTTGGCTGAGGTGCTCAGGCAAATCCATCAGCTGGCGATCGTCGGTGGGTGTGTCCTTCAGGCCGCGGAAACCCACGATCAACGTCGAGAGGTCTTCGTGTCCGAAACGCCGGACGGCCTCGTCCAATCGCGAGCAGATCTGCTCAATCGGCGTGCCCTCCTTCAGCGTCACATAGCAGGCCTCAAGCACCTCTCTGCGGGGCTGCGCACGCAGGCCGGTCAGGTACGTGACGGTCGCTTCGCCGAGCATCTTGGCGAGGGCGCTGTCCTTGAAGCTGGTCGGCTTCTTTCTGAGCAGGCCAAGCATCACCTTCCAATCGATGAAGTCCTTATGGAGCCCGTAATGACGCTTGTGGCTGGTGAGCAGGG
>NZ_JH604844.1 GCF_000250875.1 Sutterella parvirubra YIT 11816 | reverse complement strand
AAAAAGCTTCACGGTTATAGGATCAAGCTGCACGAGCAATTAGTATCGGTTAGCTCAACGCCTCACAGCGCTTACACACCCGACCTATCAACGTCCTGGTCTCGAACGACTCTTCAGGGAGGTCAAGCCTCCAGGAAGACTTATCTTCAGGCAAGTTTCCCGCTTAGATGCTTTCAGCGGTTATCTCTTCCCGACATAGCTACCCGGCGATGCCACTGGCGTGACAACCGGTACACCAGAGGTCAGTCCACTCCGGTCCTCTCGTACTAGGAGCAGCCCCCGTCAATCTTCCAACGCCCACGGCAGATAGGGACAAAACTGTCTCACGACGTTTTAAACCCAGCTCACGTACCTCTTTAAATGGCGAACAGCCATACCCTTGGGACCGGCTACAGCCCCAGGATGAGATGAGCCGACATCGAGGTGCCAAACACCGCCGTCGATATGAACTCTTGGGCGGTATCAGCCTGTTATCCCCAGAGTACCTTTTATCCGTTGAGCGATGGCCCTTCCATACAGAGCCACCGGATCACTATGACCTACTTTCGTATCTGCTCGACTTGTGGGTCTCGCAGTCAAGCACGCTTTTGCCATTGCACTATCAGCACGATTTCCGACCGTACCTAGCGTACCTTCGCACTCCTCCGTTACCCTTTAGGAGGAGACCGCCCCAGTCAAACTGCCCACCATGCACGGTCCCCGACCAGGATGACTGGCCTAGGTTAGAACCTCAAACAAATCAGGGTGGTATTTCAAGGACGGCTCCGCCGAGACTGGCGTCCCGGTTTCACAGCCTCCCACCTATCCTACACAGATCGGTTCAAAGTCCAATGCAAAGCTGCAGTAAAGGTTCATGGGGTCTTTCCGTCTAGCCGCGGGGAGATTGCATCATCACAAACACTTCAACTTCACTGAGTCTCAGGAGGAGACAGTGTGGCCATCGTTATGCCATTCGTGCAGGTCGGAACTTGCCCGACAAGGAATTTCGCTACCTTAGGACCGTTATAGTTACGGCCGCCGTTTACTGGGACTTCGATCAGGAGCTTGCACCCCATCAATTAATCTTCCAGCACCGGGCAGGCATCACACCCTATACGTCGACTTTCGTCTTTGCAGAGTGCTGTGTTTTTAGTAAACAGTCGCAGCCACCGATTCTCTGAGACCTCTTCACGCTCGGGGTGTTTCTCCCTCCACGCTACCAAGGCACACCTTATCCCGAAGTTACGGTGTCAATTTGCCGAGTTCCTTCTCCTGAGTTCTCTCAAGCGCCTGAGCATATTCAGCTCGCCCACCAGTGTCGGTTTGCGGTACGGTCCCGTTGAGCTGGAGCTTAGAGGCTTTTCCTGGAAGTCCATCCAATCACTTCGTCCCCAATGGGACTCGATCCTTTGCCTCGGAGATTCGCCTGCGGATTTGCCTGCAGGCCTCCTACGCGCGGAAACCGGGACATCCAACACCCGGATGATCTTCAACACTCCGTCCCCCCTTCGCACTCAACGGCGGTCAAGGAATATTAACCTTGTTCCCATCAGCTACGCTTCTCAGCCTCGCCTTAGGGGCCGACTCACCCTGCTCCGATGAACGTAGAGCAGGAAACCTTGGGCTTACGGCGAGCGGGCTTTTCACCCGCTTTAACGTTACTCATGTCAGCATTCGCACTTCTGATACCTCCAGCAACCCTTGCGAGTCACCTTCGCAGGCTTACAGAACGCTCCCCTACCACTCACACTTGCGTGTGAATCCGCGGCTTCGGTTATGAACTTAGCCCCGTTACATCTTCCGCGCAGGAAGACTCGATCAGTGAGCTATTACGCTTTCTTTGAAGGATGGCTGCTTCTAAGCCAACTTCCTGACTGTCTTAGCCTTCCCACTTCGTTTTCCACTCAGTTCATATTAGGGACCTTAGCCGGCGGTCTGGGTTGTTTCCCTTTTGAGTCCGGACGTTAGCACCCGGTGCTCTGTCTCCCGTGCTTCGACTTCCAAGTATTCGGAGTTTGCCATGGTTTGGTAAGACGCCATGTCCCCCTAGCCATAACAGTGCTCTACCCCCTGGAGCCATACACGAGGCACTACCTCAATAGTTTTCGGGGAGAACCAGCTATCTCCAGATTTGTTTAGCCTTTCACCCCTATCCACAGTTCATCCGCTAATTTTGCAACACTAGTCGGTTCGGTCCTCCAGTGTGTGTTACCACACCTTCAACCTGACCATGGATAGATCATCTGGTTTCGGGTCTACGCCCAACGACTGAAATCGCTCTGTTCGAACTCGCTTTCGCTGCGCCTCCCCTATACGGTTAAGCTTGCCATTGAACGTAAGTCGCTGACCCATTATGCAAAAGGTACGCAGTCACCCCTTAAAGAGGCTCCTACTGTTTGTATGTATGCGGTTTCAGGATCTATTTCACTCCCCTCCCGGGGTTCTTTTCGCCTTTCCTTCACAGTACTGGTTCACTATCGGTCGATCACGAGTATTTAGCCTTGGAGGATGGTCCCCCCATCTTCAGACAGGATGTCACGTGTCCCGCCCTACTTATCGTGCTCTTAGTACCATGCTGCGGACTTCGCATACGGGGCTATCACCCTCTGTAGCCGGACTTTCCAGACCGTTCTGCTGTCGGCAGCATTATCAAGCACTAGGCTCGTCCGATTTCGCTCGCCGCTACTTTCGGAATCTCGGTTGATTTCTTTTCCTGCGGTTACTTAGATGTTTCAGTTCACCGCGTTCGCCTCC
>NZ_JH604843.1 GCF_000250875.1 Sutterella parvirubra YIT 11816 | reverse complement strand
ATCACCCTCCTCACACAGTCATGCTCATCCTGGTAGCAGCTGTGGCCGATCAGCGTTTCGCGCTTCACAGAGCTCCAAATCGATTCGCCGGGCGCATTGTCCCAGCACTCACTACGTCGACTCATGGAGCAAACAAGGTCGTTCTCCCCCAGGTATGTCTGGTAGAGGCGGGAGCAGTACTGCGTCCCCTGGTCCGAGTGGACGATCGTGCCGGCCACATCGAGCCCCTCCTGGAGCCGAGCCTGTACGGCCATATCAAGCGCCTCCAACACGAACGGCGTGTCCATCTTCGAGCCGATCGAGTAGCCGAGAATCCTGCGGCTACCGAGATCCATGAAGGTGCAGAGGTACCAATAACGGCCGTTCGGGAGAGGCAGATACGTGATGTCGCTCACCCAGGCGCGGTTGAGCTCACCCACAGCGAAGTTGCGGTTCAAGAGATTCGGGAAGACCGGCAGGCAGTGGTTGCTGTCGGTCGTTCGGACGAAGCGCTTCCGGTGGCGGTACCCGATGATGCCGTGATCTCGAAGCACGCGTCTGAGGCGCTTCACGCCCACGTGGACACCGTAGCCGCGCAGGTAGACGCGCATCTGCCGGTACCCCGGGGTGTAGCCCAGCGACTTTCGCACGGTGTTGGCGGTGCCGATGATGATCTCCTCGGAGACGATCTTGCGGCGCTTCGGCTGCTCAGACGCGGGCTGGGAGGGCTCGGCGCCCTTGGGAGCATCAGTCGGCGGAACAGGCTCAGAGCAGTCCTCAGAGGCCTCAGGAGAGGCTTCTGAAGAGGGGGCGGGAGCTCGCCCCTTCGGGGCGCAGAAAACGCCCCCCGAGTGCTTTTCGTTTTGAGCGCAAGGGGTAGAAGAACGAGCCTCCTCAGCCGCGGCATTCGCCGCGACAGGCTTCTTTATAGGCTTTGAAGGAGGATGCGTACGCGCACGCCAGTGATAGTAGCCGCTATCGCTAACTTCCATTATTCTGCAACGGTCTTCAATCGGGAGGCCGTTGATGTCAGGGTCATTCAGGGTGGCCCAGATAAAGGCGTATCTCACTTGAGGCCGTTCGTCGAGAGATACGCCGCGAATTTTTTTACGAGGGCAAGCTCCTGCTCAAGACGACGGACCTTGGCGCGAAGCTCGGCCTTTTCGGCTTCATCGGGTGTGCAGTCCCGGGAGTTCTCATGGATGAGAGTGCCCTGGCGGTAGAGAGCCAACCAGTTGTAAAGGGTCTTCGGCGGGATGCCGAGCTCGTCGGCGACTTGACGGGCTACGCGGCCTTCCTCCACCACGAGGCGGACAGCGTTGAGTTTGAATTCTTGGGTGAATTTA
>NZ_JH604842.1 GCF_000250875.1 Sutterella parvirubra YIT 11816 | reverse complement strand
CTAACGCTGGACAACCTCTACAGCGCGCTCTCGTTTCTCAAGCAGAACAAGGAGCCGCTGTTTCGAGAGGTCGGGAAGAGGCTCGACAAGCGCTTCGGGAAAGAGCGCGCAACCCTCGTCTTCTACGATGTGACGAACGCCTACTTCGAGACGCCTCTTACTGACGAAGAGAAAAAGCGTGAGCAAATGGACTTCCCCGAGCGCCTTCGGGCCGCGGCCAAAGCTGCCCGCCTGCAGGGTGAGCTCGGGGACGAGTGCTTCAATGACGAAGGTGAAGTCCTGGTGGAGCTCCTTCCCGACGCCTTTCTTGACGCGGTCGCGAACGAGAAGATTCAGTACCTGCGGATGCGCGGCCCCTCAAAGGAGCACCGTTCCGACCTTCCGATCGTTTCGATCGCTCTGGCCGTGGACCGCAAGGGCTTCCCGCTTGACGTCGAGATCTTCGCCGGCAACTGCGCCGAGATGAAGTCCATGGAGGAAGCCATCACCAGCCTTCAGGCCAAGTACGACATCAAGGACTCCATCGTCGTCGCCGACCGCGGACTCAACAGCGTCTACAACCTCAAGAAGCTCAAGGAAATGGGGCTCGGCTTTTGCGTCGCCCAACGCGTGACGCAGTTTCCGAAGGATCTCCGGGACAAGATGCTCGACAAGTCGCTGTACACCCCCATCTATGCCAAGGATCCGGAGAAAGCCAGGATCCAGATGATCAATGACTACGAGAAGACCGGGGCCGACGGAGCGACCATCAAGTGCAAACTCGTTCTGACGTGGGACGAAGACCGGTACAAGCGTGATGAAGCGATCCTCGACGCTTGGGAGCGGCTCATCAAAAGGAAGGCGAAGAACCGTGAGAAGGTGAATCCGAAGCGAAGCGGTTGGACGTCACTCGCAAAATTTGAAGGGACGCAGACCGAGAGCACGATCATCGGCGTGGACGAGAGGGCTCGCGAAAAGAAAAGCCAGTTCTCCGGTTACGCGGGTCTCGTCTTCGCCGCGCCGGACGGCATGGAGGAATCCCTCGACAACGTGAGCCCTCTGGAGCTCACCGCCGTCTATCGCCAGCTCACTCAAATCGAGGATTGCTTCTTTATCATGAAGTCGTTCCTCGGCCTGCGCCCCATGTACGTCTACAACACGGACCACATCCGAGGGCACGTGATTCTCTGCGTGCTCGCCCTGATTCTGATCCGTCTTCTGCAGGAACGGCTATCGGAGTTCGGGGAGCACCTGAGCATCCGAGACATCACTGAATCTCTCAACGACGCCTGCGTGAATGTCTCGGAGAGAGGCGGCGAATTCTATTTCCAACCGTGCTGCCGAAATGTT
>NZ_JH604841.1 GCF_000250875.1 Sutterella parvirubra YIT 11816 | reverse complement strand
CACTCCTGTCCAAATTGAAATGTGGTACAGGAGCTTGTTTGGAGGGGCTGAAACAGTGGTTCAGCGATGAGGCGCCGATTCGGCGCCTTTTCTGTTCATGCGGTGAGTTTTCAGCTGGGGCACCGCCTCAAATAGTGACGGGGGAATGTACGATTCGCTTACCACAGAAAATCAGCACACTTCCCCGCCATGAAGAAAGCTACGACGACCTTGTTCGCCCAGCTCGTAGGCATGATGCCCCGCTCGATTCTCGAAGGCATCGCGGCTCAGTTCTACAAACCAGGCAACGCGTCCAAGTTCACCGTATGGGATCAACTCGTCGCCCTCGTATTCTGCCATATCGGAGGGTGCGACTCGCTGCGCGAGATTGAGGACGGGCTCTACTCCGCCCTTGGGTCGCTCAATCACGCCGGAGGCGCCCAGGCCCTCAAACGAACCTCGCTAGCCTATGCGAATGCGCGCCGCGACTATCGCATCTTCGAGCAGTTCTACTTCAAGCTCCTTGAGCACTACGCAGACCTTTTCAACCTGTGCTTCTCGTCGAAGTACGACAAGCCAGTCTATGCGATTGACTC
>NZ_JH604840.1 GCF_000250875.1 Sutterella parvirubra YIT 11816 | reverse complement strand
GGGCGGCGTGAAAACGCCGCCTTCTCTTTTTCCGAAAAATTTGTGGCACATCACCTCCACCCCGTGCGCGTTCCGAAAATTGCGCCTACGATCGGATCCAAGCATCACGACAAAGCTTTTTCGGAAAGCACTCACGACAAGGAAGGAAGCGCCCATGCCCAAAGCCAAATCCAAGCCCCACAAAGACGACCTCTTCAAGATCGAGTACCCGGAAGACAGCTTCGCCATCCAACGCGACATGCTGCAGGTGCGCCTCACCGGCGCGATCGAGGCGGTGTTCGATGCCGACGACCGCATCGAGACGTTCCCGGTAAAGAAGCACTCGCGCTGGAAGCCGAAGGACCTCGAGCGCTTCGTCGACCTTGCCTACGACCTGGGTGCGTACGAATGGGAGCCCGAAGCGCGCAAACCCTTCATCAAGGCGCTCGCGGACCTTCGCCGCAGGCTCGGACCCGCGCCCAAAGCGCTTCCCGAAGTCGACCGTTTGATCGACATGGCCGAAATCTTTGAGGACGACGACCTCCTCTCGGCGGCCCTCGACCCCAGCAACGAGATTTGGAGGCGCGGGGATGAGGAGGCGTTCCTCCGGTGCATGCGGGTCTTCCGCGCCGTCCTCCATCAGCTGATCCGCTACGAGATCACCGGACCGAAGCTCAAACCCATCCGCCCGGACCACCGCGCCCTCCCGACGAAGGCGCTCGCCGCGATCGGCCGCTCCAGGGCGGGCTGGACGAACCTGCGCGGTCATCGCCAACACTGGATCCCCCGCCGGGACCGGGACGTGCTCGTAACGCAGGGGCTCCCCGTATTCCTCGACAAGTTTTCGGAGCAGATGGGAATCAAACCGCTGCGCTTCCCCTTTGAGGTGGCGCTTCCCGTCAAGTCGGGGCTCCTTGCGCTCTCCAAGGACTCGCCCACGCCGGTGAGCGCCCTTCTCACCACGCTCTTTTTCGAGTCGGTCGTCTGCGCCGGGGCGTCCACGGACTTGGGCGATCCTTTCGCAGTCTTCACGGAGCTCTGGCCGCAGGACTGGCTCTTCACGCACATCCTCTTCATGCCCGTCGACGCCTATCCCGAGCTCGAAGCCGAGTGCGAGGCGCAGCGCCTGGGGCGCGAGACCCTCGGGGACGACTTCCGGATCATTGTTCCGATACCGCTCTACAAGGAAGAGGCGGCCTGGATACTCGACCACGGAAGGAGGGCCTTTTTCGAATCGCCCTACCGTCCTTCGCCCGTCATCGACCCTGACCGCCCCAACCCCCTGGCGAACTACCTCAAAACGAGCTCGCCCCTCCGGTTGGCGGACGAAAAGCCTCTTTTGCCCGAGCGGCTCGCCGCCCTCCGCGTGGGCGTCCAACGGAAGGTGATCGAAGAGAACGCGCCCGTCGCGGTCCTCGGCACGCCGCGCGAGCCCTACGACCATCTCCTCTTTGCGCTCCCCGACGGGATCAGCTTCCACGAAGCGGCCGATCTCGACGGACTCGTCCAGATCACGCGCAACCAGCTCGCGAACCTCCGGCCGGAGCTCATCCCGCTGCTCAAATCCGCCGACATCCGCAGGCACGTCTACGCACGCGGAGCGGACGGGGGCTATCTCCCGCTCACCGACGAGATCCTCCTCTCGCCCGAGCGCTGGGAAGAGGTCTTGGGCCATCTCGCGCCGCCCGTCCGCGCCGCGGCCGTCGTGATGGGCGCGCCCTTTGCAGACGCCTTCGCCGTGGCGGGCGCGCACCCCGACACGACCTACTTCCGGGACTTCGGCCGCTACGTCGCCGCACTTCGGGCGTTGCCCTACCGGGGCGGCTCCGGCACGACCGAACCCGACCAACCCGCCAACACCAAGGAGTCCTAAGTCATGAGAAGACGCAGAAGAAGACCCTCAACGAACACGACCGACGCGCACGGAGCAACCTGCGCGACCGGCCCACCACGCCGTTCAATCTTTGAATTCAGGAAGAGTCATGTCCAAGAAATCCCACCGCCGCCAGGCAAAGCCCGCGGCCGTCCAAGCCTACCCCGTCTCCGACGCGCTCGGCGACGTCCTCTCCCGAGCCCTCACCGCCTTCGACCGGGCGGACCCCGAAGCAACCGCACGGGTCCTTCCCGAAGTGGAAGACAGCGCCGAACTCATCCCGCACCCGTACCTCCGCATGTTCGTCGGCGCAGCGCTGCGCCTCCCGGAAATCAACAGCCGAGAAGGCGCTGAGGGAGGTCTCCGGCAACTGAAGAAGGTCAGCAAGGCGCTCGGCCTCGCCCACTTCGAAGGACTTCCCGCCTTGGCGGTCGAAGTGCTCTCGCGCCGGCTCACCATTTCCACCCGCAACTACGACCTCGCACTCCGTGGGCTCGACGACCTCATCGCAACGCTCGACCGCGGCGAGGCTTCGACCGGATCCCCGGTTTTCGACCGATACCTTCAGCGCTACGCGCACGAGACGCGCTACCTTGCCGAAACCGGTTCGCAGTCGGTCGGAAACGGGCCCTCCCCGATCTTTGAGCACGGACACTTCGTTGAGGACCTCCCCTTCGGCGACGCATCCTGGCACCCGCGCCTCATCACCCGCACGACGTCGTTCGTGGAGCAAGTGCAGGAAGCTTCGGAGACGCGCCTCCTGCAAATCGACGCCGACGACAACGACGGCTTCTTCAAAGTGCTCGACGAGACGCGCAGCCTCCAGGAGCGCATCGCGGACCGTACGTTCGCGATCGTGCTCCCGCAGCTGCGCGCCGAATCCTTCGGCACCTTCCCCGCCGACGTGCGCGTGAAGACCTTCGCGAACCTCTCGACTATCCTCAACATGTTCGAGAACGGCGAAACCGCCGTTCAGGCCGCACTCGCGCTCGAGTTCCTCCAAAAACCCGGGCTTTTGGTCGTCCCGAAGCAGTGGGGCCCGGAGACGGCGAAGGACATCGCCACGACCACCCTTGCGGGCCTTCTCCTGAGCCGCCTCGCGTCGGACGAGCCCCTCAAGCCGCAGAAGCGCAGCGCCCCGGAAGCGCTCCGCACGCCTGCATTCGAACGTTGGCAAAAGCTGTTGGGCACGGAAACGCTCTCCGCCCAAACCTTTGAAGCCGCTGCTGCGTCCGAGCCCGTTCCGGCTTTGCAGGATCTCTACCGATGGCTCGCAGGCTTCATGCAGACGATCTCGCAGGCCCAACGGTCCGTCGCCCAAAAGCGCGTGGACCAGGCTCATGCCGAAGAAGTCCTTCGCCGACTCAAGGCAGTCCGGTTCGGCGAGAAGATCCGCGCAGCGGACCAACTCCGGCTTCTTGCGGAAACCTACGGGTGCGTCGGTGCCATGTTGGAGACTTCTCCCGCCTTCGCCGAGAAGCTTCGACTCGCCGCCGAACTTCAGGAAGACGCGCCCATTCTTCAGACCGTCAGCCCCAATCCGCTCCTGAGGGAGGAACACTGCTTCGCGCTCATTCGGCTCCGCCGACTTTTCTCCTGGGAGAATATGGAAGACCGGCTGTCGGACATCGATTTCGACGACGGGGTCAACGACGACTTTGAGGGCGGGGAAGTCTTCCTCGACGGAGAGGTTTGGGACGGGGAGGAGGACGGCCGGAAAGTTGTCCACGTCCGCTTTGACCTTCACGTCTGACGCCGGAATCCCCAAACCCCAAGAGCGGCAGGCACCGCATCCAGCAAGAACGCTTTCCGAGGAACCGCGATGAGACGACCACCACGAAGAACGACCGCCGCGCAGGCCGAAGCCTGCGCGGACGGCCCACCACGCCGTTCCTTTTCCAACCACAGGCACGACTATGTCCAAGAAATCCCATCGCCGCCAAACGAAGCCGGCGGCAGTCCAGTCTTACCTCGTCTCCGACGCACTCAGCGACGTCCTCGCCCGGGCCCTCACCGCCTTTGACCGAGCCGATGCCTATACGCTTCAACGCACGCTCAACGGCCCGCAGGCGGGCGTTGAGCTCGCCCGCCTCCCGAACCTGCGCATGTTCCTGGAGAGCTGCGTGCGCCTCATCGACCTGTCTGCCCAAAACGGTGGCCGTGCTCCCGCGCATGCCGCCAAAAAAATGCGCAAAGCCCTCGGCCTCGCGCTTTCCGAAGGGCTTCCGTCCGCGGCGTTTGAAGTGGTCACCCGCCGCATCGCCATCATCGACAAAAGCTGCGCTGCGGCCCTCAGGGGACTCAACGAGCTCGTCGCGGCCTTCGACCAGGCCGAAGTCTCCACCGGGTCTCCCATCTTCGACAAATTCCTTCAGCGCCTCGCGCACGAGACGCGCTTCCTCGCCGAGACCGGAACCCAAATCGCGACCGACGATGCTTCGCCCGTCTTCAATCACGCGCACTTCGTCGAGGATCTTCCTTTCGGCGACGAATCCTGGCATCCGCGCCTCATCGAGGCGACGGTCCGCTTCAACGAAGCGCTCCGCGTCAACTTTGAGGACGACTGGTCCGACCGCGTGACGAACGACGGCCGGTTTGACAACGGTCTTGATCAGCTCAACCAACATGCGGACTCGACGGCGAGGCGCACGCTCGGCATCATCCTCCCTCACCTGCGCGCCGACGCCTTTGCAGACCTGCCGACGCAGTTCCGTTTTGAAGCTTTCGAGGGCCTCTTCGACCTCTTTGCCGACCTCACCGACCTGACGCCCCAAATCGCGTTGACGCTCGGATGGCTTCAGAAGCCCGAGATGATCGCGGCCCCGCCCGAGTGTCCGGTGGAGGCCGTGGAGGACACCGCCAAGCTCTTCATCGCGGCCGCCTTCATCCACCTTCTCGACCCCGACTCGAAGCGGCTCCCGTCGCCCGGCCTCCGGCCCCAACTTCACGCGTCGCTCCAAACGCCCGCGCTCGACCGTTGGCTCGCACTCCTTCAATCGGAAGTGATGGACGAAACCGCGCTGCAGCGCCTCATTGAGGCCGAGACCGTTCCCGCGCTGCGGACCCTCGCCGAAGAACTCTCGGCATTGCGCCGAACGGTTATCCGGATGAAGTCCGAGGAAACTCGGTCCCTAAAGGTTCTTCAGGCCGAGGCCGACAAAATCGGCACGCGGCTCGATGAGGCCGAACGGGAGGACAACCTGCGCGCGATGCCCTGGCTCGCACTTTTGGCGGAAACCTATGCGGTCGGGACCGAACTGGTCGATGAGGATCCCGACGGCGCGATGCGTCTCCTTCTCGCGGGGAAGCATCTGGCGAACCGCGTGCCCATAAGGGCGGCGGAAGACAATCCGCTCGTTCAAGAGGCGTGTGCCGCCGCGGGCTTTGAGATCGAAGAAACCTGCGACCTCTACGACGCCGAAGAGTGGTTGGGCGTCGATCTGGACGACCTTGCGGACGACGAAGACGACGATTTCGACGGCGGCTTCGACGATGAAGACACCATCTTCACGCTTGAAGACCTGCCGAACGAAGAGCGGATTCTTCCCGCGAAGTACGCGTCCGAGCAGGTGGTCGCCACCACGCGGCTTCTTGAAACCGACTCCCCCGTGCATGTCATCTTCCGCAGCCGCCGGGATGACGCCTTCATCGTCTTCACCGAGAACGATCTGGGCCAAGACCCGGCACTCATGCGGGATTTCGTCCGGATGACGGCGAACCAGCTCGTCAATCTTCGCCCCGATCTGATCGGTCTCTTCCAGAAGCCTTCCGTCATGCAGGGCGGCTTCGTGCGCCGTGCGGACGGGCGCGGCTTTGAGCGGCTCTCCGCGGACCAACTCCCGGAGGGGCACCCCAACCGCCCGCGCTACGCACCGTTTGACGAGGCCTTTTGGGACGACGCCGAAGACGCCGTGCTGATCACCCAAACCGCGCACGCCTGACGGCCGCACCCGACACCCGAGACCAACACCCCCGTCCGGCCGCGCGCGGAAGACGCGCGCCGGGTGGGCTAGAGACCGCATCATGACGAAAAAGAAGAAGCACAACGCGAAGCAGACACCTGCAAAGCCCCAACCCATCCCTCAGCCGAAACCGGCCGAACCCTACGTCATCTCCGAAGAGCTCGGCAGGACGATCGCCTCCTTCCTCGAGCCCTACGCCTTGTACGAGCCGATCCCCACTGAACTTTCCTCGAATCTCCGCGACGACGAAAACCTTCGCGAACTCCCCAAACTTCGAACGCTGTTGGAGGTGATTGCAGTTGAATCGCGCAAGAGCTGCCGCGACAAACTGCGGCGGGGCGGAAAGGACTTCGGGAAAGCGCTTGAGAAGGCCGCCTTCGACGCCGAATTCGAGGGACTTCCGACTGATGTTTTCTGGCTGCTCTCCTGTCTCGGCGGACTCGGCTGCTTTGACTACACGGGAGACGTCATCACGGAAAGCATCGAGGACCTCCGCGCCGGACGCTTTCCCTCCGGCAGCGAAACGCTCAACCGCTGCTTCGTAAGGCTCAACCACCTCGCGCGCTTTGAGGCCGTCGAATACGACCTGCTGCGCTGCCATCCCCAAAACCCCGACTCCGATGTCATAAACGACTATCCCTTCGAGTTTTCGGACTGCGACGTCACGGAAGACCTTCCCTACGTCCCGGACGACTGGGTCATCAGGCTTTTGTGGATGTGCGCGGCTCAGCTGTGCGTAGACCGAACCATCTTGGTTCGAGATTGGGAGCAGGCCATAAAGAAAGAAGAGTCGGATTCCGGCTGGCGGAACGGAAGCACCTTCCAGGGCCTCCGCGAGGACGAGCTCCGGAACGCGGTCAAGCACCGCAAGCTCATGATGCGGGCGCTCCGGTACGTGCTCCCGCGCTTCTCCCCCCGCGGCCCCTGCGCATCCTTCGGCCACACGACGGATCAGTTCCTCGGGCGGCTGCTCGAAACCTGCGCCGCCGCCCGCTTCGACGTGGCGTCGCAGGCCGTGGCCCTCGCGTACCTCACCGACCCGGTGACGGCGTCCGAAACGCTTCCCAGGGAGACGCTCACAGCAATCATGACGTGCGTCCTCGCCGAAGCGCTCATCAACGCCGCGGCACCGTCCAAAGCCGACGACGTGCCCGTGGGAGAACTTCCTCTGAACCTCCGCACGCCCGATTTTGAGCGCTTCCGTGCGGCGCTTCTCGCGCCCCCGGACAACCGCCGTTGCGCCTTCGAAAGGTTGGCCGCAACGGAACCCGCCGACGCTCTGCGCCCGACGTACGCCCGTTTGGCCGAACTCCAAGGCGCGCTGCGGAGCGCCGCAGGCAAGCCCGTCCCGGAGCTCGCCCGGGCCGCCGTGCTTCTCACGGACAGGATGGCCTCCTCCCTCGCTGAGGCCCCCGCGCTCTTCGAGCGCATTCTGATGCTCGCCGAGGGTTGTTCGATCGCCGGAGAGCTCGACAGGTACGGCGTCCCGGCGGCGCGCGACCTGGTGATGGTGTTGGAGGCTTACGCCGAGAACCTCGAGCATCGACTCGAAAAGCGGGAACACTTCCTCCAGCACCGCGCCTTTCAGTTCGTACGGATGGCTCTCGAAGACGCCTTCGACTTTGATGCCGTCCTTGCCGTCGACGTCGACGTCGACGACGAAGGCGAAGACGAAGACGACGATGAAGAGGGCATCGAGCCGGAGGAAGATGAGTACGGCTGGGAAGTACCCGTCGTGCCTCAGGACTACGTCGGCATCCGCGTCGAGACGCCGCGGCTCGGCCACGGAAGTCTCGTCGCCTTCGGACGACCCCGCACGTCGACGGGCGAACCTCCCCGCCTTTTCGCGATCTTTGAGGATCACAAGGACCTCTCCCCTCGGCAGTTTGCATCCGAACGGAAACTCGTGAACCTGAAGGAATTCATGGAGGCCTTTCCGAAAGCGGCCGATCTGCTCGGAAGCACCGCCTTTCTCAACGGCGTCTGCGTCATCAAGAGCAAGTGCGAATGGCGGCTCGCTCCGATTGACGACGACCTCCAAAGCAAGGAAACCCAAGCCCGCCTGGGACGGCTGCCCCACGGTCTTCGCGCCGCGACGCTCTGGTTCATCCTGGGCGAAGAGGGCTTCCGCAAGTTCACCGCAGAGACGGAGGACGAGGACCTGCTGAAGTTTCTCAGGGATGTCGATGCCGGTCGAGCGCAGACGGTCGACTGCGGCGGCACGACTCCACCCGTTCCGTGACCTGACGGTGCCGCCTGCGCGGCACCGGATTGCACTCAGCGGGCGTTTGTCCTCAAACGCCCGGTCCCCAACCGAACCGATTTGTCCCACATGACCAAGAAGACCCGCAAGAATAAGGCCAAAGCGCCGAAGATCCCTCCGAAACCTCGGCCCATGCCTGAGCCGGACCCGGTCGAGCCCTACGTCATTCCCGAGGAACTCGGAAAGACGATCGCCGCCTGCCTCACGCCCTACGCGCTCTACGAAACGATCGACCCCGCGTTCGCCTCGACGCTCGGCGACGTCGAAAGTCTCCGGGAGCGCCCGAAACTCCGGGAACTCCTGGAGCTTCTCGCGGAGGACTCGGCGAAGAGCTCCCGCCGCGAGCGAAAACGCGGCTGGGCCCTTCCCGGCGCCGTCCTTCACGAGGCCCTCGATGAAGCGACCGCGGAAGGTCTCCCGGAGCCCATCGGCATTCTGATCCAATGCCTCTTCGACTTGGGAAGCACCTCTTGCCCAGCCGACTTCCTCAGCGCTGACATCGAAAAGTTCCCTACCCAAGGTGACGTCACGGATAGCCCGACCCTCAACGCCTGCATCGAGAGGCTCACCCACATCTTGCGCTTTGATGCCGTTGAAGGTCCTTTGGAGCTCTTTGACGACGAGCACTACAACTCCGTTTGGGACCACCTCACTTGGGACTTTGAGGATTACGACGTCACCGAAGACATCCCGTTCGACGTGCCCGACGGGCTCGCGCGTTTGATGTGGATGACCACGGTGGAGCTCTTCTGCGACCGGGTCGATACGCTGAAAGAGTGGGATTCGGAACTGGAACGGGGCAAAAACGGCGACTTTTTCAACCCCAACTACTCCCGCATGTTCTCTTGGCACGACCCGTTCTACGGCTCCGCGCGCAACTACCGTTTCATGATGCGCACGCTGCGGTGCGTGCTTCCGCGCCTTTCGACCCGCAAGGCCTACGACTCTCTCGAGAGCACGACGGTCGACTTCATCGCACGACTTCTTGAGGTCTGCGCGGCCGCGCAGTTTGACTGCGCTTCTCAGGCCGTGGCCCTCGCATACCTCACCGACCCGATGACGGGAGACGATGCGCTTCCCGATGAGACGCTGCGCGACGCGATGGAGTGTGTTCTTGCCGCCGCGTTGATCGAGACGCAGCCGCCCGACGACGATGCGGAACCCGTCGAGGAACTTCCGCCCAACCTCCGCACGCCCGCATTCGAGCGTTTCCATGAGGTCCTCCTCACGTTCTCCGAACACCGTCAGGCCGCCCTTGAAGAATTGGCGGCGACCGAGCCCGTGGAAGCGCTGCGTCCGACCTACGCACGCCTCGCGAAACTCCAAGGGTGCTCCGGAGTACCGTCGGCAGGTCCGTACCGGAACTGGCCCGGCAGGCCGTCCTGCTCGCCGACGACATGCCGGCGGCCATCCAAGCAGGAACGCCGCTCTTCGAGCGCATTCTCGTCCTCGCCGAGGGCGCCTCGATCGTCGCGGAGCTCGACTGGTACTGCGTGAAGGAAGCCTGCGACCTGTTGATTCTGTTGGAGGCCCTCGCCGACAGCATCGAGGATCGGCTCGAAGACGAACACCTCCTCAAGCACATCGTCTTCCGGCACCTGCGGATCGCGCTCGACAGGGCCTTCGACCTGGATGCCGTTCTTCCGGACGAGGATGACGAGGACGGGTACTACTACTGGTACGGAGATGCGGACGAAGACGAGGAAGAGAAAGAGGACGCACATGCAGTCGGCGAAGAGCATGGACG
>NZ_JH604839.1 GCF_000250875.1 Sutterella parvirubra YIT 11816 | reverse complement strand
TATTACACGTTATTCCCTTACTAGTCCTTATTCGTCGTCGGAGGGGGACTTGTCGGAGGCCTCGGCTTCGAAGCGGGTGCGGCGGTCGGAGAGCGTTTCGCCCTCAAACGTCAGATAGATCTGACCATGGTAAGCCCCGGAGCGGTTCCGGCGCGCTTCGGGCATGAACGTGCCGGCGAAGGCGGTGGAGCTGTAGAGCCGCCCCTCGTACTCGACCTTGTCGTCGGTCGCGACGCGCACTTGCTGCCCCGTGGGCTCAAACGTCAGCTTCGCTCCGATGGGAATGTCCACCATGCTGAAGCGGAAGTTCTCCCGGCGCGGCTTCTTCGTCTTGGGACTGGGGAGGGCCTCGGCGACTCCCGCCGTCGCCACCGGCTTGTTGCTCTCATAGAGCGTCACCACCGCGTCGTCCGCGACTTTTGCCAGGTCGCGGAGAATGTCGAGCGCGACCGCGGGCGGGACGTTGAAGAACTCGCGGTTCTGTCGGATCCGGAGGTCCGTGAGGCGGTCGATCGTCTTGTGGACCGCCTGTTCGAGCTCGTGGTACTTCACCGTCCTCAGCGTCGCGTAGATCTCAAAGGGAAGAGGCACCGCCGTGTTGTCCAACTCCTTCGAGCGGACGTCGACGGGACGCGAACTCTTTTCGATCTTCACCCAGTCCTCGCGGAAGCTGGGGTTGGTGAGGATGTAGACGTAGCCGGGGGTCATGGTCAGGCGAACATTTGCTGCATGAGCGATTGTTTCAGACGATTGAGGGAGGTAAGGAACCTCTTCACCGGGGCCCTTTCT
>NZ_JH604838.1 GCF_000250875.1 Sutterella parvirubra YIT 11816 | reverse complement strand
TCTGAGGGGTCAACGTGGCAAAAACTCGTGCCCCAAAATGCAAAAAGTCCACGTTTCCAGTCATGCTCTCGGGTTTCCAGACCAACAGAGAGCACAAATGCTAAACATGGACCAAGTCGATCATATCAACAAACTCATTCATCGTGCCGGCTTCACGATCTCCCGAGTCTCCCGAGAGCTCGGGGTTGACCGTAAAACGGTCCGCAAGTACGCGTCCAGGCCCGTTCAGATCCCCGAGACCATCAAGGTGAAGCGGAACACGGCGGCCAAGGCGTTCATCCCTGCCATCGAGGATCTCCTTCATAGGCAGACCCCCGTCACCAATCCAAAGCAGCGTCTCACGGCGAAGCGCATCCACAGCATCCTCCTTGAGGGGCGCGAGGATCTCGAGCTTCCGGATGCTCCCGTCCCTTCGATCCGAACGATTGAACGGTTGGTGCGTGCGGCCAGGGAGAAGCTCAATCTGGATCGGAAGAACGCCCTCTCCGTCCGCCTTGAGCACGCACCCGGATCGGCTCAG
>NZ_JH604837.1 GCF_000250875.1 Sutterella parvirubra YIT 11816 | reverse complement strand
CCCCCTTCGTTTTGGGCGTTCGGACGAATTCTTCGCATCCCCCGGTCTTAGGACACGTACGAAGTAAGCCGCGGATCCCAAACGGCTCAAAGACGAAAGGCGGACGGAGTCGACCTCCATTCCGCCTTTTTCGTTTCGTCTTCTCAGCTGGCCCGCACATCCGCCTGCATCGCCGCGGAGAGGATGTCGGCCTCGCCGCGGCAGCCCCGCACGAAGTGCGCGGTCATGCCGGAGAGGACCTGTTGGATTTCGCCCGTGGAGAGTTCGTCGGCGAGCGTGAGAAGGGTCGCCGCGCGGCGGCCCGCTTCGTCCGAGGTCATCGCCTCCACCCACGCGTCGTAGGTGTTCCCCTGAAGGGTGTGGTGGCGGGAGACGTGCTCCGAGAGGACGTGCGTCACCCAGCAGCCCGACGCGACGGACGCGACCGCCACGGCGATGTGGTCGCGGTTGACGGCGTCGCGTTCGAATCTCATCTGGCGCTTCACCGCGGGCGCCGCCTTGATGTCGTCGAACGCGCTCTCGAAGCGAAGCCGGGGGAAGGTCCCCGGGGCGGGCTTCTTCTGGGGTTGAATCTCGGCGGCGGTCAGCTGCAGCAGATCCTTGGTCCAGGAGACGGCGTTCTCGTTTTCTTCGAGCCAGGCGTCGCAGAGCGCCTTGTGGCGCTCCGCCATGAAGCGGCGCTTCAGGATCTTGATCGACCCCTCGGCGAATTCGAGCCGCACCAGCTGCTGCGACAGGTACCAGGCGAAGGCTTCTTCGCTCAGATCGCCCTCCGCGACGGCCTCGACGAAGGGGTGGGAGGCGAGGGGCTCCACCACCGGTTCCGCGGCTTCGATCGCGGTCTCGCTCCAGGGCGCCTTTTCCGCATCCGCCGCGGGCGCGGCGAAGCCCCGGATCGGAAGACCCGGGAGAAGCGTGAGCGCGGAGGCGCAGAGGAGTCGGCGTCGGGAGAACATGAATCGGCAGCGGTGGTTTCGATTCCGCGATTCTCTCAAGAGTCGGGACGCGGAAAACGGGGCCGATGTTGTCTTTACGTTACGGCGGGTCCAGTTTTCTCGTCGGTTCCTTTGGAAATCGAGGGTTTCCCGAGCATTCTCTTCACAAAAAGCGTACTCGGGTCTCCTGTCGCGGAACGTGCACACGACGTTCGCCCTAGGGGCTTTTGTGACGGCGATGGCCGAACCGGAGGGAAAGTCGGGAAATACGAACCGATTCGGGGACCTACGGGGAAAGAGGCGGCGACAAAGCCGCAGGTCCACCTCCGCCGGGCTTCCGCCCGGTCAGGGCAGGCCACGGACGACAGGAAGCCCGCCTGCGGACGAACCGCGGCGGGCTTCGACGGGCTTCGAGCCCGGAAGGAAGGGGAGGCCGCGGGCCTCCCGGATCCTTCAGATCGTCAGGGCCTCAGGGCACACTTGCGGGATCACTTCCCCAAGAGGAGCTCGTTCATGCGGCGCACGAACGCGGCCGGGTCCTTGACGGTGCCCTGGTCCGCGAGCATCGCCTGGTCGAGGATGAGCTCGGCCCAGGCGTTGAACTTCGCGGGATCCGTTTCGGCTTCGGCGCGGGCGAGCAGCGGGTGGTTGGGGTTCACTTCGAGCGTGAACTTCTCTTCCGGAACCTGCTGACCGGCGGCCTCCAGCATGCGGCGCAGCTGCGGCGTCATCATCTGGTCGTTTTCGCCCACGACGCACGCGGCGCTCTCGACCAGGCGGTTCGAGACGCGCACGCCTTCGATCTTGCCGGAGAGCGCCGTGCGGATGCGCTCCACCAACCCGGTCGAGGCGGTCTTGGCGGCTTCCTCCGCGGCCTTTTCTTCGGCGTCGGCCAGTTCGCCAAGCTCCAGGTCGGACGCGGTGGCGGAGATGAACTTGCGGCCTTCGAATTCGGTGAGCCCGCTGATCATCCACTCGTCGATGCGATCCGACAGGAGCAGCACCTCCACGCCCTTCTTCTTGAAGACTTCGAGGTAGGGCGAGGTGACGGCCGCTTCGTGCGTGCCCGCGATGAGGTAGTAGATCGCCTTCTGCTTCTCGGGCGAGCGCTTCACGTAGTCGGCGAGCGAAACCGTGGGTTCGGCGCCGTCCGCGGCGGTGGACGAGAAGCGCAGGAGCTTCAGAATGGCGGTCTGGTTGGTGGGATCCTCGACGACGCCTTCCTTCAAGACGCGGCCGAACTGCGCCGTGAACGTGCGCCAGGCGTCCTTCTTCTCTTCGTCGTTCGCGAGCTTCGCGATCATGTCGAGGGCGCGCTTCGTCACGGCCTTTTTGAGCTTCGTCGTGACGGGCGAGGCCTGCAGGAGTTCGCGGGAGACGTTGAGCGGAAGCGCGTTCGTGTCGATGAGGCCCTTGACGAACCGGAGGTAGTTGGGCAGGAACTGCGCCGCGTCCTCCATGATGAAGACGCGCTCGACGAAGAGCTTCAACCCATTCTGCTTCTCGCGCGAATAGAGGTCGAACGGCGCTTCGGAGGGCAGATAGAGCAGCGTCGTGTACTCGAGCTCGCCCTCGACGCGGTTGTGCGCCCAGGCGAGCGGATCGTTCCAGGCGTGGGTGAGATGCCGGTAGAAGGCCTTGTATTCGTCATCCTTCACTTCGCGCGGGCTCATCGTCCAGAGGGCCTTGGCGTCGTTGACCTGCTTCCATTCGCCCACAACGGCGTCTTCCACGTCGTCCGTCTTGTCGTCATCCTTCTTCGCGGGCGTCGATTCCACCCAAAGCTCGACCGGCGTCGCGATGTGGTCGGAATACTTCGTAATCGTGTCTTCGAGCGTCCAGCGGTCGAGGAAGTTCAACGCATCGTCTTTGAGGTGCAGGATCACGTCGGTGCCGCGGGTGGCCTTCTCCGCCGGGCCCGACTCGAACGTGCCCGCGCCTTCGCTCTCCCACATCGACGCGGCGTCGTCGCCGGCACGGCGCGAGAGCACCGTCACCTTGTCGGCGACGATGAAGGCGGAGTAGAAGCCCACGCCGAACTGACCGATCAGCTGCGCGTCCTTCTTTTCGTCGCCGGAGAGCTTCGCCATGAAGGCTTCCGTGCCCGACTTCGCGATCGTGCCGAGGTTTTCGTTCATCTCAGCGAGGCTCATCCCGATCCCGTTGTCCGAAATCGTGAGCGTCTTCGCGGCCTTGTCGGCCTTCACGCGGATGCGGAGCACCGGGTCGTTCTTCGTGAGCTCGGGGTCCGTGATCGACGCGAAGCGGAGCTTGTCGACCGCGTCGGACGCGTTCGAGACGAGCTCGCGCAGGAACACTTCGGGGTTCGAATAGAGGGACTGCGCGAGAAGGCGCAGGAGCTTCGCAACTTCAGTCTGAAAGCCGTGAACCTCAGCCATGGTGATCTGTCTCCGAAAGGGGTTGGTTGGTGATGTCGTCCATATGGGGGTGGTGGGCGCTGTTTTCAAGGGGGATGCATGAGGGGCGTCGCGAAGGCGGGGGTTGGGCAGGGGGATGAGGGCGTTTGGGCGGCATCCGTCCGCTCTGCCCGAACGCGGCCACCCATTCCTTTCCCGGTTTCCGCGAGAACTTTTCGGGCGTTCAGGAAAGATGGGGAGGGTTAACCCTTGAATTTCAGAAAAGCGTTATTCCAATACGGAATAACGTATGCATAATACCTCAAGTATTGGAACCTCTTCACGGAAGAGGTTCGACA
>NZ_JH604836.1 GCF_000250875.1 Sutterella parvirubra YIT 11816 | reverse complement strand
GGCGGCGCAGCGCCGCCGCCCAAAGCGTGAGGAAGAAGACCGGGACGCCGATGGCGGCCGTCATCGTGAAGAACCCGGCATAGCCCGCCCACTCGACGAAGACGCCGGAGAAGCCGGCGAGGAACTTCGGCAGGATCAGCATCAGCGAGCTGAAGAGCGCGTATTGGGTCGCCGTGTGCTCACGGCTCGTCAGCCCCGAGAGGTACGCAAGGAACGCGGAGCTCGACAAGCCGCCGGCGAGATTGTCGGCGGAGACGACCGCTGCGAGCACGACGACGTCGTGCCCGGCGTGCGAGAGCAGCACGAAGAGGAGATTCGTCCCGCAGGCGAGGATCGCCCCCAGGGCGAGCGTTCTCATCGTGCCGAAGCGCATCGCGACGACGCCACCGACGAAGGCCCCGACCAAGGTCATCACGACCCCGAAGACCTTCGAGACGGCCGCAACCTCGGCCTTCGTGAAGCCCATGTCCTGATAAAACGGGTTCGCCATGATTCCCATGACGACGTCGGAGATGCGGTAGGTGGCGATCAAGGCCAGGATGACGAACGACGCCTTCCCGTAGCGGCGGAAGAAGTCCGAGAAGGGCTCTACCACGTAGCGCGCGACCTTCTCGCTCCAGGAGAGCCTGGGCGAAACCGCCTTGGCGCGGGATTCGGGTTCGGGGGAAAGGAGCGTCGCCGTGAGGCCGAGAAGAGCGCTCGCCGCCATCGCGCCGTAGCTCCAGCGCCAGGCTTCGCGCATGTCGGCCCCCTGGGTCTCCGCCCAGGCGGCGATCGCGAGCGCGCCCGCGCCCGCCCAGATCATCGCGATGCGGTAGCCCGTCTGGTACGTGGCGGCCAAGGCCGCCTGCTTCTCCTCGGCGGCGCTCTCGATGCGGTAGGCGTCCAAGGCGATGTCCTGCGTGGCGGAGCACCAGGCGGTGCAGAGCGCCGCGACGGTCATCATCGTGAGGTTCTGCGCGGGATCGGTCGACGCCATCACGAGAAGCCCCGAAGCGACGCCCGCCTGCGAGAGCGCGAGCCACGAGCGGCGGCGCCCCAAAAGGCGCCCGAGCACGGGGAGCGTGAAGCGGTCGACAAGAGGCGACCACGCCCACTTGAAGCCGTAGACGAGGCCCACCCACGAGAGAAAGCCGATCGTCTTCAGATCGACCCCGCTCTCGCGAAGCCAGAAGCTCAAGGTCCCCAGGATGAGCAGCAGCGGCAGCCCCGAGCTGAAGCCGAAGAAGAACATCCGCAGAGCCGCGGGTTCGGCATAGACCGCCAGGCTCTCGCGCCACCCCTTCGCCGTCATCCGCCCAGCACCTCGCTGCGGTCCAAAATCCAGCGCCATTCGCCGGGCTTCATGTCTTCAGGGAGCCGGTACGCGCCGAAGGCGCTCCGGTGGAGCGCCTCGACGCGGTTCGAGCACGCGGCCACCATGCGCTTCACCTGGTGGTACTTTCCTTGGACCAACGTCATCCTCAGGTGCGTGGGCGTCACCAATTCCGCGGCCTTCGCGGCGACGGGCTTCGGATCGTCGTCCAACACCACGCCCGCCGTGAGCTTTTCGCAGAGGTCCGGCGCCGCCGGGTGCTTCAGGGTCACTTCGTAGACCTTGGGGACGTGCCGCTTCGGGTGGATGAGACGGTGCTGGAGCGCCCCGTCGTCCGTCATGAGGAGAAGCCCCGTCGTGTCGACGTCCAAGCGCCCCACGGGCTGAACGTTGCGGCGGCGGAGCTGCCCGGGAAGAAGCGTCATCACGGAAGGATGCGCCGAAGGCTTCATCGAGCACTCGTACCCGGCGGGCTTGTAGAGCGCGATGATCGCGTGCTCCACGACGGGCCAGGTTTCGCCCCGGTACGTGAAGCGCATCCCGTCTTCGTCGAAGCGCTCATCCGGGTCGTCCGCGACGCGCCCCTCCACCTCGACGGCACCCGCCGACACGATCGAGCGGCAGTCGTGGCGCGTGCCGAAACCCTGTTCAAAGAGAATGTCCGCGAGCGTCTTCATCAGCGGCCTCCGGCGGTCAGGGCGCCGAGGTCGTAGTCGACCGTGAGCGGCGCGTGGTCCGAGAACTTCTCGTCCTTGTAGATCGAGGTCGCGCGGGCGCAGGAGGCGAGAAGCGGGGTCGCGATCTGATAGTCGATGCGCCAACCGACGTTCTTCGCGCGGGCCTGCCCGCGCTGGCTCCACCAGGTGTACTGATCGGGCCGGGGGTCCAGAAGGCGGAAGACGTCGCGCCAGTCGTGCTCCGAGAGGAGCTTCGTCATCCAGGCGCGCTCTTCCGGGAGGAACCCGGAATTCTTCATGTTCCCCTTCCAGTTCTTGAGGTCGATTTCCTTGTGGGCGATGTTGACGTCGCCGCAGAAGACGATCTCGCGGCCTTCCGCGCGGCGGCGCTCGACGTAGTCGAGGAACTGGTCGAGAAAGCGGTACTTGGCCGCCTGACGTTCGTCCCCGGAAGTTCCCGACGGGAAGTAGGCCGACATCACGATGTGGGTGCCGAAGTCGGCCTCCACGAAGCGCCCTTCGGCGTCGAATTCGCCCCCGAAGCCCGTACGCACCTCGCGGGGCTCTTCGCGGCACCAGAGGGCGCAGCCCGAGTAGCCCTTCTTTTCGGCGGGGTGGAAGTACGCGTGGTAGCCCGGAATCTCGGCCCACGCGGCGGGAACGTCGTCCGCGCCCGCCCTCACTTCCTGCATGCAGAGCACGTCGGCGTCCGACGCGAGAAACCATTCGAGAAGGCCCTTCTTGTGGGCGGAGCGGATGCCGTTGGCATTGACCGTGACGATGCGGTACATGGGGAGGTTCCAGCGAAAGTTCAAAAATCGGGTGTCCTATAATTTACTGATTCTTCCAACCGCATGCCGCCCGGTACACCGGTTTTCGGTCCCGGCGTCGTGTCGCGATATTTCCCCGCATTCTTCACCCATGCAGTCCATCCAGCAACAGTTCATCGAGTTCGCCCTTGATGCGAACGTCCTTCGCTTCGGCGAATTCAAGACGAAGGCCGGCCGCCTCTCGCCCTACTTCTTCAACGCGGGCCTCTTCAACACGGGCGCCCTTCTCGATACGCTCGGGCGCTTCTACGCCGAGACGCTTCTCGCCGCCCGCAACGAAGGCCGCATCGAGTTCGACATGATCTTCGGGCCCGCCTACAAGGGGATCCCCCTTGCGGCGAGCGTGGCGACGAACCTCGCGCGTCTGGGCTGCGACGTGCCTTGGGCCTTCAACCGCAAGGAAGCGAAGGACCACGGCGAAGGCGGCACGATCGTGGGTGCGCCGCTCAAGGGCAAGGTCGTCATCATCGACGACGTCATTTCCGCGGGGACCTCGGTGCGCGAATCCGTCGCGATGATCCAGGCGAACGGCGCGACGCCCGCGGGCGTGCTCATCGCCCTCGACCGTCAGGAAAAGGGCGGCAACGCCGTCGAGATGACCGAAACCTCCGCGGTGCAGGACGTCGAGAAGACCTTCGGCTTCAACGTCGTCTCGATCATCTCCTTGAAGGACCTTCTCGCCTTCATGGAAGGCGACTCGGAAAAGGCCCGCGCCGTGGCGCAGTTCCGCCCGGCCGTCGCCGCCTACCGTGAGCGCTACGGCGCCTGATTCCTCCCGCAGGATCCGTGAAAAAACCGGCCGCGAGGCCGGTTTTTTCGTGCTTGGGGTTCCCCTTCAGCCTCAGCCGAGCTTCTTACGGAGAAGCTCGTTCACCTGCGCGGGGTTCGCCTTGCCGCGGGTCTTCTTCATGCACTGACCCACGAGCGCGTTGAAGGCCTTTTCCTTGCCAGCGCGGAATTCTTCGACCGACTTCGCGTTGTCGCGGAGCACTTCGTCGATGATCGCTTCAAGGGCGCCCGCGTCCGAAATCTGCTTCAGACCCTTCGCCTCGATCACGGCGTCGACGTCCGTGCCTTCGCCCGCCCAGACGGCCGCGAAGACTTCCTTCGCACCCTTCTGGTTGATCGTGCCGTCGGCGATCCTCGCGAGGATCTTCGCGAGGACGGCGGGCGCGACGGGGGCTTCCGCGAAGCTCATGCCTTCCGTCTGATTGACGGCGGCGGAGACTTCGCCCATCACCCAGTTGGCGGCGATCTTCTTGTCGGGGGCGGCTTCGGCGACGCCGAGGTAGTAGTCGGCGATGTCGCGCGAGGCGGTGAGAATCGACGCGTCGTAGTCGGAAAGCCCGAAGTCCTTCGCCATGCGGGCGCGAAGCTCATGCGGCAGCTCAGGCATTTCGTCCTTGACGCGGGCGATCCACTCGTCCGAGATCGTCAAGGGGAGAAGATCGGGATCCGGGAAGTACCGGTAGTCCATCGAGTCTTCCTTCGTGCGCATCTGGCGCGTTTCGCCCTTGTCGGGGTCGTAGAGGCGCGTCGCCTGCACGACCTTGCCGCCGTCCTCGATCAATTCGATCTGGCGGCGGACCTCGAAGTCGATCGCTTCCTGGAGGAAGCGGAAGCTGTTGAGATTCTTGATTTCGCAGCGCGTTCCGAATTCGGTCGAACCCGCCGGGCGGACCGACACGTTGGCGTCGCAGCGGAAGTTCCCTTCCTGCATGTTGCCGTCGGAAATCCCGAGCCAGACGACGAGCGCGTGGAGCGCGCGGGCGTAGCCCACGGCTTCGGCGGAACTCCTCAGTTCCGGCTCCGTCACGATTTCCAGAAGGGGCGTGCCGGCGCGGTTGAGGTCGATGCCGGAGCTCCCCTGCACGAGACCGTGGATCGACTTCCCCGCGTCCTCTTCGAGGTGGGCGCGCGTGAGGTTGATCGTCTTCATGTAGGGGTCGCCCTTTTTCGGCTCCACCGCGAACGTGAGCTTGCCGCCCACGACGACGGGAAGTTCGAACTGGCTGATCTGGTAGCCCTTCGGAAGGTCCGGATAGAAGTAGTTCTTGCGGTCGAAGACCGAGTGGTTCGCCACCTTCGCGTCGATCGCGAGACCGAAGCGGATCGCGCGCTCGACGGCGCCGCGGTTCAGGACCGGGAGGCTCCCCGGGAGCGCCATGTCGATGAAGCAGGCGTTCGTGTTGGGCGCGTCGCCGAACTGACGGGGCGCGCCGGAGAAAATCTTGGAATGGGTCGAGAGCTGAACGTGCGTCTCAAGACCGATGACAACTTCCCACTGCATGATTGCGGTTCCTCGTCGAATTAGTAGCCTGCGGGGTGACGGGCGTGCCAGTCGGTGGCGCGCTGCCAGTGCGCGCACATGCCGAGCAGGCGCGCTTCGGTGAAGTGCTCGCCGAGGAGCTGCACGCCGATCGGACGGCCGTTCGAGTGGATGCCGCAGGGCATCGAGAGGCCGGGGAGCCCCGCGAGGCTGCCGGGCACCGTGTAGAGGTCGGAGAGGTACGCGCTCACGGGGTCGGCGTTGGCGCCGAAGTCGTAGGCCGTGCCGGTCGTGATCGGGCAGAGGATCGCGTCGACCGAGCGGAAGGTCTGATGGAATTCTTCCGCGATGAGGCGGCGCACGCGCTGGGCTTTGAGGTAGTAGGCGTCGTAGTAGCCGTGCGAGAGCACGTACGTGCCGATCATGATGCGGCGCTTCGGTTCGGGGCCGAAGCCTTCGTTTCGCGAGCGCTTCATCATGTCGACGATGTCTTCGTACTGGGCGGCGCGGTGGCCGTAGCGCACGCCGTCGAAGCGCGAGAGGTTCGAGCTCGCTTCGGCGCAGGCGACGACGTAATAGACCGGAACGCCCAACTCGGCCTTCTCAAGCTTGATGTCGACGATTTCGGCGCCTTCGCGGCGGTAGAAGTCGATGACGTTTTCGATCGAAGCGGCGACTTCCGGGTCGAGCCCTTCACCCATCCAGGCGCGCGGCACGCCGATGCGCAGGCCCTTGACGCCGGCGTTCAGGTCACGCGTGAAGTCTTCCGTGGGCTTCTCGACGCTCGTCGAATCGTACGGGTCGAAGCCCACCATGCTGCCCAACACCATCGCGCAGTCTTCGGCGGTGTGGCCGAGAAGGCCCGCCGTGTCGAGCGACGACGCGAAGGCGATCATGCCGAGACGCGACGGACGCCCGTAGGTGGGCTTGATGCCGGTCACGCCAGTGAAGGCCGCCGGTTCGCGGATCGAACCGCCGGTGTCGGTGCCGGTCGCGATCGGGGCGAGCCCCGCGGCGATCGCGGCGGAACTCCCGCCGGAGCTCCCGCCCGGAACGGCGTTCGCGTCCCACGGGTTGTAGACCTTGCCGAAGGCGGAGTTTTCGTTCCCCGAGCCCATGGCGAATTCGTCGCAGTTGAGCTTGCCCAAGCACACCATGCCGGCGTCGGCGAGCTTCTTGACGACGGTCGCGTCGAAGGGGCTCATGTAGCCCTCCAACATTTTGCTCGCCGCGGTGGAAGCCCACTTGCGGGTGACGAAGATGTCCTTGTGGGCGATGGGGATGCCCGTCAGAGGGCCGGCCTCACCCTTGGCGATGCGCTCATCCGCGGCGCGGGCTTCCTCCAACGTCGCTTCGGGGCGCACGTCGAGGAAGGCGTTGAGGCCGCGGTGCGCTTCGATGCGCCCGAGGTAGTGTTCCGCGAGTTCCACGGCGGAAACCTCGCGGGCCTGAAGCGCGCGGGAAAGCGACGCGACGCTCGAGAAAGTGATGTCCTGCATGACGTGTGACCCTTATTCGATGACCTGGGGAACGAGGAAGCAGCCCTCCGTCTGTTCGGGGGCGTTCTTCATGTTCTCCTCGCGGTTTTCCGGCTCGCTCACGACGTCCTCGCGCAGGCGCTGCACGCCGTCATGAGGGTTGGGCATGGGGGCGACGCCTTCGGTGTCGACCGAGCGGATGCGCTCGATCATGCCGAAGATGTCGTTCAATTCGCCCTGAATGACCCGCATCTGCTCGTCGCTGAGGTCGATGCGGCCGAGATCGGCAATCCGCCGGATGTCGTCCATGCTTAGGGACATAGTCTTGCTTTCCGTGAGGGAGTAGGAGAGAGGCCGCCGGGAACGGGGTGAAATGAGGCATGCGTCGTGCAGCAACACTCCCATACAGCTCCGCGGATCACACCGCGGGTCCTCCGGCGACGACGGTAGGTGGCTTAGTTTATCATTGACAATCGGCCTTGCGGGCCGCGTCCGGCGCGCGCGGCGGGCGTTTCTGCGGTCCCTCAGGGATTCCCGGAACACCGCCATCCAACCTCAAAAATCCGAAGACGAACATGTTTGGTTTTTTCCGCAACTACTTCAGCAACGACCTCGCCATTGACCTCGGTACGGCCAACACGCTCATCTACATGCGCGGCAAGGGGATCATCCTCAACGAGCCGAGCGTGGTCGCGCTCCGTCAGGAAGGCGGGCCCAACGGAAAGACCACGATTCATGCGGTGGGCCGTCAGGCGAAGCAGATGCTCGGCCGCGTCCCGGGCAACATCCAGGCCGTGCGCCCGATGAAGGACGGCGTGATCGCCGACTTCACGGTGACCGAGCAGATGCTCAAGCAGTTCATCCGCATGGCGCATCCCTCGCGCCTCTTCGCGCCCTCGCCCCGCATCATCATCTGCGTGCCCTGCGGCTCGACCCAGGTCGAGCGCCGCGCCATCAAGGAAAGCGCCCTCGCCGCGGGCGCCTCCGAAGTCTTCCTCATCGAAGAGCCCATGGCGGCCGCGATCGGCGCGGGCCTTCCCGTGAGCGAAGCCGCGGGTTCGCTCGTCGTCGACATCGGCGGCGGCACGACCGAAGTGGGCCTCATCTCCTTGGGCGGCATGGTCTACTCGGGTTCGATCCGCGTGGGCGGCGACAAGTTCGACCAGGCGATCATCAACTACATCCGCCGCAACTTCGGCATGATGATCGGCGAACCCACCGCCGAGCAGATCAAGAAGACGATCGGGAGCGCCTTCCCGAGTTCCGAAATTCTGGAGATGGAAGTGAAGGGTATCAACACGGCCGAAGGCGCCCCGCGCACCTTCACCGTGCACTCGAACGAAATTCTCGAAGCGCTTCAGGAACCCTTGAACCAGATCGTGGTTGCGGTGAAGAACGCGCTCGAAAAGACCCCGCCCGAACTCGGTGCGGACATCTCCGAGCACGGCCTGATACTGACCGGCGGCGGCGCGCTCCTGCGCGACCTTGACCAGCTCCTGAAGGAAGAGACGGGCCTCCCGGTGCACATCGCCGAGGAGCCGCTCAACTGCGTGGTCAAGGGCTGCGGCATCGCGCTCGAAAACATGGACAAGCTCCACACCGCCTTCGCCGTGGGCTGAGATGGAATACGGTCCACCGCCGCTCTTCCGGCAGGGGATGTCGGTCAGAATCCGCTTTCTTCTGAGCGTTCTGGCCGCCATCATCCTCATCCTCGTCGACGGACGCCTCCGGGCGGTGGACGGCTTCCGGAGCGCGCTCGTGAGCTTCACGACGCCGCTCGTCGAAGTGGTGGCCGCGCCCGCGCGCTTCATCGGTGAGTACGAAAACTACTTCACGAGCAAGCGCACGCTCTCGGACGAGAATCAGCGCCTCAAGGAAGAAAACCAGCTTCTGCTCCTGCGCGCCGCGCGTCTGAACGAACTCGAAGTCGAAAACGCGCGCTTGCGGAGCCTCGTCGAGGCGGTCCCCCGCACGACGAGCCACACGAAGACCGCCGAAGTTCTGGGACGCGTCTCGGACCCCTTCGTCTCGCGCCTTCAGATCAACCTGGGCGAGCGCGACGGGCTCGTCACCGGCATGCCCGTGATCGGGGTCTACGGCGTTTTAGGGCAGGTCAACCGCACGGTGCTCCACCAGGCCGAAGTGCGGCTTCTGACCGAGCAGCACCAGCAGATTTCCGTCGTCAACGAACGCACGGGCGTGCACTACATCGCGACCGGCACGGGCGAGCCCGAGCTCGACCTCCTCTTCGTGCGCCAGGACGACGACCTGCGCGCCGGCGATCGTTTGGTGACCTCGGGCTTCGACAAGATCTTCCCGCGCAACATCGCCGTCGCGACGGTGACCTCCGTCACGCACACGCCCGGCGAAACCTACCAGCGCGTGAGCGCCTCGCCCGGCGCCATCACGGACGACATCCAGTTCGCGACGGTGATCCTCGTCGACCCGAACCCGACGGCGGCCCTGGAAGCCCAAACCGAAGAGAAGCAGCCTTTTGAGCGGAGACGCCGCCGATGAGCGCATACGACTTTTCCGGTCCCGACGCCCCGCGCGAAGAGCTCCGCCGTCCGGCGGGCTGGCGCTGGATCCTCTTCACGTTCTTCGCGGCGTACGTCCTCAACATCGCGACGATGAGCGGCGAGCTCATGTGGACGCCCGACTTCATCGCGGTGACGCTCGTCTACTGGTGCATCTGGCAGCCGAGAAGCGTCGGCATGTTCGCGGCCTTCGCCTGCGGGCTCCTCATGGACGTTCTGAACGGAAGCGTCCTGGGGCAGCAGGCGCTCGCCTACGTGACGCTCGCCTACCTCGCCTACTGGCTCCACCGGCGCGTGCCCTGGTTCGGCCCCGTCGGGCAGGCGCTCCACGTCCTTCCGCTTCTCTTCATCGCGCACCTCACCGTTCTCGTCGTACGTCTCTGGTTGGACAACATCCTTCCCGAGCCGATGTGGTTCCTGCAGCCCGTGACCGGCGCCCTCATCTGGCCCCTCTGGTCCTACGCGCTCCAAACCTCGCAGCGCCGCTCGGCGCGGACCTGACGCCATGGAATTCGACTTCAAGGCCGAAGACCCGAGCGTGCGCCCCTTCCGGGTGCGCCTCGTCTGGGCGCTCGGCATCGCCGTCTTCCTCTACCTGGTGCTCTTCACGCGCTTTGCGTGGCTGCAGCTCTTCAACCGTGAGAACTACGCCGAGCGCGCGGAGAAGAACCGCACCGTCGCCGTGACGAGCCAGGGTTCGCGCGGGCTCATCTTCGACCGGAACGGGACCTTGGTCGCCGGGAACGAACTCGAGTATTCGCTCGAAATCACCCCGGACCGCGTGAAGGACATCGAGAAGACGATCGACGAACTCTCGACGGTCGTCACGATCACGCCGGCGGACCGCCGACGCTTCAAGCGCCTGCGCGAAGACTTCAACCGCTACGACTCCATTCCGATCCGCACGCAGCTCACCGACGTGGAGATGGCCGTCTTCACCGCGCAGAAGCATCGCTTCCCCGGGGTGGAGATCAACCAGCTGGAGCGCCGCATCTACCCGAACGGCGCCGTCGGGAGCCACTTCATCGGCTACATCGGCTCGATCTCGCAAAACGACAAGAAGCGCCTCGACGAAGAAGGCTCCCTCGCGCTCTACGAAGGTTCCCGCGACATCGGGAAGGTGGGGCTGGAACGCAGCTACGAGGCGGAACTCCACGGCACGCCCGGTCACGAAGTCCTCGAAGTGACCGCGGGCGGCCACGCCGTGCGCTCGCTTTCGCTCGAAGCCCCGAAGCCCGGCAAGAACCTCACGCTCACGGTTGACATGAACCTGCAGCGGGTGCTGGAGAACGCGCTCGCGGGCCGCACCGGCGCCGCGATCGCGATCGAACCCTCGACGGGCGGCATCCTCGCGATGGCCTCGATGCCCACCTACGACCCGAACCTCTTCCCGGGCGGGATCGACCCGGAATCGTGGAGCCAGCTGAACACCGCCGAGACGAAGCCGCTTCTGAACCGCGCCATGCGCGGGATCTACCCGATCGGCTCGACCTACAAGCCCTTCATGGCGATGGCGGGGCTGGAGACGGGCGTGACGACCGTCGACTACGAACTCCTCGACACCGGGAGCTTCATGGTCGGGAAGCACCGCTTCCGCGACCTGACCGGCTCGCCCAAGGGCCCGGTCAACGTCCGGAAGTCGATCGAGGTCTCCTCCGACGTCTACTACTACTGGCTCGCGACCCAGATGGGCGTCGACCGCATCCACGACTTCATGGAACCCTGGGGGTTCGGTCAAAAGACCGGGATCGACCTCGTGGGCGAACAGACGGGGATCCTCCCCAACCGCGCCTGGAAGGAGCGCCGCGTGGGCGAGCCCTGGTACGTGGGCGACACGCCCTCGATCGGGATCGGTCAGGGCTACAACGCGTTCACGCTCCTGCAGCTCGCGCACGCGACGGCGACGCTCGCGAACCGCGGCGCCGTCATGACGCCGCACCTGGTCGAAGCGCGCACCGACGTCGTCACCGGGACGACCGAACGCGCCTCGCGCGAGCCGAAGCTCCGGATGGACCTCAAGCGCGCGCATTTGAACGCCGTCATCGCCGGCATGGTCGACGTGACGAAGAAGGGTACGGCCCGCGCGGTCTTCCGCGACGCCCCCTATTCGGTCGCGGGCAAAACCGGCACCGCGCAGGTGGTGACGATCGCACAGGACACGCGCTACGACGAAAAGAAGCTCCGCCGCGAGCACCACGACCACGCACTCTTCATCGCGTTCGCGCCGGCCGAAAAGCCCCGGATCGCGATTGCGGTGCTCGTCGAGAACGGCGGCTTCGGCGCGAAGGCCGCGGCCCCGGTCGCGAAGACCGCGATCGACTATTGGCTGACGGGTGAGAACGCCCTGGGGCTCCCGCCCCCGAAGGGCGTGGCGATGCCCGCCCACAGTGCGGGCGCCGCCAAGCCTGCGAAGGCCGCCTCCCGTCCCGCGTCCCGAGCCTCCGCCCCGAAGAAGGAGAACACCCCATGAAACGGTTCGACTTCCCGCTGCTCCTTCGCCGGATCGTCTTCCGGCTGATGCGCGTCGACCTGATGCTCCTCGGGCTCGTCATCACGCTGACGACGATCGGGTTCGTGACGCTCTTCTCCGCGGGCTACAGCTTCCCCTGGCGCATCGAAGGCCAGATCCGAAACATCGCCGTCGCCGCGTCGGTGATGTTCGTCGTCGCCGCCACCCCCGTGAAGTGGTTCGAGAAAAGCGCGCTGCCGCTCTTCGTCCTCGGGTGCCTGCTTCTGGCGGCGACCCACGTCGCAGGCGTCACCGTCAAGGGCGCCACGCGCTGGCTCGACGTGGGCGTACGCATTCAGCCCTCCGAAATCATGAAGCTGGCGCTCCCGATGATGCTCGCCTGGTACTACCACAAGCGGAGCGAAACGGCGGCGTGGTGGGACCACCTCGCCGCCTTCGCGATGCTCGCGGTGCCGGTCGCCTTCATCCTGAAGCAGCCCGACCTCGGGACCTCGATTCTGGTCGCCACCGCCGGCTTCGCGGTGATCTTCTTCGCGGGACTTCACTGGAAGGCGATCGCGGTGCTGATCGTCGGTGGGCTGAGCATGCTCCCCATCGTCTGGACGATGATGCACGACTACCAGCGCGAGCGCGTCCTCACGCTTCTCGACCCCACGAGCGACCCCTTGGGGAAGGGCTTCCACACGATTCAGGCCCTGATCGCCATCGGCTCGGGCGGGCTCTCCGGGAAAGGCTGGATGGAGGGCACGCAGGCCCACCTCGACTTCATTCCGGAGCGCACGAGCGACTTCCTCTTCGCGGTCTACGGCGAAGAGTTCGGCTTCATCGGCTGCTCGCTTCTGCTCGTCCTCTTCACGTGCCTCGTCGCGCGCAGCTTCTACATCGCCTCCCAGGCCCCCTCGACCTTCTCGAGGCTGCTGGGCGGCGCCTTGGGTTCGATCTTCTTTACCTACTCCTTCGTCAACATGGGCATGGTGAGCGGCATTCTCCCCGTCGTGGGCGTTCCGCTTCCCTTCATGAGCTACGGCGGGACGGCGCTCCTCATTCTGGGCGTCTCGACCGGGATCCTGCTCTCGATCTCCGCCGAAGTCAGGGCGAACCCGAACAACTAACCGACCGGACTTCTTCCAGAGGTGCACACATGCGTCAACGCCTCATCCGCGTCGTCCTCACGGGCGCCGCGGTCTCGCTTCTCTCGGCCTGCAGCTTCTTCGGCTCCGACAACGGCTACTACCAGAACGACGGACCGCCCGTGCTGGGCGGTTCCGCCGCGAACGGCGCGTCGCCCAAGGTCGAACCCTTCTACAAGCCTTCGCTTCGCCCCTACACGGTGCTCGGCAAACGCTACGTCCCGATGACGGCGGACCTGCCCCTCGTGCAGGAAGGGATCGGCTCCTGGTACGGGAAGCAGTTCCACGGCAACAAGACGAGCACGGGGGAAACCTACGACATGTACGCGGCGAGCGCCGCGCACACGACGATGCCGCTGCCCTCGTACGCGCGCGTGACGAACCTCGAAAACGGGAAGTCGATCGTCGTGCGCGTGAACGACCGCGGGCCGTTCCTCCACAACCGCGTGATCGACCTCTCCTACGCCGCAGCGAAGTCCTTGGGCTACGTCGAGAAGGGCACGGCGCGCGTGCGCATCGAGCGCCTCACCAACGATCAGATCGCCTCGGGCGCCTGGAAGGATCCGTCCCGCACCGCGGCGACGAAGGTGGAAAATGTGGTTCAGTCGGCGGCGTCGAACGTCTCCTCCGTCGTCACCGCGCCCCGCTCGGGCTGGTCGACGCAGATCGGGAGCTTCTCGAACGCCGGGAACGCCGCGCAGTTCGGCGCGCACGCCGAAGCCGTCCTGGCGAGTTCGGGGCGCGCGCTGCGGGTGCGCATCGTCAAGGACGGCAACCTCTACCGCGTCGTCGTGGGCGAAGGGATGAGCGTCGAAGCGGCGCGCTCCACCGCCGCCGACGTGGGCGCGCGCCTCGGCGTGGGCGCCTTTGCGGTGCAGAAGTAAGGATGGGCAGTCATGCGGAACGTTTTCAGAAAGATTGAGGAAGCCTGGCAGGGCGACGCCTTGGAGGCGCTCGCCGAATTCGTCCGGCTTCCCGCAAAGAGCCCGGACTTCGATCCAGACTGGGAGCAGAACGGGGTCCTGCTGCGCGCGCTCGAAGACGCTGCGCGCTGGGCCAAGGTGCGCTTCCCCGAAGGGACCTTTGAGATTCTCTCGGCCCCGGGCGTCACGCCCGTCCTCTGGGTCGACATTCCCGGGACGCGCCCGGGCCGTCCCGCGCTCTTTTACGGGCACTTCGACAAACAGCCCGAAGCGGGTGAATGGAGCGAGGGGCTCGCACCCTTCGAGCCGGTGCTGAGGGACGGGCGGCTTTACGGCCGCGGCACCGCGGACGACGGCTACAGCTTCTACGCCGCGCTCACCGCGGCGCGCGCGATGGATGAGGCGGGCCGGAAGCGCCCGCGCATCATGGGCGTCTTTGAAACCCGCGAAGAGTCGGGCTCGGGCGACCTCCCGCACTATCTCCCGGAACTCTCGAAGCGCGCCGGGCGCCCGTCGGTCCTCACCGTGCTCGACCTCGGCATTCAGGACAAGACGCGCCTCTGGCGCACGCAGAGCCTGCGCGGCGTCGTCACGTTCACCCTGAAGGTCGAAGTGCTCGAGTCGGGCGTGCACTCGGGCGTGACGAGCGGCATCGTGCCGTCGTCCTTTGCCGTGATGCGCACGCTCCTCGACCGCCTCGAAGACCCGGCGACGGGCCGCGTGAAGGTCGCGAGCATGCACGTGCCGGAGCCCACCCGCCACATGCCGGCGCTGCGGCGCTTGGCGGAACTCTCGGGCGAGGACCTCTGGAAACGCTTCCCCTGGGCGGGCGAGACCGAACCCCGAAGCTTCGATCCTTTGGAGCTGCTCCTTAAAAACGGCTGGCAGCCGACGCTCTCGATTCTCGGGGCGGAAGGGCTCCCGCCCGTCAAGGAAGCCGGGGCGCTCATCCGTCCCTCGACGACGCTGAAGCTCTCCTTCCGCATTCCGCCCGGCGTCGACGCGCAGAAGGCGGCGGAAGACGCGGTCGCGCTCGTCACGACCAACGTGCCCTCGAAAGCGAAGGTCACGGTCGCAAACCTTCATGCGGAGCCTGGGTTTGAAGCGCCTGCAGGCGCCGAGTGGTTGGACGCCGCCTGGTCGAAGGCGAGCGAAGAACTCTTCCGCGAAACGGCGGAAGACGTCTTCGACGGTGCGACCATCGGGATCCTGCCGAAGTTCGCCAAGGCCTTCGGCCCCTGCCCCTTCCTCTGCACGGGCGTACTGGGGACCGAAGACAACGCGCACGCGCCCGACGAGAGCGTCTCGCTCGAGTACCTCACGAAGCTCACCTGTGCGGTCGCGTCGGTGCTCGATGCCGTTCCTGAGGAGGAGTAGCCGATGCGCCGCGATTTGGTCACGCAGGTCATCGTCGAATGGGCGGACGGCGAAGTCGACAACTTCGCCACGCCCTTTGAGGCCGAGCGCTACATCAACGCCATGCTGGACGAACTCGACGTGCCGACGCGCGCCTGGTTGGAGGACATGGCCGGCAACAAGAAGTGGGATTACGACATCGTCGAAGACGACGACGGCGTGATCCGGCTGATCGACTGAAGAGGGAATCCACCATGAGCGAATGCCCGCTTTGCGCGCTCCCGCCCGAAGCCTACGTTTGGCGGGGGCGGCACTTTGCGCTTCTCAACGTCTCGGACGACGTCTTTCCCTGCTACTTCCGCCTCATCGCGCGTGAGCACGTGCGCGAGGTGACGGACCTCTCTCGGGAAGTGCGCGCCCAAATGTGGAAGCTTTTGGAAGCCCTGGAAGAGGCGATGCGCGCCGAGATGCGCTGCGACAAGGTGAACTGGGCGCAGTTTGGCAACATGGTGCCGCACGTGCACTGGCATCTGACGGCGCGCTGGGCGGACGACGACCGCTTCCCCGCGTGCCCCTGGGAGCCCGTGCGGCGCGAGGTGCCGGAAGCTTTGATTCGTGAGCGCCGGGAGGCTTCGGCGCGGCTGGCACGAAAGCTCCCGGAGATTCTGAGCGCGGTCGATCAGTCGAACTGAGGACAGACCTGCGGACGGCCGAGCGTCGAGAGCGCCCCGCGGACCTTGGCGTTTTCGTCCGGCGTGAGCGGCTGGAAGACGAGCCGCACGGCGTCGGCCTCAGGCCGCTCGTGGCGAACCGCCGGACTCGTGATCCGGCAGCGGGGCGCGGCTTCCAGGAGCCACGCGGACGCGTCGGCTGCCGACGGGAAGGTGCCGAGGCGAACGCCCCAGCCTTCGCGGCGAACGAAGACCGGCACCGCGTCGGCGCAGCCGCGCGAAGCCATCTGTGAGGCGGCCTTTCGGGCCGCCTCTTCATCTTTGTAGGGGCCCGACCAGGCGGCGAAGTGTTCGGGCACGCTCAGCATGCGCATGCGGTCGACCCAACCGATCTCCTGAATGGCCGGACGCACGCGCTGCAGATCCGTCATGCCGACGGGCCCCCATTCGAGGCAGGCCGCGTCTTCAAGGGCCGCCTGAGGTTCGGGCGCCGCTTCCGCCGCAGCGGGAACGGTTTCGGCCGCTTCAGCCGTTTCAGCCGTTTCAGCCGTCTGAGTTTCTTGACCCGCTTCCGAGGCGGCGTAGGTCGGCTGCTCGCGGCGGATGCTCTCCACCTTGACGGGCGAGGAGAGCGCGAAGCCCGCAAGCGACGCCTCCACCCGCTCGGGCACGTTCCCCGGGGCGGGCGCGCGGGCGCCGGTCCAGACGACGCCCCAGAGGGCGGCGGCAAGAACGGTCAGCGTGATCGGAACGACGTGCCTCATCGGTGGTTTTCCTTCTCTTCCTTTTGGGCGGCGCGCGCCGCAAGGCCGCGCAGCACGAGATTGTGGTGAACGAGGAGGTCCGGAACCTCCTGGCGCAGGTGCGGCGCAAGGTACGCGGCCGCGCCCCCGGCCATGATGACGCGGACGGGCCTGCCGGCCGTGCGCTCGAAGACGTGCTTCGCGCGCACGATGAGCCCCACCTGGGCGTCGATCAGCCCGGTCGCGACGGCGTCCGCCGTCGATTTCGGCAGATCCGTCGCCTCGCCCATCGCGTCGGGCAAAGTCGGGATGCCTTCGAAAAGGCCCTTCTGCATGAGCGTGATGCCGGGCGCGATGCGACCGCCCGCAAAGGCGTAGCGGCCGGGTGCGGTCATCTCGATCGAGTCGACCGTCGTCGCCGTCCCGGTGTGCACGACCAGAAGGGATTCGCCCTGCGCCGCATGGACGGCGCCCAGGGCGGCGTGCCAGCGGTCCGCACCCAGCTGCATCGGGTTGGCGTAGCGGTTTTCGAGCACCACCTCGTCCGACTCGAAGACCTTCTGCGGACGCACCCATTCCCAGGGAATGCGGTGGTCGTTGAAGAACTTCGTCGCGGAGAAGGCGAGCGCGGGGGCGGCCACCGTGCTGCCGACGACACGCGTGGGATTCAAGGCGAGCCACGCGGCGTAGAGATCCTTTTTGAAGTGGCTCTGCGCGCGGTGCACGACGGTCTTCGGTTCCTCTTCGGAACCCAACACGCTCCACTTGAGGGCCGTATTGCCCAAATCAACGAGAAGAACCGTCACATCCAACCTCCAGCGGCATTGACGAGGGAGGTTCCCCCGCCCAAAAGAAGCTCGCCCTCTTCGGTTTCCACCCGAAGGCGGCCATCGGCGTCGACTCCCCGGTCGACGCCTTCGGCGAGCATGCCGCTCCCGGCATCCTGCCAAAAAACCGAGCGGCCCGCAAAGGCGTCCGCATCCGGAAAGTCCTGAAGAACGGTCTCGACGCCCTCATCCTCCGCCCGGCGGAAGGCCGTGAGCATCGCGGCGGCCATGTCGGTGAGCATCGCGGTGCGGCGCGCGGGGTCGTTTTCAAAGGGAGACTTCTCACCCACCGCGAGCGCGCTCATGCGCCAGCCGCTCGTCGTGACGGCGGCGTGGTCCGCGGGGAGCGTGACGTTCAGGCCCACGCCCACCACGACGGAACCGCGCCCTTCGGCATCCCGAACGATCTCGGAGAGAATGCCGCCCGCCTTGCCGCCCGAAACCCAGATGTCGTTCGGCCACTTGAGCGCCGCGTCGAACCCGGCCGCGCGCAGCACCCGCACGACGGCGACGCCCGCGGCGATCGAGATCAACCCCGGCGCACGGTGCCCGAACTGCGGGAGCGCGAGCCCCAGCGAAAAGAGGAGCGCGTCGCCCAAGCGGCGCCATTGGCGCCCCCTGGTGCCGCGCGCGGCGGACTGCCGCGCGACGGAGAGAAGCACCGGGTGGCCAAAGGCCCTCCGCTTCCCCGCGGCCTTGAGATCATCATTGGTCGAGCCCGTCTCCCAGCGGAAGTCGACTTCCGCGCCGAAGCGCCGGAGCCCCTCCTCGGCCGCCCTGCGGTCGAGAAGCGCCCCGATCACGCCATCCTTTTCCTCCACGTCCCTCTCCCGGGAACACGATTCTTCAGGAACCGTGCTTGTTTTTGCTAAAATATTCGGTTTCAAATTTCGACCGATCCATTCGGGGATTGTGTCACAAAACCTCCCGCCGGGACCCCGTGCCGCCGGCGACATCGACCGCCGCCACATGAACTTCGCCCAACTCCTCGGCCGGATCCTCTGCGCCGCACTGACGGCCGCCGCCCTGGCGCTGCCCGTGCGCGCCGCGGACGCCGTGCGCCTGCTCCTCGACTTGGAGAGCCGCCGGGCGATCAGCGCGGAAAACGCCGCCCAAGCGGTGCCCGCGCAGGCGACCGTCGCCCTGATGACGCTCTACGCGTCGATGACGCTGATGCGCGAGCAGGGCGTCGAGCCCGCCGCCGTGGTGGAGCTCGCCCCGGCCAAGGTGACGGAAGGCACCGGGCGCCGCGCGAAGACGAAGACCGTCCCGAGGAGTGCAACCGTTGAGGAGCTCCTGCGCGCGCTTCTCATGTCCGGCGACGACGAGGCGGCGCGTGCGTTGACGGCGAAGCTCTCCGCGGACGAAGCCGCCTTCACGGCGGTGATGAACCGGGAGGCGAAGCGCCTGGGGCTCACCCGGACCGTCTTCACGACGCCTTTCGAGACGCCGGACGCCGCGCAGACGACGAGCGCGGCGGACCTCGCGGTCCTTGCCGAAGCGCTGTTCCGGGACCATCCGGAAGTGCGCGCCTGGGCGAAGACGAGGACGGCGGAGCTGGCCGGGCGCACGGTGACCAACACCAACACGCTCCTTGAGCGCAGCAACGCCGTCACCGGGGTCTTCCGGAGCGTGGGCGAGCAGGCCGCGGACGCCGTCGTGCTCTTTGAGAATCCGCGCGCCAACGGCGACGTGCGCCGCCTGATGGCGGTGATGCTGCGCGCCGAGGACGCGGAGGATCTCGACGAAACGGTCTTCGGGATGCTCGGCAACGGTTACCGCAACCACGAGACCGTCGGCGTCTACGGCGCGGACGCGCTCGTCGCGCGTCTGCCGGTCCTGAAGGGCGTTGCCCCGGACGTCGCGGTCGGCACCGACCGCAAGGTGCTGATCACGGTCGAACGTGCGCCCCTTTTGGAAGCCCCGAATTCGCGCCTTCGCGTCGAAGTGATCTACGAAGCGCCCCTGACGGCGCCGCTCCGCAGGGGCGACCGCGTGGGCGACATCCGCGTGAGCTTCAACGGCGAAGAGGCGGCGAGGGTGCCGGCCGTGCTTCTGGAAGACGTCCCGCAGGGAAGCTTCTGGGCGCGGATGGCCGACCAGATGCGGCTGGCGCTCGGTTGGTACGAGAAGAGCAACGTGACGTCGCCCGCCGAACGGCGCACCGAAACGAACACGGAACCGGAGCTCTCCGAGGACGCCGAAACGGGCGCGCCTGAAAAGGGCGCCGCAGAGGCTGCCGAAGCCGACCTGGCGGAAGAAACCGCATCGGCCGGGGACGACGCCGCCCCGACGGAAGACGCTCCCGGCGGGAACGACAAGAAAGAGGGAGAGAAGAACAAATGACCGAACAGAAGAAGAACGGGACGACCGACGTGACCGACGTTGAGGTTCAGGAGAGCCTCATCACCTATCCGACGATGTTCCCCATGAAGATCATGGGCGCCGCCAAGGACGACTTCCCCAAAACGGTCGCCTCGATCGCGAAGGCGCACTTCGACGACTTCGACGCCTCGACCATGAAGGTCGGCTACTCGCGCACGAAGAAGTACATGGCGGTCTCGATCGAAGTGTTCGCGCGTTCGCGCGAACAGTTGGACGCGATGTACCGCGCCTGCACGAGCCACCCGGACGTGAAGGTGGTGCTCTGATGCACAAGGCCTACGTCGGCGAACAGATGGAGTACCCGGGCCTCATCAAGGCCTGGCTCGCGTTCGTTCGCCCGAAAACCTGGCAGATCGCCATCATGCCGGTGCTGGCGACGATCGCGCTCGCCTACAGCGAGCGCCACGTCTTTCACCCGCTCATCTTCCTCTGCACGATCTCGATCGCGATCCTGCTCCAGGCGCTCTCGAACATGCAGAACGACCTCGGCTACACGCAGAGGAAGGCCGAGACCGGCAACCGCAAAGGCTTCCCCAGGGCGACCGCCATGGGATGGATCTCGATCCGCACGGCGAAGATCGCCATTGCGGTGATGGCGGTGCTCACGCTCCTCAACACGGCGGTGCTGGTCTGGTTCGGCGGCTGGATCTTCGCGGCGGTGGGCGTCCTTTCGCTTTTGGCGGCCTACTGCTACATGGGGGGTCCCAAGCCCATCGCCTACACGCCCTTCGGAGAGCTCGTCGTGCTGCTCACCTTCGGGATCACGTCCGTCTGGGGCACGTACTACCTGCAGACGGGGGGCCTCAGCATCAACGCGGCGCTCCTGGGACTCGCCCTCGGGTGCTTCGCGAGCGCGGTGCTCTGCGTCAACAACTACCGCGACCGCGAGCACGATGCGAGCATCGGCCGCAAAACGCTCGCCGTCGTGATGGGCGAAGAGAACTTCAAGCGGCTCTTCACCGCGATCCTGATGATTCCGTACGGACTCGTCTGCCTGATGGTGCTGATCGAAATGTCCTACTGGACGTACTTCTTCGTGATGCTCACCTTCCCGAGCTGCATGCACCTCCCCGAGCGCATGGTGTCGCTCAAAGGGGCGGAGCTCAACAAGGTGATGCTCGACTGCATCTATCAGCTGAGCGTCTTCTCGCTCTTTTTCATGGCGGGCGCCACGATGCACGCGATCCTCATCGACCTCACGGTGAGTTCGCTGAAATAAAGCACCCGAGAAAGACGACGAAAGAAAAGGCCGACGCTCCGAAGAGGAGCCCGGCCTTTTCTTTCAGGGCGGAGTCCGAAGCGTCACTGCGCCGAGGAGGCGTCGACCTTGGAGCTCGAATTCAAGTCCTTCATGCGGCGGTCGATCTCGGCCTGCGTCACGATGTTGAAGACCGTGACCACCTTGGCGACGCCGGAGACTTCGCTCGCGCGCTTGGCGGTGCGCTGAGCTTCCTCCGACGTAACGACCCCCATCAGGTAGACGATGCCGCGGTCGACCGTCACCTTCATCTGGTTCAGGGACACCTTGTCGGTGCCGATGATGGCGGTGCGGACCTTCGTCGCGAGAAGCGAGTCGGACAGACGCGTGCCGACGGACGAGACGTCCATGACGGCGAGCTCGTTCACGACGCTTCTCACGTCCGACGAAATGCTCGCGATCTGCTGCGCGGCGCGGCGGTCCGCCGGGGAGCCGACCTCGCCCGTGAGGAGCACGCGGCCCTCATAGCTCGTCACGGTGATGTGGTGCTTGTCGTTGTTGAGCGCCTGGGTGATCTCATAGAGCACGCGCTTTTCGATCACTTCGTCGCTCACGATGTTGCCCGTCGTGCGCCGGTCGGTCATCACGGTGGCGGTGCCCACCGCGGCGCCGCCGATGAGGATCGGGGCGCAGCCCGTCGCCGCCAGGGCGCTCACCGCGCACAGAAGCGCGATGCTCGAAGTCTTGATGGTGTTCATCGGTTGGGGGCACGGCCCGTTGGAGCGGGCCGGTGCCTTCTCTCGGTATGGTTGTGATGCTTTTCAGTGTAGCCAAAACGGCGCGGGTCGCGCATGGTTCGCGCACGCCCGGTACCGCCGAAGCGTTTCAAGGCGCTACGGATGAGGATTCGATCAAGGGGCGAAGCCGTTCCCAATAGGGCATGAAGGCGGACTTTTTGACCCACCAGCGGCCCGCGCGCAGACGGATGGCGTCCTCCGCGAGGAAGCGCCGCAGCACCACCCCCAACTGTTCGCGCGAAGCGCCGAGGACGTGCGAGGCGGACGTGCGCGAGGGCAGCGCGGGAATCGAGAGCCACTCCACGCCCGGATTGTCGATCGAATCGAGAAAGCCGCTTTCGGTCGAGAGTCCCACGAGGAGCACGAAGACGGCGCTCCTCTCCTCCAACCCCGCCGTTTGGTTGATCACCATCGCGAGACGGTCGGAGACGGCGCAGGAGGCGGCGTAGCCCCGGAGTTCCTTCTGCCACTCGGGGTTCTGGTCGCAGATCCGCAGAAGCAGTTCGGAGTGCACGCAGAGAAGCTCCGCGGAGGTCGCGCACCAGTGCCGGCGCGGCATCCGGTCCTTCACGTAGAGGTCCTCGTAGGCGCCGCAGAGCGCGCCCGGACCCGAGAGACTCACGAGCAGGGGATCTTCGTGCAGGGGCGACATCATCGCCTTCACGATGAAGCCGCGCTTCACGAACATGAGCTTCCCGGAAAAGAGCTCGGGCGAGCGGTAGACGACCTCGCCCGGCACCGCGCGCACGACGTGTCCGATCCCTTGGAGCACTCTCGACAATGAGACGGAAAGCCTCGGTGAAAACCAAGGGAGGAAGTCAAAACGCGGGGTCATTTGGTATGAACAAAAAAGTTGTCGTTTCTGTGCATAAGGTTCGTGAATAACTTTTCTGTTCCTTCATGAAATTGTGGGCAACTCAAGGGAAGGCGATTTTCGCCCGAAATTCATCCACAACCCGTCCACAGCTCTTCACATCGTTCACAACGACTTGTCAACAGGGTCGTCCACAGGCTAATCGACTGAAGCGCAAGGGAAAGAGCGGGCTATCCACAAAAATCGACGCGCCTATATTCTACTAACTGCTTTTAAAAGAAAGGAAGAAGAAGTATAGAGAGGACAACTTGGAGGGGCCCTGGGGAGAAGCGCTCCCCGAGGGTCCGGGCGCTCCGCGCTTCACGCGCAGGAAGAGGAGGAGGTTCTCCACCGGAAAAAGTGAAGAACCTGTGCATGACGTGTGGGTTGTGTTGGGATATTTTTGGGATTTTTCAAGGTTATCAATGAGATAACATGGATTTTTAATCCCAAGGGGCTCGAGGGTACGGGTCGGTGCCGCGCTCAATCGGGGAGACGCATCGCGGCTTCAAAACCGTTTCTGAGGGCCCAGGAGGCCCGCCACGCGTTCTGAGGGGTGGTCTGGCTGTCCACCCCTTCAAACGGTATGGCGAGCGCTCTGAGCGCGTTGGCGAGCTCCTTTTTGGGTTCGCACCCCATCGCGAGGACGATGTGGTCGACGCGGAGGATGTGCTGCTCCTTCGAGTCCTCACCCACGCGGATGCGGATGGCGTAGGGATCGATCGAGTCGAAGCGCGCGTCGTCGACGGTCTGCACGCCGTTCATCCGGAGCCACTGGAGCTCGTAGGCGCGCGGCGTGTTGAGGATTTGAGCGCCCACGCCGCCCGGGCGGTCCGAGATGAGCGTGACGCTTCGCATCGGAAGCTCGATGTGAGGAACGAACCCCAGCATCCCGCCGGGATGCCGCACGGGAGAGCCGATTCCCCAGGCGCGCAGCCACGCTTCACGTGAAATGTTGCCGTTCGGGGCGATCAGCATCGCCGAAACGGCCCGTCCGGCATAGGTGTCGCCCAGCACGGCGACGCGGCGTCCCACGGGGACGCCGTCCGTCATCAGGTCCTCGTACGTGAGGACGTTGGGGCCGTCGATACCGGGAATGTCGGGAATGACCGGGCGCGCGCCCACCGCCAGGATCACGTGGGCGTCGACGCGCTTGCGGATCATCCACTCGGCATCGACCTGAACGCCCGTCGTCACTTCGACGCCGAGGCGCTCCAATTCTTCGGCCATGTCGCGGGCGAGCTTCGCCCAGCCTTCCTGGCCGGGAAGCTTCGCGGCGGCGAGAAGGCCGCCGCCCAGCTGCGCGCGCTTTTCGATGAGGCGCACGCGGGCGCCCCTCAGCCTCGCCGCGCGTGCGGCGCTCATCCCGGCGGGGCCGCCTCCCACCACGATCACGTCCTTCCCGGACGCGAAGGCCCGCGGCTTCTCCCAATCCGGTATGAATGCGGCCGGGTCCGAGGGACACGCAGGGAGACCTTCGTCGGGGCGGTGAACGGGACAGCCTCCGGCGCAGCGCATGCAGGGCCGCACGGGCTCGTCCGCACGCACGTGGGCGCACCAGGCGGGGTCCGCCGTCGTTTCGCGGTCCACCTCCACGAGGGCGCCGGGGCGGCGCACCAGAAGCTCGTGAAGGTCTTCGGGCGCCGGGAGCGGCCCCGAGAAGATGACGGGGCTCTTCAGTTCGTTCGCGAACTGCTCCATGACCGGAATCCACGTCCCCGGCGGCGTCATCGCGCTCTGCACGGGGATTTCGCCGCGGCGGATCCCCAGGGCGAAGGAAAAGCAGTTGACCCCCGCGGTTTCGAGCGCGTGGGCGTAGGTGAGGATTTCGTGCCAGGCGGGCCCCTCCGGATCGAAGTCCATGAGGGAGAGCCTGAAGGCGAGGATGGGCGTGGGACCGAGATAGCTCCTCACGCGCTCGACCAATTCAACGCCGAACCTCGTGCGGTCCCGGCCCCAGCCGTCGCGGCGCTTGTTGATGACGCCCGAGAAGAACGTGTTGGGAAGCGAGAGGCCGCCGCCGTCGATCTCGACGCCGTCGTAGCCCGCTTCCTTGACCGCCAGATAGGCGCTTCTGCCGTACGCGTGGAAGATCGCCGGAAGACCGAGCACGGGCGCACGGTGGGCCCGGCGCTTCGTCTGCGGGTTCCACATCGGCGAGGCGGCCAAGGCGAACGGGTGGTCGGCGGCCGCCCCCGCGTGCGAGAGCTGCAGCACGGCGCGGGCCCCCGAGGCGTGGATCGTCTCGGCGACGGCGCGGAAATCCTCCAGATACGCCTCGCCCAGGACCGGATCGGCGCTCTCGACCTTCCCCGTGAAGTGCGGGGCGGCGCCCGGAACGATGCACATCCCGGCGCCGGGGCGCCGCGCAAACCACGCCCTCATCGCTTCGGGCGAGAGTCTCAGGAACCTCGGCGCGGCGACGATGCGGTTGGGGAGCGTGCGCCCTCCGACCGCAGAGGGCGCGAAGAGCGCGTCGAAACTCATTCTTCGGCCTCGGGCACGTTGTGGATTCCGAAGGGCACGAGCACGCTCGGCACGACGGACTTCGTATCTTCGAGGTGGCGCATCTGGTCGTCGAAGAAGATGTGCGGGCGGATGGCGTTCAGAATCGGCGTCTTGTCGAGGCCGTCCAGAAGGAAGAGTTCCGCTGCGCTCATCCCGAAGGTCTTGAGCGTGGTGACGAGACGGTCGGCGCTCTGCGAGCCGCGTGCGGTCACGATCGAAATGCGGATCGCCGGATGGAAGTACGGGTTGTCGCGGCCGTGGAGGTCGTAGTCGAGGCGCTGGAAGTGGGAGAGCTTCGCGAAGAGGCCGCGCAGGGGCCCCGGTTCGTGCGGCGTCGCGGCTTTGCTCCTCTCCAACTGATGAAAGCCCGCAAGGCCTTCCTTCTGGTACTCGCGCTCCGCCTCGTCGTCGATGATGACGCCGTCGAAGTCGAACGCGATGCGCAGCGACGGATCCTGGTCGTCGACGTCCTCGACGGTGTTGGGGAGCACGAGCCCGCCGGGGAGCCCCGACTCGATCGCCATCTTCACGCTCTTCGGGTTCGCCGACAAAAAGAGCGAGACGTTGAAGGCGCGCAGGAACGGAAACGTCGACTGCCCCGACGTGAAGGCGCCGGAGGTGACGGGAAGGTTCCAGTGACGGCAGGAGTGAAAGATGCGCTGCGCGCTCTCGGGAGAATTCCGCGAGAGCACGACCACCTGGAAGGGATTCTCTTCGCCGAAGTGGTCGTTCAGCGCCAAAAGGCGCTTCACGAACGGAAACGCGACGCCCGGCGGGAGCGGATCCTCCTTGTGCGCGACCTGATAGTCGCGGAAGGCCGCGTAGCCCTGTTCCTCAAAGAGACGGTGCTCTTCCTCAAGGTCGAAGAGCGCCCGGGAGGAGACCGCCACGACGAGGCGGTCGTTGGGGTTGGGGGTGACCATCGTTGTGTCCTCCTACGACGGACCTTCAGGGCCGGCGCGGACGGGGCCGATTCCGGCCCCGTCCCGGGTTCATCAGGCGTCGATGTTGCTCGCGAAGAGCGCGTTCGATTCGATGAAGTCGCGGCGCGGCTCGACGACGTCGCCCATCAGCATCGAGAAGATGGCGTCGGCGTTGGCGGCGTCCTCGATCCTCACGCGGAGCATGCGGCGGATGTCGGGGCGCATCGTCGTGTCGCGGAGCTGTTCGGCGGACATTTCGCCCAACCCTTTGTAGCGCTGACGGATGATGCCCTTTTCGGCCTGCTTCGTGATCCAGTTGACGGCGTCGGCGAAGTTGCGCACGCCCTGACGCACGCCGCCGCGTTCGATCGCGGCGCCGTCGCCGATCACGCCGCTCAGCATGTGGGCGCTTTCCTGGAGCTTCGCGTAGTCGGCGGAGCGCGTGAATTCCGGCGTGATCGTCGTCGTCTTGGTGTTGCCGTGACGGCGGCGGTGGATCTTCAGGAGGTGCTTCTCGGTGTTCTCGTCGTAGACCGCTTCGATCTTGACGTCCGGATCGCGCATGTCCTCTTCGAGGCGCTTCGCGCTCTCTTCGGCGGCGAAGGTGTTCTCGAGGTTGACGGTCGTGCCGGCGGCGATCGCAAGCAGCACGCCGCGGTCCATCGCGTTGCCCAAGCGCGAGATGAGGTCGCGCACCGCGACGTATTCGTCGACCAACTCTTCGAGGGCCGTGCCGCGGATCGCGCGGCCCTCTTCGATGTCGGCCGCGGTCGAGTAGAGCGCGGCGCCTTCGAGCGAGAGGCGCTTCAGGTACTCGTTCATCTCGGCTTCGTCTTTGAGGAACACGCCCTTGTCCTTCTGGTTCTTCTGAACCTTGTAGAGGGGCGGCTGCGCGATGTAGACGTAGCCGTTTTCGATCAGCTGCGGCATCTGACGGTAGAAGAGCGTCAGAAGGAGCGTACGGATGTGCGCGCCGTCGACGTCCGCGTCGGTCATGATGATGATGCGGTGGTAGCGGAGCTTCTCGATGTCGAAGTTCTTGCCGATGTTGGCGCCCAAGGCGAGCGTCAGCGTTCGGATCTGCTCGCTGTCCAGAAGCTTGTCGGTCGCGGCCTTCTCGACGTTCAGCACCTTCCCTCGCAGAGGCAGAATCGCCTGGAACTGCGAATCGCGCCCCTGCTTGGCGGAGCCGCCCGCCGAGTCCCCTTCCACCAGGAAGAGTTCGGAGTAGGCGGGGTTCTTTTCGCGGCAGTCGGCGAGCTTCCCGGGGAGGCTTCCGCCCAGGGCGCTCTTTCGCGTCATGTCGCGGGCCTTGCGGGCCGCTTCGCGGGCGCGCGCAGCGGAGACGATCTTCTCGCAGATGATCTTCGCGTCTTCGGGGTTGCGCTCAAGGAAGAGCTCCAGCTCGCGGGCGACGACTTCTTCGACCGCGGGACGCACTTCGCTCGAGACGAGCTTGTCCTTCGTCTGGGAGCTGAACTTGGGTTGCGGGACCTTGACGGAGAGCACGCAGGTGAGGCCTTCGCGCATGTCGTCGCCTTCAGGGTCGACCTTCGCCTTCTTCGCGAGTTCGTTCTGCGCGATGTAGTTCTTCAGCACGCGCGTGAGCGCGGCGCGAAGCCCCGTGACGTGCGTGCCGCCGTCGCGCTGCGGAATGTTGTTCGTGTAGGCCGCGAGGACTTCGTTGTACCCGTCCTGCCACTGCATGGCGATTTCGACGTCGACCGGCACGCCGTTGCTCGTCACGGTTTCGCGCGCGTGGAAGATCTTCGGGTGAAGGACGTTCCTCGTGCGGTTCTTGAATTCGACGTAGGCGACGAGACCCTTTTCCGTTTTGAGAAGCGCCTCGTGCTCCGTGCGCATGTCCTTCAGGAGGATTTCGACGCCGGAATTGAGGTACGAGAGCTCACGCAGGCGCGAGAGCAGCGTCTCGTAGCTGAAGGTCGTCACCTGCTCGAAGATCTGGAGGTCCGGGAGGAAGTGCACCTCCGTCCCGTGGCGGTCGGTCTTGCCGACGAACTCCATCGGCGAGACGAGCGTCTTCTCACCCGTCTTCGGGTTCGTCTGCTCTTCGATGATGGGATTCACCACCTTCCCGCGCGAGAAGCTCAGACGGCGCTTTTCGCCGTCGCGGCAGACCGTGAGGTTCAACCACGTCGAGAGCGCGTTCACGCAGGAGACGCCCACGCCGTGCAGGCCCCCGGAAATCTTGTAGCCGTTGTTGTCGAACTTGCCGCCGGCATGGAGTTCGGTCAGGGCGATTTCCGCGGCGCTTCGCTTCGGTTCGTGCTTGTCGTCCCACTTGATCGCCGAGGGAATCCCGCGGCCGTCGTCGACGACCGAAACCGATTCGTCCTGATGGATGGTGACCTCGATGTGGCTCGCGAACTTCGCGAGCGCTTCGTCGATCGAGTTGTCGACGACTTCGTAGACGAGGTGGTGCAGGCCGGAGCCGTCGGCGGTGTCGCCGATGTACATGCCCGGACGCTTGCGAACCGCTTCAAGGCCTTCAAGAATCTGAATGCTCGATTCGTTGTAGCTCGACGCGGCTTCGGCGGGCGCCTCGGACGTCTGTTCGACGGCCTCGGTCGCTTCGGTGACGGTGTTTTCAGCTTCAGTCATGGGTCAGGTATTCGTTCGTTCGCGAGGATGACGGTCAGATGCGCATCGGCATGACGACGTAGCGGAAGTCCGTCGTCTCGGGCATCGTGAGGAGCACGCTCCGCGGCGTCTGCGCGAAGTGAAAGCTCACCTCGTTGTTCTTCAGGTTCGAGAGCGCGTCGATCAGGTAGAGCACGTTGAAGCCCATGTCGAGGTCGTCCCACGTCCAGTCGACCGCGATGTCCTGCGTCGCTTCTTCCTGTTCGTTGTTCGTGCCCTGGATCTGGAGGTTGCCGCGGGAGAGAAGCCAGCGCACGCCGTTGAACTTCTCGTTCGTCATGATCTGCGCGCGGCGCAGCGCCGAAATGAGTTCTTCGCGGTTGATGCGGATGACGCACGGGTTCGACTCAAAGGTCGGCATCACGCGTTCGTAGTCGGGGAACTTGCCGTCGACCAGCTTCGAGCGGTACGTCACGTCCGTGAAGCTGAATTCGACCTGCATGTCGCCGAAACGGATCTGCACTTCGCTGTCGTCCTCGGGGAGGATGCGGAGGAGTTCGCGCACGGTCTTGCGCGGAATGATCGCGTCGTGGGGTTCTTCGAAGAACTGGCCTTCCTCCAGTTCGCACTCGCAGAAGGAGAGGCGGTGCGTGTCGGTGGCGACGCAGCGCACGGTCGAGCCCGAGGTCACCATGAGGACGCCGTTCAGGAAGTAGCGGATGTCCTTGTTCGCCATCGCGAAGCTCGTCAGCGCGAGCACGCGACGGAGCTTCTTCGCGGAGATCTTGATTTCGCGCGTCCAGTCGACGGCGTCGAACGACGGGAAGTCGTCCGCGGGGAGCGTCTGAAGCTGGAACTGGCCGTTCGTTGTCGCGAGCATCGCGACGCCGTCCTCGACGCTCAGCTCCACCGGGGCGGAACCCTTGATCGTCGAGAGGATGTCGCCCAGCTTCTGCGCGGAGACCGTGAAGCACCCTTCGGATTCATCCGAAAAGCCCACCGGCGCGCTCGTCACGACCTGCGTGTCGAGGTCGGTCGTCGTGAAGACGGCGTTCGTGCCCTTCACGTCGATCATGATGTTGTTCACGATCGGCACGGTGGAATTGCGTTCGACGATGCCCGAGACGATCTTGACGGGCTTTTGAATGGTTTCGCAGTTGCTGCGCAGAAGCTGCATGACGTTCGGTTCCTAGGAATGAGTTGAATGGGTTGTCAGCCGCGGATCAGCTGTTCGAGCACGTGGAGCTCATGGTTGAGCTCGGCGTTGCCCATGCGTTCCTGCGAGATCTTGCGCACGGCGTGCATCACGGTCGTGTGGTCGCGCCCGCCGAAGTTGGCGCCGATCTCGGGAAGGCTGTGCTGCGTGAGCTCCTTGGCGAGGTACATCGCGATCTGTCTCGGGAGCGCGATGTTCGCCGGACGGCGCTTCGAGTGCATGTCCGCCACTTTGATCTTGTAGTAGTCGGCGACGGTCTTCTGAATCGTCTCGATCGTGATCATCGTGTTCGAGACCGTGAACTGGTCGCGCAGCACCCGCTTGGCGACGTCGATCGTGATCTCGCGGTCGGCGGCGGGCTGGAACTGCTGGTAGGCGACGACCTGCTGGAGGGCGCCTTCGAGTTCGCGGACGTTCGATTTGAGGCGCTTCGCGATGAAGGCCGCCACTTCGTCCGGAAGTTCCACCCCCATCGACTTCGCCTTGTTGAGAAGAATCGCCGTCCTCATCTCGAATTCGGGCGGCTCGATCGCGACGGAAAGACCCTGCGAGAGCCGGGAGATGAGGCGCGGCTCGATGTCCTTCAGGCCGCGGGTGTACGTGTCCGACGTGATGACGAGCTGCTTGTTGTGCGGAACGAGCGCCTCAAAGGCGCGGAAGAACTGCGCCTGCGAGCCCTTCGCCCCGGAAAGCGACTGCACGTCGTCGATCAGAAGAAGGTCGAGGTTGCTGTAGCGCTCGTCGAAGCGCTGCAGGCTCTGAGGACCGCCCTTGCTCGCGGATTCGCGCACGGCGGTCGTGTATTCGTTGATGAAGTCCTGCGCCGAGATGCAGCGCACGCGCGCCTTCGGATGAAGGTCGAGGTATCGGTGCCCGATCGCCTGCATGAGGTGGGTCTTCCCGAGACCGACGCCGCCGTAGATGTAGAGCGGGTTGTACTGCGACCCGGCCGTGCTCGCGACGTGCTCGGCCGCGGCGACCGCAAGCTGGTTCGCGTTGCCGTTGACGTAGTTCTCGAAGGTGAGCCCGGGGAGAAGCCCCGTCTCTTCGCGGCGGCGCTCCTGCGCGTCCGTGACGGAGGAGGTTTTCTTGCCGTCCGCTTCGGCCGCCTCACGGTCCTTGTCCGTGATCGCGTTGATCACGACCTCCACGCGCACGCCCTTGTTGACGAGCGTCGCGACGGTCTGGATAGTGCCGAGGTACTTGCTCCTCACCGAAGAGAGCTTCGGGAGCGGCGCCTCCAGCACGAGCTTCGCATGCTCGGGATCCCACGACACCGGTTCGAGCGGGGCGAACCACGTGTTGTAGATGCCAGGCGTGTGCTTGATGAGCGTCTTGAGCTCGTTCAGGCAGGCTGTCCAGAATTCATGCATTGGGATCGGAAAAGAAGCGGAGGCGCAAAGGTCAATCCCTTATTTTAGCCGGTAAGTGATTGATCGTGCGGGGCTCCATGTCCCCATCCCGGCAGCCCGGGAACCTCGGGCGGACGGGGCCTGAAAAGACGGTCCGTCCGGGTTTTCGTTCCGCGTCCGAAGACCCGTGCGGCGACTGGTTGTCCACAACCTCTTATGGAAAACTATTCCTTGTGGATAAAAGGATTTTAATGGAGTGAACACGTACGCACGACCTGTTTCAACAGACTCGCGGTGGGGTTGACCGCGGAGGCGTCCCACATCTTGTGGTTTGATCGACGGATCTTCGACATTTGGTATGCCGGAAGGCCGCCGGGAAGAGCGTTTCCGGCGCCGAACCCTTGGGATGTCCGAAAAGTGGGGCCTATCGTTTGACAACGCTTGACGGGATGGGTTCTAATATCGGACTTTTCGTAGTTCTCGTTGATCGAGGCCGCGTGCCGCAGATGAATGGACGTATTTGGTCCGCTGAGACCGAAGCGGAAAAGCGGGGCTAACGAAAATTTCATGCGTGCCGCCGGGCAGCGCCAGGGCGCCGCCGCGCACAGCATTTGTTGATTTCCGCTCGATTCGTGCCCCCTGGCGCGATGAGCCCTCTTTTACCAAGCAAGGATCCATCATGGCTACCAAACGTACCTACCAGCCTTCCAAGGTCAAGCGTGCCCGTACGCACGGCTTCCTGGTTCGCAGCCGCACCAAGGGCGGCCGCCGCGTGCTCGCCCGCCGTCGCGCCAAGGGCCGTCACGTTCTCGCCCTCTAATCCGTCGAAGGCCGGAGACCCCTCGTGTCCGGCGACGGGAAGAAGACGCGCCATACGTTCCCCCGACGTCTCCGTCTGATCAAGACGGCGGACTTCGGGGTTGTCGTCCGTACGCGCAACGAACACACGTTCCGCTCGGATGCCGTCTTCTTCTCCGCGCAGTGCATGAGGCGCCCCGAGGCGCCTGGTGAGCTCCGCTTCGGCGTGACCGTCGGCAAGAAGAACGCGAAGCGCGCGGTCGACCGCGCGCTCGTCAAGCGGATCCTTCGGGAGTCCGCGCGCATGCAAGCTCCGGCTCTCCTGACCATGCTCGGTCAGCGGGGACTGGGGCTTGATGTGTCTCTGCGGCTCAAAACGCCGCTCGCACAGGCCGGGGACCGCACGGCGGTCCGTGCGCTCAAGCGCGCGCTCCGTGCGGATGCCGACAAGCTCATGGGCGAAATCTGCCGCCGGGTGCGCAAGACCCCCGCGGCGGCGCCCAAAGCCGAAGCCGATAACGTACCATCGTGATGCGCACACCTCTGGCGGCGCTCTTCTTGGGTGCGATCCGGCTCTACCAGCTGACGCTCTCGCCCTGGGTGGGACGCGAATGCCGGTACGTGCCGACGTGCTCCGCATACGCGATGGAGGCGATCGAGCGCTTCGGCGCGGTCCGCGGCGGTTGGCTCGGCCTCAAGCGCATCCTGCGGTGTCATCCGCTGGGCGGCTGCGGGTTGGACCCGGTGCCCGAAAGATTTCAATGGTTCGGCGGACGGTCTTCAGGCCGTGACGCCGATCACCCTCAACACAACAACCATCAATAGAGCCCTATGGGAAAAGACTTCCAGCGCACCCTGCTTTGGGTGATTCTTGGTGCCTCGCTCTTCATGCTGTGGGACAACTACCAGGTCTACACGGGCGGCCAGTCGGTCTTCCATTCGAGCACGCACGAGCAGACGGCCGAAACGACGCCGGCTGAAGTCCCCTCGACCGGGACGGTCGCGGCCGTGAACGCCACGCAGAGCGCCGCGGAAAAGGCCGTGAAGCCCGTTGAGGTCACGACCGACCGCATGAAGGTCACGTTCGACCTCGAGGGTGCGCGCATCGTCCGCTCCGAAATGCTGATGATGCCGCGCCAGCCCGACTGGACCGAAGTCGGTCTCGCGGGGCTCGTGCTGGGCCGCAAGCCCGCCGAGGATCTCGGCAACCTCGTCCTCTTCGAGACGACCCCGACGCGCACCTACGTCGCGCAGACGGGGCTCGTGGGCGGCGACTATCCGAACCACCGCACGGAATACCGTCTGGTGAGCCAGGCCGTCGACATGAAGGACGCCGACAAGCTCGACATCGTCTTTGAAGCCGACAAGGGCGGCCTCAAGGTGACGAAGACCTTCTCCTTCACGCGCGGCAACTACGGCGTCGAAGTGAAGACCGACATCGAAAACGTCGGCCAGACTCCGGCGACGCCCTCGATCTACTACCAGATCACCCGCGACGGCGGCAAGCCCGAAGGCGAAAGCAGCATGTACTCGACCTTCACGGGCGCGGCGGTCTACTCGAACGAAGAAAAGTTCCAGAAGATCGACTACGCGGACATCGCCGACAAGAGCGCGACGTATCAGGGCGAAACGGACAACGGCTGGGTCGCCATGATTCAGCACCACTTCGTGAGCGCCTGGGTTCCCGAACAGGGCGAAAAGCGTGAGAACTACGCCAACGCCGTCGACAAGAACCTCTACTCGATCGGCACGCTCGTGAAGCTCCCGACGGTCGAACCCGGGAAGACGATCTCGGACAAGGCCGAGCTCTACGCTGGCCCGCAGGCGCAGGAGCGCCTCGAGCAGATCGCGCCGGGGCTTGAACTCGTCGTCGACTACGGCTGGCTCACCTTCCTTGCGAAGCCCATCTACTGGCTCCTTTCCTTCCTGCACGGCATCGTCGGGAACTGGGGCTGGGCGATCGTGCTCCTCACCTGCATCGTCAAGGCGATCCTCTACCCGATTTCCGCCGCCGGCTACCGCTCGATGGCGCGCATGAAGGAAGTGACGCCGCGCATGAAGGCGATCCAGGAAAAGTACAAGGACGACAAGCAGCGCCTCAACCAGGCGATGATGGAGCTCTATCAGCGCGAGAAGATCAACCCGGTGGGCGGGTGCCTGCCGATCTTCCTGCAGATCCCGGTGTTCCTCGCCCTCTACTGGGTGCTGCAGGGCTCGGTCGAGCTGCGCGGCTCCGAGTGGATCCTCTGGGTGCATGACCTGGCGATGCCGGACCCCTGGTTCGTGCTGCCCGCCCTGATGGCCGCCACCATGTTCCTGCAGATCTTCCTCAATCCGAAGCCCACCGATCCGGTTCAGGCCCGCATGATGTACATCATGCCGGTGGTCTTCTCGGTCATGTTCTTCGTCTTCGCCTCGGGCCTCGTGCTCTACTGGTTGACGAACAACGTGCTCTCGATCGCGCAGCAGTGGTGGATCAACAAGACCATCGCCGCCCAGCGCGCCTCCAACCTGAAGTAAGGCGGCGCCGAGAGGCCGAATGACAAAGACCGGAGCATCCCGACGGATGACTCCGGTCTTTCGCCATCGTGGGAGGCGGGTTCTTCAGCTACGGCGCGAGGCCAGAAGCAGAAGCGGCCAGCACCAGACGGAGAGCGTCCAGAGGAGAATCCTCCCCGGCGTCATCCGTTGGTTTTCCGCGCGGCGCGTCTTCATGAAGAGCGAGACGCCGCCCGCGCAGACCCAGGCGAGGAACCCGCCGTAGATGAGCACCCGCGTGTCGTAGTCGTCGCCGAAGGCGGCCGCGGCGAACGCGGCGAGCGGAACGGAGATGACGACCGCGAGACAGGTGCCCGCCAGTGCGGGCCCGAAGAAGTCGCCGCCCGAGCGGCGTGGGTTTTGCAAAGACATGCGTTAGGCCGGACAATGAGGTCCGCAGAAGTAGTTTCAAGCGTTGCGGCCGGAAGGCGCTTCCGCCGCGCACGGACATTCCAAGATTATGCACTCCGACACTGATCCCATCGTCGCCGTCGCGACGGCCGCGGGCCGAGGCGGCATCGGCATCGTCCGCGTCTCGGCGCCGCCCGAGCGCGCCGCCGGCATGCTCGAAGCGCTCTTTCCCGGGCGTAGGGCAGAGCCCCGCCACGCTCACCTCTGGCCGGTGACGGACGCGTCGGGGAACCTTCTGGACCACGCGATCGTGCTCTGGTTCCCCGCGCCCGCGAGCTACACGGGCGAGTCGGTGCTCGAAATCCAGGCGCACGGGGGCCCGGTGCTGATGCGCATGATCACGCGCACGGTCTTGGAGAAGTGCGCGGCCTTCGGCGTGCGTCTAGCCGAACCCGGCGAATTCACGAAGCGGGCGTTCCTGAACGGCCGCATGGACCTCGCGCAGGCCGAAGCCGTGAGCGACCTGATCGACGCGGTGAGCGAATCCGCGGTGAGCGCGGCGACGCGCTCCCTGACGGGCGAATTCTCGAACCTCGTTCACGCCGTCGCGGACGAAACGGATGAGCTGCGCGCCTACGTCGAAGCGTCGCTCGACTTCCCGGAAGAGGAAGTCGAAAACCTCGCGCAGGGCCGCATCTTCGAGCGTACTGAAGCGCTGCTTGAGCGCATCCGCACGATTCTCGCCACCGCGCGCCGCGGCAGCGTGCTGCGCGAAGGCGTCACCGTCGCGCTTGTGGGGAGCCCCAACGTCGGGAAGTCGAGCCTGCTGAACGCCTTGGCGGGCGAAGAAGTCGCCATCGTCACCGACATCGCCGGGACGACCCGCGACAAGATCGAACACTGGGTGACGATCGAAGGGGTGCCGCTTCGCATCGTCGACACCGCCGGGATCCGCGAAACGTCCGACACCGTCGAAGCCAAGGGGATCGAACGCACGTTGGACGCGGCTTCGAAGGCTGACCTCGTTCTGCACCTGGTCGACGCGTCCGGGCGAATCGTCGACGAAGAAAACGTCTTGAAGCGCGTCATGTCGGTGGTGCGCCGCGGCGTTCCCCTCGTCACCGTCGCCAACAAGGCGGACGAGGCGGATCCCTCGCGCACGCCCCTTCCGGACGAAATCCTCATTTCCGCCCGCACGGGCGCGGGGCTTGAGAACCTGCGCCGCGTGCTCCTGGAGTCGGCCGGCATGTCGGCGAGCACCGACGGGCTCTTCATGGCGCGCGAGCGCCATCTCGACTGCCTGCGGCGTGCGCAGTCGCACCTTGAAGCCGCGCTCGCCATGCGTACGGGCTTCTGTATGATGGAGCTCCTTGCCGAAGAGCTCCGTCTGGCGGGCTCGGCGCTGGGTGAGATCCGGGGTGAAACGACCCCGGACGATCTGCTCGGCATGATCTTCAGCAAGTTCTGCATCGGCAAGTAAGGCCGAAGGCTCGGACAACGAAATGGACTATCCCGAACACTATGAGGTGATCGTGGTCGGCTGCGGCCACGCCGGCGCCGAAGCCGCGCTCGCCTCGGCCCGCATGGGCCGCCGCACGCTCCTCGTCACGCACAATCTCGACACGATCGGACAGCTCTCCTGCAACCCGTCGATCGGCGGGATCGGCAAGGGGCACCTCGTCAAGGAATTGGACGCGATGGGCGGCGCCATGGCCGCCGTCACCGACGCCTCCGGCATTCAGTTCCGAATCCTGAACGGCTCGAAGGGCCCGGCCGTGCGCGCGACGCGCGCGCAGATCGACCGTCAGCTCTACCGCGCCGCGATGCGCGAGCGGATCGAAGCGACGCCCAACCTCGACGTTTTCGGCCAGGCGGTCGACGACCTGATCGTCGAGCATGGCCGCGCCGCCGGCGTCGTCACCCAGACCGGGATCCGCTTTCACGCCCGCGCCGTCGTCATCACGGCGGGGACGTTCCTGAACGGCCTCGTTCACGTCGGGCTCGAACACTATCCCGCGGGCCGCATGGGCGACCCGGCGAGCGTGCGCCTGGCCGAGCGCTTGAAGGACCTCGGCATGCCGCAGGGGCGCTTGAAGACCGGGACGCCCGCGCGCATCGACGGGCGCACGATCGACTTCACCAAGTGCGAGGAGCAGTGGGGCGACCTCGACCCCGTGCCGGTCTTCTCCACGTGGACGCCCGCCGCGGAACATCCCCGGCAGATGCCATGCTGGGTGACGAGAACGACCCCGGAGATGCACGAACTCATCCTCGCGAACCTCGACCGCTCGCCCATGTACGCGGGTGTGATCCAGGGCGTAGGGCCGCGCTACTGCCCGTCGATCGAAGACAAGGTGAAGCGCTTTGCCGATAAGGACAGCCACCAGGTGTTCCTGGAACCCGAAGGCCTCCGCGTGAACGAGTTCTACCCGAACGGCATTTCGACCTCGCTTCCCTTCGACGTGCAGCTCCGCATGGTGCGGATGATGCCGGGGCTGGAGCACGCGCATCTGCTGCGCCCGGGCTACGCGATCGAATACGACTACTACGACCCGCGCGGGCTCATGCGCTCGCTCGAAACGAAGGCGATGCCCGGGCTCTTCTTTGCGGGTCAGATCAACGGCACGACGGGCTACGAAGAGGCCGCCGCGCAGGGGCTTCTGGCCGGGATCAACGCGGCGCGCTCCGCGCGTGGCGAAGAGGCCTGGGTGCCGCGCCGCGACGAGGCGTACCTGGGCGTCATGGTCGACGACTTGACGACGAAGGGCGTCACCGAGCCCTACCGCATGTTCACGAGCCGCGCGGAATACCGCCTGAGCCTTCGCGAAGACAACGCCGACATGCGCCTGGCACCCGTTGCGCGTGAGCTGGGGCTTCTCACGGAAGAGCAGTGGACGGCCTTTGAGAAGAAGCGCGAAGCCGTCGCGAAGACGTTGGAGAGCCTCAAGAGCACCTGGATTCATCCGGGCGTGATCGATGCGCACGAAGCCGGGCGCGTCTTGGGCGCGCCGATCGAGCGCGAGCACAACCTGCGCGCGCTCCTTGCGCGCCCGAACGTGTCGCTCGAGGCCCTCGGGACGCTCACCCGCACGGACGGCACGAAGGTGCTCGACGTCGAAGAACTCACGCCCGCCGAGCGCGAGCAGGTCGAAATCGACGTCAAGTACTCGGGCTACATCGAGCGCCAGAAGGACGAGATCGCGAAGCAGGGCGCGAACGAAGCGCTCGCGATCCCGGCCGACATGGACTACGACGCCGTGCGCGGGCTCTCCTTTGAGGTCCGCCAAAAGTTGAAGGCGCACAAGCCCGAGACGATCGGGCACGCGAGCCGCATCTCGGGGGTCACCCCCGCGGCGGTGACGCTTCTGCTCGTGCACCTGAAGCACCGCCACTACTACGTCCGCAGCAAGGGCGACCGCGATCCGGCGGCCCGCTCGGACGGCTGACCGGAGAAGCCACATGGATACCGTTGCGCTCAGGGAAGGGCTCACCCGCCTCGGGCTCGCCCCCACCGACCGTCAGATCGAGCAGCTCGCGGCCTATGCGGCGCTCCTTCTGCGCTGGAACAAGACCTACAACCTCACCGCGATCCGTCATGAGGACGAGGTGCTCACGCACCATCTTTTGGACAGCGCGGCGATGGTGCCCCACATCGCCGTGGAAGCCCCCGACGCGAAGACCGTCCTCGACGTCGGAAGCGGCGGGGGGCTCCCCGCCGTGCCGATCGCCGTCTTCCGGCCGGACCTTCAGGTGACGGCGGTCGACGCCGTCGGCAAGAAGGCGGCCTTCATCAACCAGGCGGCGATCGAACTGGGCCTGCGGAATCTCCGCGCGCGGCACAGCCGCGTCGAGAAGCTTCCCGGCACCTACGACGTCATCACCTCGCGCGCCTTTGCGACGATGAAGGACTTCACGACGCTCACGGCGTCCCTCGCCCACGAAGACACGAAGTGGCTCGCGATGAAGGCGGTGCACCCCGAGGACGAACTTGCGGACCTTCCCGGACACGCCCGGGCCCTGAAAACGATTAAGCTTGAAGTACCCGGACTCGACGAGGCGCGCTGCCTCGTGGTCCTTACGCCCGCCGACTGACGCTCGGCCTCAAAACTTCGGAGTCCGCCGTGGAATCCTCGGCTTTCGTCAGCGCGTTCATCTACGCGTTCAGTACTCTCCTCCCCGTGATCAACCCCTTCAGCGGCGCGATGTTCTTCGCGGCGATGACGGGAAATCTGAACGACCGCGACCGCGCCTACGTCGCCAACCGCCTCGCGCTCTATTCGGTCGTGATCCTGCTCGTGTGCCTCTTTGCGGGGCACTTCATCCTCGGGTTCTTCGGCATCTCCGTGGGGGTGCTCCGATGCGCGGGCGGGTGCGTGCTCTTCGCCGCGGGCTGGAGCGCCCTGAACGCCCCCTCGCACGATGGGAGCGAGCAGACGCCGCAGAGCCTCTCCCGCGTGAAGTTGAAGAGCATGGCCTTCTACCCCTTCACGCTGCCCCTCACCACGGGCCCGGGCGCCATCGCCGTGTCGGTCGCGCTGGGGACGAGTCTTCCCTACAACGTCGCCAACATCGCGGGCACGGTGGCCGCGACCTTCGCCACCGTGGTCGTCATCTGGCTCTGCTACCGCTACAGCGACCGCGTGGGCCGCGCGGTCGGGGCCGCGGGCGCCGACGCGCTCGCGCGCATCTTCGCCTTCATCCTGATCTGCCTCGGCGTTTCGGTCTTCTGGCAGGGGTTCTCGGAGCTTTGGCTGGCGTTGAACGCCTGAGATCCCGGAGAAATCGGGCCTCATTTTGTTAAACTTTCCGCTTTGGGCGGACTGCGCCCGGCAACCACGACAGAAGAAGCATGGGTCACGTTTTCTGCATTGCGAACCAAAAGGGCGGCGTCGGCAAGACCACCACGGCCGTCAACCTCGCCGCCGCGACGGCGCAGCGCGACCGTCGGGTCCTTTTGGTCGACCTCGACCCCCAGGGGAACGCCACCATGGGGTGCGGCATCGAAAAGCGCGACCTCGAGCGTTCCGTCTATGAGCTCCTTCTGGGCGAAGCGGCGTTCGACGACGTCGTGCGCCGCTCGGAAGAGGCGGGCTTCGACGTGCTGCCTGCCAACCGCGCGCTCTCCGGCGCGGAAATCGAACTCGTGAACCTCCCCGAGCGCGAGCACCGCCTGCGCTGCGCCCTGGAGCAGGTTTCCTCCCGCTACGACTACGTCTTCATCGACTGCCCGCCGAGCCTCAACATGCTGACGCTCAACGCCTTCTGCGCGGCGGACGGGATCATCATCCCGATGCAGTGCGAGTACTTCGCTCTCGAAGGCGTCGCCGACCTCGTGGCGACGGTGAAGCGCATCCACGCGGAAAAGAATCCGCGTCTTCGCATGCTCTCGGTGCTGCGCGTCATGTTCGACCCGCGCATCACGCTCCAGCAGCAGGTGAGCGAACAGCTTTCGCGCCACTTCGGCGACCGCGTCTACGAGACGATCATCCCGAGGAACGTGCGCTTGGCCGAAGCGCCGAGCTACGGCCAGCCCGGCATCGTCTACGACCGCTCGAGCAAGGGTGCGCGCGCCTACACGGCGTTTGCGGATGAAATGCTCCGCCGACTCGAAGGAGCCAAGGCATGAGCTTGAACAAGAAGGGTCTCGGCCGCGGGTTTGAGTCGCTTTTGGGTCCGGACGATTCCGTCAACTTCGACGAAGTCCGCCAGATCATCGAGCTCCCGATCGCGGAGCTCCACGCCGGGCGCTATCAGCCCCGCACGGACTGGGCGGAGGAACCCCTTGAGGAACTTGCGGCCTCGATCCGCCGCGAAGGCGTCATCAGCCCGGTGATCGTCCGTCCCTCGGGGCTCGGCTACGAAATCATCGCGGGTGAGCGCCGCACGCGTGCCGCGAAGCTCGCCGGGCTCGACCGCGTTCCCGCGATCGTGCGCGACGTCGACGACCGGCGCGCCGCCGCGATGGCGCTGATTGAGAACATCCAGCGCGAGGACTTGAACCCCATCGAAGAGGCCGAAGGCATCAAGCGCCTGATGGACGAATTCGAATTCACGCACGAGGAGGCGGCGAACGCCGTCGGGCGCTCCCGCTCGGGAACGACGAACCTCCTGCGCCTGCTCACCCTTGAAGAGGACGTGAAGGGATCCCTGCGCCGCGGCGAAATCGACATGGGGCACGCCAGGGCTCTTCTCGGGCTCACGGGCGCCGCGCAGAGCGAAGCCGCGAAGGCGGTGCGTGAGAAGGGCCTCTCGGTGCGTCAGACCGAAACGCTCGTGCGCCGCCGCAGGGAGGGCGCCCCGCAGCCGCGCCGCCGCGTCGTCATCAAGATCAAGGACGACGAGAAGAGCGGCGCGCCTCTTGAAGAAGCGCTTTCCGCAGAATTGGCCGCCGACGTGTCGATCACGGCGAGCGCCAAGGGGCGCGGGCGCATCGTCATCGCCTTCGAAAACCTTGAGCAGCTTACGAGCATCGTGCGCCGCATCCGCGGCTGACGAGCCTATCGAAGCGAAAAAGTCGGACTAAATCGCTTGTCTTCTACGGGTTTTTGAGTAGAATCAGGCCCGCGGACAGCTACCCTGATTGGGGTAGGTTGTTACAGCTTACGACTAGTTGTTTAAGACTTTTCGTGAAACTACAATTTCGGACGATTCAAATTCCCAACCCCGTGTTGCGTAAGAATGTTGGCCGTTTCTGATATGATGCGCGTCTCTCTTGCGCAGTATGCTCTTACACTTTTTGCAGCTCTTGTTTCAGCACTCTTCTTCGGTGCAGACGGTGCGGCTTCAGCCATGATCGGCGGTTTGGCCTATGCCTTTCCGACGAGCGTGCTGATCGCGGTTATCGTCATGCGCAAGCGCCGCGGAAATCCCGGAGCGTACACGGTGCTCGTCGGAGAATTTGTCCGGATTCTGGCCTTCGCTGCCGTCATCGGCATCGCGGTTGGAGTTTATGAAGACTTGCACTGGCCGGCCGTCCTCATCGGAATCGTGGCGGCCGTAAGCAGCTACTTCGTCATTCTCTTCAAAAAATACTAAGGATCGGTACCCATGGAAGGACCTACCGCAACTGAGTACATCCAACATCACATGACCCACCTGTCTTCGATGAAGCAGGGTGTGATCGTTGACTTCTCCATCGTGAACTACGACACCATCTTCTTCTCGATTCTGATGATGGTCTGCGTGTTCTTCCTTCTGCGTGCCGGCGCCAAGCGCGCCACATCCGGCGTCCCGGGCAAGATGCAGTGCGCCGTTGAAATGCTCGTCGAAATGGTGAACAACCAGGCTAAGGGCATCGTCCACGGCGACCGCACCTTCATCGCCCCCCTCGCGCTCACCGTCTTCTGCTGGGTGGCGCTCATGAACGCCATCGACTTGATCCCGGTCGACCTCTTCCCGTGGATCGCCGGCTTCTTCGGCCTCCACTACCTCCGCCCGCTGCCCACCGCCGACATCAACGGTACCCTCGGCATCTCCTTCGGCGTCCTCCTCCTGCTCTTCTACTACGGCATCAAGGTCAAGGGCGCCACGGGCTTCGTGGTTGAACTGTTTACGGCGCCTTTTGGCAAGCATCCCGCTCTTTGGGCGTTCAACTTCCTGTTGAACATCATCGAGTACGCCGCCAAATTCGTGTCGTTGGGGATGCGACTCTTCGGCAATATGTACGCCGGCGAGTTGGTCTTCTTCCTGATCGCCCTTCTGGGTGGTTTCGCTCTTGAGCTCGGCCCTCTTGGGGGTGTGAGCGCTGGGCTCGGACAAGTCGCGGCCGGCTTGGTCTGGTGGCTTTTCCATGTTCTGATCGTTCTGTTGCAGGCGTTCATCTTCATGATGCTGACGCTGGTCTACATCGGCCAGGCGCACAGCAGCCACTAACAGATAGATTTCAACTTTCTTTCCTTTACTCAACTACTCCCTTTTTACGGTTAAGGAGTTTATTCAAATGACCAACGTCGCTTTCGTTGCTCTTACCTGCGGTCTTATCGTGGGCCTCGGCGCCCTCGGCGCTTGCCTCGGCATTGCCATCATGGGTTCGAAGTACCTCGAATCCTGCGCCCGCCAGCCCGAACTCATGGAACCCCTTCAGACGAAGATGTTCCTCCTCGCCGGCCTGATCGACGCGGCCTTCCTGATCGGCGTCGGTATCGCCATGATGTTCGCCTTTGCCAACCCGTTCGTCGGCTAATTCAGCCGTCGCAAGCAAACGTCTTTTCTTTTAATGACGCCGTCAGCTGCGCCCACATCCCATTCCCGGCGCGGCTGACATAACGGGGTTCAACAATGAACATTAATGCCTCTCTGTTTGTACAGATGGTCGTGTTCTTCCTTGGTGCCTGGATCACCATGAAGTACATCTGGCCGCCGTTGATCAACGCGATTGAAGAGCGGCAAAAGAAGATTGCGGACGGCCTCGCCGCCGCCAACAAGGGCGAAAAGGCTCTTGCCGTGGCGGCCGAGCAGAGCAAGGCCATCGAAGCCGAGGCCCGCGGCCGCGCCACCTCGCTCGTCTCTGACGGTGAAAAGCGCGCCCAGGCGGTGATCGATGCCGCCAAGGCTCAGGCCCAGGTTGAAGCCGACCGAATCATTGAAGCCGCCAAGGCTGAGGCCGCTCAGGAAATGCAGCGTGCCCGCGAACAGCTCCGCGGCGAAGTCGCCGCGCTGGCCGTTGCCGGGGCCGAGCAGATCCTCGCTCGCGAAGTGGACAAGACGGTTCACGCCCAGTTGCTTGAACAATTGAAGGCGAAGCTCTAACTATGGCTGAACTTTCGACGATTGCGCGCCCCTACGCTCAGGGCCTGAATCAGGCTCTCCGCGAGCGTAATGCCGGCGCTGAGGACCTGGCCCGTGCGGTCGAAGCCGTCGACGCTCTTGAGCGCACGGTTGCGGACCCGCAGCTGGCCCTGCTGGTTGGCGACCCCAAGCTGACCGATGATCAACTCTTCGACCTGATCGCCGGCGTCGTCGGCAAGGATCTTCCCCAGGAAGTCGCCAATCTCCTGCGTGTGGTCGTCGAAAACGGTCGTCTGGAAGCTGTGCCGGAGATCGCCCGTCAGTTTCGTGAACTCAAGAATTTGTCCGATGGTGTCGCCGACGCCCATATCGAGACGGCGTTCGAATTGAGCCAGGCCGACATCGACGGTCTGCTCAACGCGCTCGCGAAGAAGTTTCCCGGCGTGACCCTTCACCCGGTCGTGACCGTCAACCCCGAGCTCATCGGCGGCGTCTGCGTGCGCGTCGGTGACCAGGTTCTTGACGCGTCCGTTCGCGCCCGTCTCGCCCAGATGAAGACGACGCTCACCGCCTAAAAAAATTCGGAGCTGTAAGATGCAACTCAATCCCAGTGAAATCAGCGAACTGCTGAAGAAGCGTATCGAAGGCCTCGGCGTTTCCGCTGATCTTCGCACCCAGGGTACCGTGGTCTCCGTGACCGACGGTATCTGCCGTGTTCACGGTCTGCACGACGTGATGCAGGGCGAAATGTTGGAGTTCCCCAACAACACCTACGGCCTCGCGCTCAACCTCGAACGCGACTCCGTCGGCGCCGTGATTCTCGGTGAATACGAGCACATCTCGGAAGGCGACACGGTCAAGACGACCGGCCGCATCCTTTCCGTTCCCGTCGGCCGCGAACTCATCGGCCGCGTCGTGAACGCGCTCGGCCAGCCGATCGACGGCAAGGGCCCCGTTGAAGCGAAGGAATTCGACGTCGTCGAAAAGGTCGCCCCGGGCGTCATCGACCGTCAGTCCGTTTCGCAGCCGGTGCAGACCGGTCTGAAGTCCATCGACTCGATGGTTCCCGTCGGCCGCGGCCAGCGCGAACTCATCATCGGTGACCGTCAGACGGGCAAGACCGCCGTCGCCATCGACACGATCATCAACCAGAAGGGCAAGGACCTGATCTGCGTGTACGTCGCGATCGGTCAGAAGGCCTCCACGATCGCCAACGTCGTGCGCAAGCTTGAAGAAAGCGGCGCCATGGAATACACGATCGTCGTGGCCGCCACGGCCTCGGAATCCGCCGCCATGCAGTACATCGCCCCGTACGCCGGTGCGACCATGGGCGAATACTTCCGCGACCGCGGTGAAGACTCCCTCATCGTCTACGACGACTTGACGAAGCAGGCCTGGGCCTACCGCCAGATCTCGCTGCTGCTTCGCCGTCCGCCGGGACGTGAAGCCTATCCGGGCGACGTCTTCTACCTCCACTCGCGCCTCCTCGAACGTGCCGCGCGCGTGAACCCCGCCTACGTCGAGCGCTTCACCAAGGGCGCCGTCAAGGGCAAGACGGGTTCGATGACGGCTCTGCCGATCATTGAAACCCAGGCCGGCGACGTGACCGCGTTCGTTCCGACGAACGTCATTTCCATTACCGACGGCCAGATCTTCCTTGAAACCGACCTCTTCAACGCTGGTATCCGTCCCGCCATCAACCCGGGTATTTCGGTTTCCCGCGTCGGTGGTGCGGCCCAGACGAAGATCATCAAGAAGTTGGGCGGCGGCGTGCGTCTCGCGCTCGCGCAGTACCGTGAACTCGCGGCCTTCGCGCAGTTCGCCTCCGACCTCGACGACGTCACGCGCAAGCAGCTCGAACGCGGCCGCGTCGTGACCGAACTCATGAAGCAGCCTCAGTACCAGCCGCTCCAGGTTTGGGAAGAAGCGCTCGTGCTCTACGCCGTCAACTGCGGCGCGTACGACGACGTGACCGTGGCCGACGCTCTGCGCGTCGAACGCGGCATGCGTGAGTACCTCAAGACGCATCACGCTGATCTTGTTGAGTCGATCGAAGCCAAGAAGGAACTCGTCAAGGAAGACGAGGCCAAGCTCAAGGCCGCCATCGACGAATTCAAGAAGAGCGGCGCCTACTAAGCCAGACTGATCCTAGAGGACCCAAACCCATGCCCAGTACTAAGGAAATTCGCGGAAAGATCAAGAGCGTGCAGAACACGCGCAAGATCACCAAGGCGATGGAAATGGTTGCGGCCTCGAAGATGCGCAAGGCGCAGGACCGGATGTTTGCCGCTCGCCCGTACGGCGACAAGATCCGTGTGATCTGCTCGAACCTCGCGGAAGCGAACACCGAGTACAAGCATCCGTTCCTCGCCAAGCACGAAGGTGCGAACAAGGTCGGCCTCATCATGGTCACGACCGACAAGGGCCTCGCCGGCCCCTTGAACACCAACATCCAGCGCTTGGTTCTTCAGCGAATCAAGGACTGGAACGCCGAAGGCGTCGCCATCGACGCCACGGCGATCGGGAACAAGGGTCTCGGCTTCCTGACGCGCCTCAACGTGCCGGTGGTCAGCCAGGTCGTTCAGCTTGGCGACCATCCCAACCTCGACAACCTGATCGGCGCCATCACGGTGCAGATCAAGGCGTTCATGGAAGGGAAGGTGGACTCCGTGCATCTGGCCTATTCGCGCTTCGTCAACGCGATGAAGCAGCAGCCCGTCATCGAGCAGCTGCTTCCGCTCACGGCGGACCGTTTCGGCGCCGCCGAAACCGAGACGAAGAGCGGGTACTCGTGGGACTATCTCTACGAGCCCAACGCCCAGACCGTCCTCGACGAGCTTCTGAAGCGCTACGTCGAAGCCCTGATTTATCAGGCAGTTGCGGAAAACATGGCCTCTGAGCAGAGCGCCCGTATGGTTGCCATGAAGGCGGCCTCGGACAACGCCAAGAAGCTCATCGGCGAACTGCAACTCGTCTACAACAAGACCCGTCAGGCCGGCATTACGAAGGAAATCACCGAAATCGTCGGTGGTGCCGCTGCCGTGTCTTAATGGAAAAAGTTACGAATACTAAGGAACACCCATGAGTATCGGACAGATCGTTCAGGTCATCGGCGCTGTGGTGGACATCGAGTTCCCCCGCGACGCCATGCCCAAGGTTTACGAAGCGCTCGTTCTCGAAAAGGACGAAAGCAACACCCTGGCCGAATCCGGCCTCACCTTCGAAGTGCAGCAGCAGCTTGGCGACGGCATCGTCCGTACCATTGCCATGGGCTCTTCCGAAGGTCTCCAGCGCGGCATGAAGGTCACGAGCACCGGCAAGGGCATCTCCGTCCCGGTCGGTCCGAAGACCCTCGGCCGCATCATGGACGTGCTCGGCCGTCCCATCGACGACGCCGGTGAGATCGGCGAAGACGAACGCCGTGAAATCCACCGTGAAGCGCCGAAGTTCGACGAACTCTCCCCGTCCGTCGACCTGCTCGAAACGGGCATCAAGGTCATCGACCTGATCTGCCCGTTCGCCAAGGGCGGCAAGGTCGGCCTCTTCGGCGGCGCCGGCGTGGGCAAGACCGTCAACATGATGGAGCTCATCAACAACATCGCCAAGCAGTACGGCGGCTACTCCGTCTTCGCCGGCGTGGGCGAACGTACCCGTGAAGGGAACGACTTCTACCACGAAATGGGCGAGTCGAAGGTTCTCGACAAGGTCGCCATGGTGTTCGGTCAGATGAACGAACCCCCGGGCAACCGTCTGCGCGTCGCCCTGACGGGGCTGACGATGGCCGAAGCCTTCCGTGACGAAGGCCGCGACATCCTCCTCTTCGTCGACAACATCTACCGCTACACCCTTGCCGGTACGGAAGTGTCCGCTCTGCTCGGCCGCATGCCGTCCGCCGTGGGCTACCAGCCGACCCTCGCCGAAGAAATGGGCAAGCTGCAGGAACGCATCGCCTCGACGAAGACCGGTTCGATCACGTCGATCCAGGCCGTGTACGTCCCTGCCGACGACTTGACCGACCCGTCGCCCGCGACGACCTTCGGCCACTTGGACGCCACCGTCGTTCTGTCGCGTGACATCGCCGCGCTGGGCATCTACCCCGCCGTCGACCCGCTCGACTCGACCTCGCGTCAGGTTGACCCCAACATCATCGGCGAAGAGCACTACACGACGGCCCGCCGCGTGCAGGAAACGCTCCAGCGCTACAAGGAACTCCGCGACATCATCGCCATTCTCGGCATGGACGAACTCGCGCCTGAGGACAAGCTCACGGTCATGCGTGCCCGCAAGATCCAGAACTTCCTCTCGCAGCCGTTCCACGTGGCGGAAGTCTTCACGGGCGCGCCCGGCAAGTACGTTCCCCTCAAGGAAACGATCCGCGGCTTCAAGATGATCGTCAACGGCGAATGCGACGAGCTTCCCGAGCAGGCCTTCTACATGGTCGGCACGATCGACGAAGCCTTCGAAAAGGCCAAGACCCTCAAGTAACACCGGACCGATCCGGCCCCGCGCCCTCGGTACGGAGCCGGGTTTCCGGAGCCTGACCAAACGGAGCAACTCTAATGGCTACCATCAAAGTCGACGTCGTCAGCGCGGAGGAGAACATCCTCTCCGTTGATGCCGAGCTCGTGTCGCTTCCGGGCAAGTCTGGCGAACTGGGCATCCTGCCCGGCCATCTTCCCCTGATCACCCTCATTCGCCCCGGGTTCGTGCGCATTCATCTGCCGAACAAGGAAGTCGAACAGGTGTTCGTGGCGGGTGGCGTGCTTGAAGTTCAGCCCGACGTGGTGACCGTGCTTGCCGACACCGCCATCCGCAGCCAGGACCTCGACGAGGCCAAGGCTCAGAAGGCGTTGGAGGAAGCCCGCGCCGCGCGCCAGAACGCGACGGGCGAACTCGCGATCGCGAAGATCGAAGCCGAAATGGCCGCCCTGGCCGCCGAGCTTCAGGCGATCAAGAAGATTCGTCAGCAGACGCGCTGATCGGCGTCGTCCGCAGCCCTACGACCGACGAGGCGTTCTTCCCCGAAAGGGAAGGGCGCCTCGTTCGTTTTGGAGCGCTCCGGTTCGTTTCGCGCTAGGATTCCATTATGTGAGGCGCGCCTCCCGGTTATCCGGAGGCCGCGCGTGAAGCTTTTCCCGGCATGGGGAGAAGCACCATCCGCCCCGGAATGCCGGGCGTTTCATGGAGTTCGGAATGACTGTTAAGGTGCTCGTAACGACGGACGGGTCTAATTTGAGCGACAAGGCTGTGGAGAGCGCTGTCGCGTTGTCGAAGGCGTTGGGCGCCAAGCTGATCGGCGTCACCGCCGTGCTCGCGCCGCCGCCCGCTGCGGGCTTTCAGGCCGAGGATGAGGCCGTGCGCGACCGTCTCGCCGCCATCTCCCGCAAGGCTGAGGAAGCGGGCGTCGAGTGCGAAGTGGTGGCCGAGCATTCCGACGCCGTCTGGAAGGCGATTCTGGAGTGCGCGGACCGTCACGACGTGAGCTACATCGTGATGGCGAGCCGCGGTCTCGGGAGCATCGGTTCGTTCCTCCTGGGGAGCGAAACCCAGAAGGTGCTCCATCAGGCCGACCGCCCCGTGCTGGTCGTGCGCTGAGCGCCCTCAGGCGTTCTGCGCTTCGGCGAGAGCGGCGAGAAGTCCGGCGCGTTCGACGCCCCGGATTTCGAGCCGCTTTTCTCTGCTCGTCTCGCCCGCGATGAGCTCGACGGCGCTCTTCGGAACGCCGGCGACGCCCGCGAGGAACTTGACGAGCGCCTGATTGGCCTTCCCGTCGACGGGAGGCGCCTGCAGGGCGACTTTGAGCCGCTCGCCGTGCTCGCCCACCACGCGGCTGCGCTTCGCGCCGGGCTGCACGTGCAGCGCCACGGTGACGCCCGCCTTCGAGGCGACGCACCAGCGGTCGGCCGCGGAAAACAATTCAACTGACGACATACGAGCTACGGCTCGGTTTTGGGAGACCCTTGAGAATGAAACCGACCAACGACGCCTTTTTGCGTGCGCTTTGCCGGGAGAAGACCGATTTTACGCCGCTCTGGCTCATGCGCCAGGCCGGCCGCTACCTGCCTGAGTACTGCGAAACCCGCGCGCGCGCGGGGAGCTTCATGGGTCTCGCGCAGAACCCCGACTACGCCACCGAGGTGACGCTCCAGCCGATCGACCGCTACGGTCTCGACGCGGCCATTCTCTTCTCCGACATCCTGACGGTGCCGGACGCCATGGGCCTCGGCCTCTCCTTCGTGCAGGGCGAAGGTCCCGTCTTCGCGAAGCCCGTCCAGGACGAAGCCGCGGTCGCGCAGTTGGCGGCCCCGGACCCCAACGTCGAACTCAAGTACGTCATGGATGCCGTCTCGAGCATCCGCAAGGCGCTCAACAATCGCGTGCCCCTGATCGGCTTCTCGGGTTCGCCCTTCACGCTCGCCTGCTACATGGTCGAAGGCCGCGGCTCGCGCGACTTCCGCACCGTGAAGACGATGATGTACCGCCGCCCGGACCTCTTCCACCGCATTCTCGAAGTGAACGCCGAAGCGGTCGCGCTCTACCTCAACGCCCAGATCAAGGCGGGCGCGCAGGCCGTGCAGATCTTCGACACGTGGGGCGGCATGCTCGCCGACGGCGACTTCCAGACGTTCTCGCTCGCCTACACGAAGAAGGTCGTCGAAAAGCTCATCCGCGAAAACGACGGCGCCAAGGTGCCCTCGATCGTCTTCACGAAGGGCGGCGGCGAATGGATCGCCGACATCGCCTCGATCGGCTGCGACGCCGTGGGCCTCGACTGGTCGGTGAACCTCACGCGCGCGAGGAGCGTCGTGGGCGACCGCGTCGCGCTCCAGGGCAACCTCGACCCGTTCGTGCTCTTCGGCGACGAAGAGACGATCCGCCGCGAAGCCCGCCGCGTGCTCGACGCCTACGGTGAAGTGGGCGCGGGCGGCCACGTCTTCAATTTGGGCCACGGCATCAACCAGTTCACGCCGGTCGAGAACGTCCGGATTCTCGTCGACGAAGTGCACAGCTACAGCCGCCGTCATCACTGACCGGCCTGAAGTTGTACACAAGAGCGCCTACTCTTGTGCACAAGCCTGAGAAACCCCGGGTGTCAATGCCTGGGGTTTTCGTTTTTCTCCGAATTGACTGAAGGACGGTTGAACCTATCGTGTGTAGGTGCTTAGTTCGCGCTCTTTGACATGGGGTGGATAGGGTAGGGGGAAGCGTGCAAAGGCAGAAATCCACATAGTTATCCACAGGTTTTCAAACAAGGTCTTTTCGCCCATGCCCCAACGCGAAAGCCCGGATTGCGTTAGTGTTCTCGCATCAAGGAGAGGATCGAACCCATGGCTGAAGCGGAACAATTTGCGGCGGTGATCGTGGACGCGCCGGGACTCGGCGCCCTCGACTACCGCGTCCCCGAAGGGATGCTGCTCGCACCGGGCGACCGCGTGATCGTGCCGCTCGGCACGCGAAAGGTTCCGGGCATCGTCACGGGACTCTCGCCCGTGACGGAGGTGCCCGCGAAGAAGCTGCGCCGCGTCGCGGCGGTCCTTTCCGACACGATTCCGCTTCATGCCGAATGGTTGGCGCTGACGCGCTTTGCGGCGCTCTACTACCAGCGCGGCTGGGGCGAGAGCGCCGTGCCGGCGCTCCCGCTCTTCATGCGCCGGGCGCCGGGCGTGCGGCACGAGTCCTGGCTCAAAAAGGCCCGCGCGATCGGTCCGGCAGGCGGGGAGCCCGGGCCGCGTCCCCAACTCAACGACGAGCAGGCCGAAGCCTGCCGTCAGGTGCTCGCCTCCGGGGGCTACGTCCCCTGGGTGCTCTTCGGCGTGACGGGCTCGGGCAAGACCGAGGTGTACCTGCACCTCATCGAAGAGACGCTCGTGCGGGACCCCGAGGCGCAGGTGCTCCTCATGGTCCCGGAAATCAACCTGACGCCGCAGTTGGAGGCGCGCGTGCGCGCACGCTTTCCCGACGAGCTCGTCGTCGCGATGCACTCGGACTTTCCGGACGGCGAGCGCGCCCGCTCGTGGCTTGCGGTCCATGAGGGCCGGGCGCGCGTCTTGGTCGGCACGCGCATGTCGATCTTCGCGAGCTTTCGGAAGCTTGCCCTCGTCATCGTCGACGAGGAGCACGACACCTCCTTCAAGGCGGGGGACGGTCTGCGCTTCTCCGGGCGCGACCTCGCCGTCTGGCGCGCGTGGAAGAACCGCTGCCCGGTGATCCTGGGGAGCGCCACGCCCTCGATCGAAACCTGGGCGAAGGTGCGAAAGGGCGACTACAAGCTCTTGACGCTGACGAAGCGCGCGTCGGCCGAGGCGACCCTTCCCGCCATCCGGCTCGTGAACCCCAACCGGAAGGGTGCACGCACGCTCTTGACGCCCGACGCCGCGGCCGCGATGGAGGCGACCCTGAAGGCGGGCCGCCAGGTGCTCGTCTTCCTCAACCGCCGCGGCTACGCCCCGGTGCTCTCCTGCCCCTCCTGCGGCTGGGTGAGCACCTGTCGGCGCTGCTCCACCTTCACGGTCTTCCATAAGGGCGCGAAGCGCCTCGTCTGCCACCACTGCGGGTGGCAGACCGGGATTCCGCCCGCGTGCCCCAAGTGCGGCGACCCGGACATTCTCCCGAAGGGCACCGGGACGGAGCGGATCGAAGAGGAATTGGCCGTGCGCTTCCCTGACCGCAGGGTGCTCCGCATCGACCGCGACAGCGTCTCGACGCGCCATGAAGCCGAAGAAGCCTTCCGGCGCGTGCACGCAGGCGAGGTCGACATTCTTGTGGGTACCCAAATGGTCGCGAAGGGGCACGACTTCGCGAACGTCGGCCTCGTCGTGGTGCTCAACCCCGACGCGCAGATGCTGAGCCCGGCGACGCGTGCGCGCGAGCAGCTCTTCGCAACCCTCATGCAGGTGGCGGGGCGCGCGGGGCGCGCGGGCGCGCAGGGCGAGGTGCTGATCCAGACGCGCTTTCAGGACGATCCGCTCTTTGCGGCCCTGGCGCGCCAGGACTACGTCGCCTTCGCGGATGCGGTGTTGGAAGACCGCCGCGCCAACATGGCCGTGCCCTACGTCCATCAGGCGATGCTCTACGCCGAGGCGAAGAGCTTGGCGGAGGCCGAGTTCTTCCTCACCGAAGCGGTCGAAATCGGCATGCGGGAGGCGCCCCCCGAGGTGCGCATCTATGACCCGGTGCCGATGCCCCTGATGCGGCTCATGAACGTCGAGCGCGCGCAGCTTCTCGTTGAAGCCGACGAGCGTCCGGCGCTCCAAGCCTTTCTCGCGCGCTGGCGCCAAAGTCTGCGCGCCCGCGCGGGGGTCGAATGGACGATGGAAGTCGACCCGCTCGAAGCCTGAGGGCCGTGTATAATTCGGGATCCCGCTCCACGTGGTGAAATGGATATCATGCGGCCCTCCGAAGGCCGCGTTACAGGTTCGATTCCTGTCGTGGGGACCAAATTCAAATCCAATGGCGTCCGAGAACGTCCGATTGTCAAGCAAAGATAAGGATTTTTTGGTTAGAGCACTGTCCGGAGAAGTCCGATACAGTCCACTAAAATCCGACGTTTGTTAGTAGACTGGTTAGGGGACTGGGATCCAGCCCAAGAATCTCTAACGTCAGTCCACTAACATGCCCCGCAAAGCTCAACCCCTCACCGCGCTTGGGATCCGTAAGAAGATTGAGGCGCTCTCGAAAGATCCGACGTTCACCAAACCCGTTAAAGGAACCTCTTCACCGGGGCCCTTTCT
>NZ_JH604835.1 GCF_000250875.1 Sutterella parvirubra YIT 11816 | reverse complement strand
AGCAGGTCCGGTTTTCGACCCCCACCCCAAGGCGGGTGCCGTGATTTCGACCGTCACCGATACGCCTGCCCAGGAAGGCAAGGCCGTCGCCTACCTCGACCGTACGGTGAAGTTGGACACGAACGGTCAGATCAACCTCGGCACGCCCGACGGCGCCGCTGGCAAGAAGTTTTCCGTGGGGCAAAACGGCGTCCTCATCATCAACGCCACGGGCAACTACGACGGTGCCGTGATCGACGGCGACCTCACCATTGACTCCGATGGTGAAATCGCAATCGAAAACTTCACCAAGGCGGGCACCCTCCTGATCGCGACGGGCACGGTTACCAACAATGCGAGCACGGAGATCAAATCCGACAACATCTTCCTGACCGGGAATTTTGAGCAGGTAACGCAAGACGAGAGCCAGGTTTGGGCGATCACGGCCACTGCCGCAGACAACGTCTCGACCGACGCCGCCTTCAACGCCGCCGCGAAGCGGGTCGTCAACGGCGAAGGCGACGCGCTCGCCCGCGAAGTGCTGGCCGCCATCGGCGACACGACGCTGGAAGCGTCGCCCTTCATCGATTCGACCACGGGCAAGCTCTCCGATGCGGGCATCCAGGCCGCGTCCGAATTCATGGCCGCCCCGGTCGTCTCGGGCGCCTACAACGTCGCCTACGACGCCGCCGCGGAAGTCTCCCGTGTCGTCATGAACCGCAACGTTCAGAGCGAAGGCATGGGCGCCTGGGCCGACGTCTTCTACGCCTCGAACGAAGCGAAGAAGCTCTACGGCGACCAGGGCTACAGCGCCGACATCTACGGCGGCGTGTTCGGGTTCGACACGACCTTCTCCTGCGGCGCGAAGCTGGGGGCTGCGGTCTCGATCGGGCAGTCCGACGCCGACAGCGAAGGCTCCTTCTCGCAGTTCTCGACCGACACGGACTTCTACGGCATCTCGCTCTACACGGGCAAGAACGTGGGCGACACGAGCCTCTACGTCGGTGCGGACCTCTCCTACCTTTGGTTCGACAACGACATCAAGGGCACGGTCGCGGGCGTGAAGGCCGACGACAAGGTGGACGGCGAAGTCTTCACGGTGGACCTGCGCGCCGACTGGACGGCCTACGCCGGCGCCTTCAACGTCGTGCCGCACGCGGGCGTCCGCTACACCTCGATCGACGTCGATGCGTTCCACGGCCTCGACAACGGGTCCGTGAACGTCGTCGAACTCCCGGTCGGCGTGAAGGTTGCGGGCACGTTCGAACCCGCCGCCGGTTGGAAGCTCGTCCCGTCAGTCGACTTCACGGTCGTGCCGCAGGTGGGCGACAAGGAAGTCTCCACCCTCGTGGGCGACGTCGACGTGATCGACAACCTCTACAACACCACGGTGGGCGTGGAGGCCGTCTACGGCCAGTACGCCTTCGGTCTCGACGCGGGCTACGGCTTCGGCAGCGACGACCGTCAGAACGCCACGGTGAAGGCGAACTTCAGCTATCGCTTCTGATGACGGAGCCTTCGCCCCACGCCTTCGGCTCCAAGAAGGCGCGGGACGGAGGATTCACACTGCGCGGGGCGAAAGCCCGGCGCTTGAGGCCCGATCTTGGGAAACCGAGGTTGGGCCTTTTTCTCGCCTGAACCCTCGGAATATGAGCGGTCAAGCGGGGAAGAAACAATTTTGAAACAGTTGTCCACAGGCATCGCAGGTACTGGCGGTTTCCCTGAGTCGCGATCTCGACTTGCCTGGCAAATAAATGAAGGAGTTGGAAAGATGCTTTGGAAATGATTAGAAATAGGGGTTTACCCCCCCCCGCGAATTCTGGCACGGATTCGTAAGATCCGCTCAGTTTCTCTGCGCAGACGCGTTCCGCCCGAAAGGCGGGCATAACGACAAAGACAGCAGAGGGACACTATTGGAGCACAAAACATGAACAAGACATACAAAGTGCGCGCCACCCGTGCGGGCGCGCTTCAGGTCGTGAGCGAACTCACCTCTTCCGTGGCCGCGATCGGTACGAAGACGGTGGTGACCGTCGCGACGACCATGGTGGCGGGTGCGGCCATTGCTGCGATTCCCACGGTGCCGTCGGGCGAAGACACGAAGACGGTGACGACGGCCATCGGTTGGAGTGACGACGCGATCAACCAGTATCAGAACTTCGTCTTCTGGGGCGTGACGGACAAGGGCCAGTCGGCTCT